>JAURNY010000017.1 GCA_030829955.1 Gammaproteobacteria bacterium | reverse complement strand
ATTACGTCGGTTGTCATGAAATGTTTATTCATATCGGACCAATAATAGAATTAGCTTCACTTGATACTTTGATAATTGCAAGTGATGCCTTATCAGACAACCTGTATGAACATGAAATATCGGAACACATACGTAAAGGTCCTTTACTGGAAAGTATTGAAGAAATGAAAAGGACTTGTCAGAACAATATGCTGATAAAAGGTGACGACCGTCTATGTCACCCTGATGATTTTACGTTTATTGCCTTTCGACAGGCGAGTAAAGAATAATTTTTTCCATTATACCCCCCCCGTTTGAGCTACTCGCGGGGGTCGTGCCACGTGTAATGGCATATATAATAGGCTTATCGCCTTAATAAAAAGTGTAGCTCATTTTTTTATATTTGCAGGTTTATTTCACGCTACATTTTTGTGTTTGTTGAGCTCTAATTTAATTTTTATTTCTAAATTCCTGATTTTATTTTTATTATTGTTTTAAGTATTTCCGCACAAGCTAACCATGATTTTTTTTCAATGAATATACATATAACAATAGAAATATTTTCCTGAATAGATTGTCCTTAAGAAACATTATTTTATAATCACGTCATGCAACGCATTCGAAAACTAAACCATCATCAACAACTATTGCTGCTATTAGTTCTAAGCATCACCCTGCGATCATTGATTGCGGTCGGTTTCATGGTCGATACCAGTGTTGATGATGGTTTATTTACGATCACACTTTGTGATGGGCCTGCAGGCATCAATGCAATATCTAAAGAAAAACATCACCAGCATCATCATGATGACGACGACAATGATCAATCAGCTGTCGAACATGGTTTCACAGCTTGTCATTTCTGGTCGGCCAGCAGTATTTCATTAGCATTAAATCAGGATGTAATTAATCTTTCGACCGCGTTTTCATACAGCGCAGCAAATAAGGTTTTGCATTTATTAGTTCCCCGTACAAATTATCTTTACTCTCACTCTCGCTCTCCACCTGTCTTGCTCACTTAATAAAACAATTCAAACGCGTGCAAATCAAGTTGCACGATTTTTTATTTATTTATTGGAGCAAATTATGAATTCGTTATTTAACGGACACATAACTATTGGTGTGTTCGAATTAGTTTTATCTTCTCTTGCTTTTGCAGATGGTGATCATCATGACACTGGCATGAGTTATGGTAATGATGGTTTAAAACCGATAAACGCAGATGGACACGCGCCGATTGGTGTTATGGGTGATCATACACATGGCAAAGGTGAGTGGATGTTGTCATATCGCTTTATGCATATGGAAATGGAAGGCAATCGCATCGGGGACAATCAGGTCTCACCCGAGTTTATCGTTTCAAATGTCAGCAATCGTTTTGGAACGCCCGCAACATTACGTGTCGTACCAACAAAAATGGATATGGACATGCATATGTTTGGCGCCATGTATGCCCCGACAGACTGGCTAACGTTAATGGTTATGGGCATGTATCAGGAAAAAGGTATGGATCACATCACTTTTGCCGGGATAGCTGGTACAACAAGACGAGGTACTTTTACGACCAGGAGTAAAGGCATTGGAGATACCAGTGTCAGTGGTTTGATTAAATTATATGAGGATAATACTCATAAAATACATCTTAATGCTGGTATAAGCTTGCCAACAGGTAGCAATAAAAAGCGAGACAACATTCTCACGCCTGCTGGCGCAACGCCAAATGTAAGATTGCCTTATGCAATGCAACTTGGTTCCGGAACATATGATTTATTGCCCGGTATTACCTATACCGGCAAACAGGGTCAATATGCCTGGGGAGCTCAATATATGGGAAATATTCGCACCGGCAAGGATCAAGGATATGCGCTAGGCAATAAACATGATTTAAACACATGGTTAAGTTATCGCTGGCGTCCATGGATCAGTAATTCGTTACGTTTAAATTATTCCCATACAGGAAAAATAGATGGTATTGATTCAAACATTACACTGCCGGTTCAAACTGCCGATCCAGATAATTATGGTGGCGAAATAGTAACTCTTTATCTTGGTATTAATCTGGTAGGACAACAGGGTACTATTCGTGGTCATCGTGTAGCGCTGGAAGCAGGTATTCCTTTACATCGTGATCTAAATGGTCCGCAGATGGAAACCGATTTAACCATCACTGGTGGATGGCAATACGCTTTTTAGTTTTTCCCGGATGGCAGGATAAAGCCAATTTATCCTGTCATCTAATTGTCACGATTGTTGTGTAACCTTGTTAAAACAACAAGATGACATCTTACTATGAAAATACTGATGGTCTCGGATGTTTATTTTCCGAGAATAAACGGCGTTTCAACTTCTATAAGAACCTTTCATATTGCCGGCAAACACCCTGAATTGATCAGCGACGACGTATTTCATAGTGAATTTATTGACTCTCCTACCCACAAGCATATTCTTGAAGAGATTCGTATCTGTCTAAATAAGGATAATAATCCTGGTATATACGATTTGATAAGCTTCATTTCATTTGAATTATTTAATCTATAATATCAATAACTTATACGAATATTTTAAATAATTACTTATAAACATCAAATCTTGTTGCATTGCACAATTTTCGTTACAATGCGCCATAATTCAAATAAATGAGCTTTAGAGGAAGACATGTTACAAAACGAATTTCAAAATGCTGTCGGCAAAATCTCCGAGACACAGCAAGCTGTTACCAGTCAATTTTTCACACAAAGTCTGGAAACCATGAATCAGGTCAATCCTATGTTATTCAGTGAAGAAGTCATAGAACGATGGCAGAATTTCTTTGAAAAAAATACAACATGTTTCAATGAAAATGTGATGTTCGCCAACAACATGCTTCGCCTGTTTAATTACACAACTATGAGAAGTTTTGGTCTGGTGCCTGATCCGGTTGTATTACCCGAAAAAGGTGATCGTCGATTTTTTGATGAAAGCTGGAACGAACATGCTGTCTTTGATCATATTAAACAATTTTATTTATTAATCTCAAAATACCTGATGGAAACTGCGCAATGCACCACGCATCTCGATGACAAGGTGCAAAGCCAATATGACTTTTACGTCAAACAATGGCTTGATGCCCTGTCACCAGCAAACTTTGCTGCAACAAATCCACAGGTATTGAATGAAACCATTAATCAAAAAGGTCAAAACCTGATTCAGGGTGCCAAATCATTAATTGAGGACTTTGCCAGAGGTAAAGGTCAGAAATTGATGACACGCATGACTGACTATGAATCATTTGAAGTCGGTGAAAACGTTGCAACGACACCGGGTAAAATGATTTATCAAAATGATTTAATCCAGTTGATTCAATACGAACCAACCACCAAAACAGTTTTTGAAACACCATTATTAATTTGCCCGCCGTGGATTAACAAGTTTTACATTCTGGATTTGCGCAAGGAAAACAGTTTTATTCAATGGGCAGTTGATCAGGGTCACACCGTATTTGTAATTTCATGGGTTAATCCTGATGAAACTTATGCAGATTATGGCTTTGAAGATTATATGGATAAAGGCCTATTAACCGCGATTGATAAGGTGAAAGAAGAAACCGGTGCAAGCACTGTAAATACCATCGGTTATTGTATTGGCGGTACCTTGATGGCAGCAACAAATGCCTATCTTGCAAAAAAACGTAAACGTCCCATCAACACTACGACTTATTTCACAACCATGATCGACTTTGAAGAACCCGGTGATCTTGGTGTGTTTATTGACGAAATGCAGTTAAAAGCGCTTGAAGCTGACATGGCAAAAGATGGTTATCTGGATGGCAGTAGCATGGCAACTGTATTTAATATGTTACGTGCAAATGATTTAATCTGGCCATTCTTTATTAATAACTATTTATTAGGCAAAGAGCCTACAGCATTTGACTTGCTTTACTGGAACTCGGATTCGACTCGTTTACCGGCAAAAACACATAGTTTTTACCTACGCACCTGTTACTTGCAGAACCTGTTAAAAGAACCGGGTGGTATTGAATTAAATGGTACGGCTATCGATATAAACAAGATTAAAGTACCGACCTATTTTATTTCTACCCGAGAAGACCACATTACGCCTTGGAAATCGACATATGAAGGCGCAAAGTTAATGTCTGGCCCAGTTCGTTTTGTATTAGGTGGTTCTGGTCACATTGCCGGCATCATCAATCCACCAGTAAAAAACAAATACGGTTTCTGGACTAACGATGCGATTGAGGAAGATGCGGACAAGTGGTTGGAAAATGCCGCTTATACCGAAGGTTCCTGGTGGCCGGATTGGCATAAATGGGTAAGTAAACAATCAGGTAAAAAGATTACTGCCAGAAAACCCGGCAGTAATTTAAAACCGATTGAAGATGCACCCGGTAGTTATGTAAAACACCGTATCGTGCCTGAATAATTAATGAGAATATGTTTTTTTATGTGCCCTGTTTCTGCAGGGCATTTTTGTAATAAATAATTAACAAAAGAAAGGTGAGTTTATGAGCAGAGCAAGCGCAAGACACATTCTGGTAAGTTCAGAAGAACAATGTGAAGCATTAAAGAAAGAAATTGAAGATGGAGCAGATTTTGCTGAAATCGCCAAAGAACATTCAAGTTGTCCTTCCGGCCGCAAAGGTGGCGACCTTGGTTCATTTGGTCCTGGTCAAATGGTTAAGGAATTTGATGAAGTTGTATTCAGTGGTGAGATTAATACTGTACTTGGTCCTGTTAAAACACAGTTTGGTTACCACCTGCTCGAGGTTACTGAGCGAGAAGACTAGTTATGTAGAGGCCACTGCTTGAAAGAGACACTCGTAGTCTTTGATTTCGACGGGTTGTTAATTGATTCTTACAGCCTGTTAAAAAATACTTTCAAACAATTTGGTCTAAATATTGGTGATCAGGAATGTTTCAAAAACCGTCGCAAGTTTTTGAAATATATTGGTGGTGGCAAGGAGTTTATCGGCAATCTCGTCAATATCACTTTGCCTAAAAATCAGATCATCCGTGAAGCCCTGACATCGTACTATCAGAAAGATGGCGTAATCTTTCCTGAATTCGTAACTACATTAAATAGTATGATTGATGATCCAATGGTTCACGTTGGCATCATCAGTCGTAACTTTACCTTTCATCCCGGAAAAACGATTCGACAAGTGCTGGCAAATAGCGAGGTCAATCATAATGCGCTGGATTTCGTGATTCCGGTATCGGTAGGCGTTAAAAAGATCAATATTCTGGAAGGTATGAAGGCAAAACATTATAAACGCTGCATTTTCACTGCTGATGAAGTCGGAGACTATAATGCTGCATCTATAAGTTCATATGACACCATACTAATGGCCAGTTATGGATTCGACACACGGGATCGATTAATTAAAAAGGTAAAAATACCCGCAGATATTATTTACGACTCACCTGCAGAGCTGGCAAAGGCGCTATGCGTTTTATCTAATCATTAACAGGTGTGATTTTGTATAATTTGCCATTTTGATGATCAATAAGTATGTAAATTGAACCATCCGGAGCTTGCATTACATCACGTATACGCCCCAGTTCGTTATCCAAAATTCGTTCTTCACTAATCACTTTATTATCTTGCATCGTTAAACGTGCTAGCTGCCCAAATTTTAATGACCCGACTATGGCGTTGTTTTTCCATTTTGGAAATAACTCACCGTCATAAAACATTAAACCTGATGTTGCGATAGAGGGCACCCAGTAGTGTATGGGTTGCGCCATGCCTTCTTTTTCAGTGCCCTCACCTATTTTTGTTGCTGACACATAGTTCACACCATAAGTAATAACAGGCCAGCCATAATTTGTACCAGCTTTCATCAGGTTTAATTCATCGCCGCCTTGAGGACCATGTTCTATCGCCCATATATCACCTGTAACCGGATGCATTGCCATTCCTTGCATATTGCGATTGCCATACGTATAAATCTCAGGCTTGGCATTCGCATTATTCACAAACGGGTTATCCTCGGGAATAGAGCCATCTTTATTAATACGAATGAGGGAACCGGCATGATCTGAAATATCCTGGGCACGATCCATATCGCCACGATCACCTAAGGAAATATATAAATAACCATCACGATCAAACTGTAAACGCGATCCAAAGTGATAGCCTGTATCGGTTTTCTTTTCTAAAGCAAAAATACGTTTTACGTTAGTTAATTCATTATTACCTAACTTAGCTCTAACCACTTCAGTACTTACTCCACCCTGTCCCGGGCCGGCATAACTTAGATAAATAGTCTGATTCGCAGAGAAATCAGGATCCAGCATAACATCCAGTAATCCACCCTGACCAAACGCCTGTATGTCAGGTAAACCACGCACAGGTTTGGATAACTTACCATCCTCGATAATTCTTAAATAACCCGGACGTTCCGTAACCAGAATACGTCCATCAGGCAAAAACTCCATTCCCCATGGGTGTTGCAGACTATCGGTAATTTGTTCTGCGTTAACTGTGTAATCCTGTGTCTTGAACTGCTGTGTATCAGCCAGAACATTCAGTGTAAATAAAGAACATATTAGTAAAGTGACAATATTCATGTTTGTAATCCTTTATGGTTTTTCTGCAATTAGTACCGCACGCATAGGTGCAGGATATCCTTCAATAGTTTTAGTGTTATCTTCTTTATCCAAAAAATCGGACAAAGATTCAAATTGCATCCATTCAGTGCGGCGCTGTTCATGAGTAGTGGTACTGGAAACATCGACAATCTGCACATTGATAAAGCCAGCATCCTGTGCCCACGTGGTTAAACTGGTCAGACTGGGAATCGCGTGAACATTATTCATTTTCGCATAACGACCTTCAGGGTTAAGTATATTTTCCTTATCGGTATCCAGAACCAGCGTTTCCAGTACCAGTTCACCTCCGGTACAAAGACATGACTTTAATTGCTCTAGATGTTGCAAAGGATCCTTTCTATGATAGATGACGCCCATAGATAATACGGTATCAAACTTAAAACCTGCTTCAGGTAATGCCTGTATACCAAATGGTAAAACATCAATAGTTGACTGCGGGCGATAGTGTTTCATTAATTGAAACTGCATATAAAATAATAATGTAGGATCGATGCCGACAATATATTTCACATCCTCTTCTAACATGCGCCAACCGTAGTAACCATTACCAGAACCAATATCCAAAACCAGTTTGTCAGTTAATGGTTTGATATAGGGTTTAACCCGATCCCATTTTAGATTGGAACGCCATTCGGTATCGATATCAATTCCGAACAGATTAAATGGCCCTTTACGCCAGGGCATCATTTCCTTTAATGATTTAATCAGTATGTCACGTTGAGAATCGGAAATTTCTGAGGCTTTACCAATCGTTACAGCAGCCTGATCAAAATGAATATAATCCGTTTTGATTTGTGGTAATTGTTTGATGGCTTTATGCCATCGTTCATAATCACCATGCTTCACGTTTGTAAAATAATCGTCTAATTGTCTGGCAAGCTCTTGTTGCCAGTCAGACATGCCATTTTCTATCAGGCATTGATACAATTTTTCAAACTGCATCAATCTGGTTTTATTGCTAGAAAAGAAACGAAATTAAGACATCGCAACCACTGTGAAACGGGATGAAACCCTGCGGACTGCAAACGTTGCAAATGTATATCGTGAGATTCTGGCAACAACACCTTTTCCAGAGCATCACGCTTGTTTGCAATCTCCATATCATCATAGCCATTCAAGGCTTTCATGTGATGATGAAGCTCTTGCATTAAAAGCATCTCTTCCTCTGTATCGAATTTGATCTTTTCTGACAGGATCAATACTCCCCCGGGCAATAGTCCATCGTATATTTTTTTAAGCAACTCTTCTCTTTGCGCCAGTGGTACAAACTGCAAAGTGAAATTCATGATCACAATAGATGCATTTTGAATATCGCATTGAGTAATATCAGCCTGAATAAATTCAATCTCAAATTGACTTTGATGCACATTCAATAAGTTCTGACACTGATGAATCATTGCCTCTGAGTTATCAACACCAATTATCTTGCCATTTTTATTATATAAACTGTTGTCCAGTGAAAATGTAACTGCGCCTAGTGAACAGCCAAGATCATATATCGCTGTATCTTCAATAAAATATTTATCAGCAATAACGCCTATCATTGCCAACGTCATGGGATAACCCGGCACAGAACGTTTAATCATATCCGGAAATACATCAACAACACGTTGATCAAACTCGAATGGTTTTATCGTTGAATTGTTCTCTTTATAGATAGTGTCTTTTTTATTATGCACTTTGGTTAACTATGTAAACTTGCTATTAGCTAATTATATGGCAACTTGATCATTGATCATATTAGCTTATAGTTAAGTCAAATTATTAAAATAAGGAGTCTAAATATGTCCGCGACAGGAATTCATCATATCGCCTTATCTGTAAATGACTGGGATAAATCTGAAGAATTTTATAAAAAACTGGCTGATGCACTTAGTGCAAAACCTATCATCGAAACTGAAGGCGGCCCACATCGTAATGCGGATGGTAAAATATTAATCTTTGCCGGCAATGGCTTCATGTTTTCTATATGGGAAGCACTTCCTGAAAATAAGCAAAACAACTTTAAAGAATATAATGTTGGTTTGCATCATTTTGCCTTTGAAGCACCTTCACGAGAAGCAGTTGATGACTTATATCAGGCCCTGTTAACAATGAATGCTGAAATTGTCGATGCACCAGCAGAATATGATTACGTACCCGGTTTTTACGCAGTATTCTTTCGTGATCCTAATGGCATCAGACTGGAATATGCTCATGTGCCTGCTTAATAGCAGGAACTTAACATCATCAAACTTGATTAATGTTATTTAATTGTTTGTTGTGAATACCTGATAACAGTATCAAACAGCTAATTGCACCGAGCATGGCATAGCCCATGTCTGATTGTGTATCCCATACATAGCCTTGCGTGCCCAAAAACGCGTCCGCATTTTCACCGGAAGCTAATGCAACCCACCACTCGATCAATTCATAAAAGGCACTGAATGCCAGACAAATTAAATAATAATGACATTAAGCTAGGCTTTACCGTTGACGACATGTTTGCGTACCAGTATCTCTCTTGCTAACAAGGCTGACACAAAGCCCTGAAAGAAATGCCCACCTTGTCATAATTATTGCGTTCAGCACCAAACAAACCATCAAACAGTGGCACTTCGGCATAGGTGTGATGATCGCCGACCATAAATACTATGCAATATGCCAATATCCAGAAATAAAGTAATGAAGTGAGACGGAAAGAATGAAAAGAAATTGCCACGAGTGTAAAGCCAATGACTGCAGGTGCAACTTCCAAAACACAGGTAAGCCGATCTTTTGGCTCAATACCTGACCAAAGTAATACAGCAGCAAAGATAATTATCCAAAGATATTTAATAATACTTCCCTCTATTTAACTTCATGCTGGAAAATAGACTACCGCATTGCCCTGCTGCCATTGTTCATATTTATCCATGCAATGTTGAAACAAGTCCATACTTGCAATTTGCCCATACCAGTTAATTACCCGCTGAAATGAACTTTTCCTAAACCAGTCTATATCAACATTGGCAAATTGTCTGACAAAAGGAAAGATAGCTACATCCAGCAAACCGAGTTTATTGCCGGACAAAAAACCTGATGGATTACTTTGCAAACTTTCTTCCAGTGTCTGTAAAAACAAACTCGCCTTATCTCGATAATATTCTGATGAATGTTCAGGATAAGCTACATGATATTTATAACGATCAAGATAATGTTTAAAATGTCCGTCATTCTCATCTATCAATGTTTTTGCATCATCGTTATACCCGCTCAACCAATCATCAGGATCATGTTGTCTCAATGCCCATAACATGACATCCAGACTCTGCTCGATTACTTCTCCATTGGTCGTTTGCAAAACTGGCACTGTACCTTTAGCTGATAATGCCAACATTGCGTCCGGTTTGTCATTTAAGACGACCTCGCGTAATTCACATTTAATATTAGCCTGATAGATAGCTATTCTGGCGCGTATGGCATAAGGGCAACGACGGAAAGAATATAGAATCGGCAAATCCATTAGGGATAGCTGATTGATTAGAATTTAGCGCCGATATGTTTTACGTTGCGTTGCTCAGCAAGCTCAACCTGATGTTGGCGTTCGCGAAAACCATCACGCTGCTCATCTGTTTTCTCATCTATACAATGTGGGCATGACACCCCTTTATGATAATGTTCTGATTGCATATCTTCATCAGATATTGGTCGTCGACAGGCAAAACACTGTTCGTAATTTCCTTCTTCGAGATTATGATCAACAGATACCCTGCCATCAAAAACAAAACAATCACCTTCCCACAGACTTTCATCCTTATTAACTTCTTCAAGATATTTCAGAATACCACCATTAAGTTGATATACCTGTTCAAATCCTTCTTGCAACATATAGGCACTTGCCTTTTCACAGCGAATACCACCAGTACAAAACATCGCCACCTTTTTATGTTTTGCCGGATCAAGATTGGTCTTGATATATCCAGGAAATTCACGAAAGTTAGTCGTTTTGGGTGATACGGCATTTTTAAAACTACCAATATCGACTTCATATTGATTTCGCGTATCTATCAAAACCACCTCGGGATCAGAAATAATTGTATTCCAGTCTTTCGGATCAACACGCGTACCACCACCATTTATCGGGCTAACACCTTGCTGCCCAAGAGTCACGATCTCTTTTTTCAACTTCACCTTGGTGCGTAGAAAAGGCACTTCATCTGCATATGACTCTTTATGCTCCAGATCCGTCAAGCGTTCATCTGATTTCAGGAATTCAAGCAGACAATCAATACTTTCGCGACTTCCTGCCACGGTGCCATTGATACCCTCTTCCGCCAGTAATAATGTGCCTTTAATCATATGATCAAGGCAAAATTGCAAATATTTGGGTTGTAATTGTTCAAAATCGTCAAGTCTGACAAATTTATACAGGGCGGCAATAACAACTGATGTTTTCATATACTCAACTAGCTTTGGAATTAATTTCCAAAATCTTAGCAATCACCTCATCTGCGGGCAATGGGTGACTGAGAAAATATCCTTGCGCCTGATCACAACCGATCTCAGACAGATAATCATATTGTTCCTCACGTTCCACCCCTTCTGCTACCACACATAACCTCATGCTATGCGCCAAAGTAACGATTGCTTTTACTATGAGGCCGAACCCGTGTCATGATGAATATTATCCACAAATGATTTATCAACCGGAATATTTTGCAAATATTTCATAGCTGAATAACCTGTACCGAAATCATCAATACATATTTTAATACCATGCTCTTTTAGTTGATTTAACAATAGAACTGTTTTATGAAAATTCGCAATCGTGAGTGATTCCTACTGGTTTATTGCTGTTCATGCTCATGTTTGATTACCGTTTATAGTTATTATTTATGTTTTGAACGATGCAGTTTGATTGCTGGCATGATTGCCGAAATAATCTGCGGATCAATACCATGATATTGAGATGACGTCTTAGAGCTGTCTGTAAGACTAGCGGGATATAATTTACCAATTACAAAAGACATGATGCTGGTCGCGATAACCAACAATGCAAGAAAAGCGAATACGGTACCCATGCCGTATGCCATTAGATTCAAACCATCGTTCAGGAGATCCCCATTCAAAATTGCTCCTCTTCAATATTGAATTTGCTGGATAGTAACATGGAGCGATAGGCAAAATCGCTTGGAAATATTCGCCAATATTTTAGTTTATAATTAATGTAATTTAATTAAATAGTTTAATTAACCATTGTTTTATATATGGTTAATTCGATTAATTTTAGTCAATTCTCAAGGGCTAATTGTTTATTATGTCTGGCAGACAGGATAATACGCTGAATAATGTTCAATATAGCAATTATCTGATTGTCATTACGAATCGGGTTGATTATTGATTTTGTATAACGATTTAGTGATTCAATTTGTAACAAATTGAAATAATTTGTTTATCTCAATATTCAACCTACAATAGATGGCTTATTTATCATCACACATATATCAATCACGCTTAACCGCTACAGCAAGGTCACTAATAAATGATTGCTTCCATTCGCAAACAAAATCCTGGCGTATACAGCCTGCCCCTCTTTTTGTTCATGTTTTTACTAACTGCATGCGAAAAAGACACTCCCGCTCCTCAAGCGCAGGAACCAACACCACCCACAGTCACTATCGCCACACCATTAATACAACAAGTCACAGATTGGGATGAATTCACTGGTCGACTCTATGCTTGTGAATCTGTAGAAGTACGCCCCAGAGTTAGCGGTTATCTAGAATCAGTCAATTTCACTGAAGGTAGAATTGTTAATAAAGGTGACCTGCTTTATGTAATCGATGCGCGACCGTATAAAGCTGTGCTTGATCAAACCAAAGCTGAACTGGAAAAAGCAAAAGCAACATTACAACTTGCTGAAAATGATCTTGCCCGTGCCGAACGCCTGTTTAAAACACGCGTCATGCCAGAAGAAGAACTGGATTCAAGAAGAAGTCAAAAATCTGCCGCCATAGCTTCAGTTCAAGCTGCTAAAGCAAGAGTAGTTGCCGCCGAACTTGATGTTGAATTTACTCAAATAAAAGCACCTATTACTGGCAGAATTAGCAGAACAAACGTTACTGAAGGTAACCTGATTAAAGATGGTGATAATGATTCAAACATTCTAACAACCATTGTTTCGCTAGATCCTATATATGTATATTTCACTGCTGATGAGCAGGCAGTTTTGCATTACTCACGTATGGATATGGAAGGCAGTAGAGAATCTTCTCGTACAACTCCAAATCCGGTGTATTTAAGATTAGCCGATGAAGAAGAATATATGCATGAAGGACACATGGACTTCGTCGATAACCAGATTGATATGTCTACCGGCACCATGCGTGGAAGAGCATTAGTAGACAACCCGGACTTATTACTCGTGCCCGGCATGTTTACCGATGTAAAGTTACTTGGTAAAGGACCTTATGAAGCGTTATTGCTGCCAGATTCAGCGATTAACCTCGACCAAACAAAACGATTTGTTTATGTCGTCGACGAAAACAATATCGTTGAACGTCGAATAATTAAAATTGGCAACAAGCATGGCGACCTTCGTGTAATTCGTGATGGTTTAAACAAGGAAGATCGTATCGTTATAAATGGATTGCAACGTGTACGTATCGGCATGAAAGTAACACCTGAAGAAAGTGTAATAGAAACGAAAGGATAGTCTGCGATGAAATTTGGTCATTTCTTTATAGACAGGCCGCGATTCGCTGCTGTCATATCAATTATTATTGTCATTATTGGCGCTCTGTCATACATAGGATTACCAATAACCCAATATCCCGAAATTGCACCGCCAACCATTGTTGTTAATGCTAATTATCCTGGCGCTTCACCACAAGTTATTGCCGACACCGTCGCCACACCAATTGAACAAGAAATTAATGGCATAGAAAATATGCTATACATGACGTCGCAATCAACAAGCGATGGCGCAATGTCATTAACAATTACCTTTGAACAAGGTACCGATCTAGATACGGCACAGGTTCAGGTGCAAAACAGAATTGCCAAGGCTGAACCTAAATTACCAGAAGAAGTACGAAGACTAGGGATAATTGCGCGGAAAAGTTCGCCAAATCTCATGATGGTAATTCATCTGCTATCCCCCGATGAAAGTCAGGATGAACTCTATATCAGTAACTATGCCCTGTTACAGGTTCGCGATGAACTTGCTCGCATTGATGGCATTGGCGAACTCATCGTCTTTGGTGCGCGCGAATACAGTATGCGCATCTGGCTTAATCCCAAACGTATGGCTGCATTTAAATTAGCGGCTACAGATGTGGTTAGTGCGCTACGCGCGCAAAACGTTCAGGTTGCCGGAGGAAAACTCGGACAAACACCAATGCCGTTGGATAGTGCATTTGAATATACCATCACAACACAAGGACGATTTATCGATGAGGAACAATTCGGTAACGTTATTGTTAAACGTGGTGAAGATGGAAGACTTACACGCCTAAAAGATATCGCACGTGTTGAAATCGGCAGTAAAGAATATGTAAGAAATAGTTATTTAAATGGAAAAAGTGCAGTTGCTATCGCGATTTTTCAACGCCCTGGCAGTAATGCATTAGAAACCGCTGAAAAAATTCTAAATACCGTCGACAGACTTTCAAAATCATTCCCTCCCGGTATTGAATATAAAATTGTTTATAACCCTACAGAATTTATCGAGCAGTCGATTAATAAGGTTTATCTCACTATTGTCGAGGCATTAATTCTTGTTGTATTGGTTATCATTATATTTTTGCAGTCATGGCGGGCTGCAATTATTCCTATAGCCGCAATCCCAGTTTCCTTGATTGGCACATTTGCTGTCATGTCAGCGATGGGCTACTCATTAAACAGTTTGTCACTATTCGGACTTGTGCTTGCGATTGGTGTCGTTGTTGATGACGCGATTGTAGTAGTAGAGGATATTCAACGAAATCTTGAAAACGGTGTCGCGCCACGTGATGCTGCTAGAATAACTATGACAGAAGTAGGTAGTGCCTTAATATCCATGGCATTGGTGTTAGTGGCAGTATTTATTCCAAGCGCGTTTCTTGGTGGTATACCCGGCGCATTTTTTCAACAATTTGCACTAACAATATCTGTTGCAACTGTTATCTCTGCATTTAACTCATTAACCTTAAGCCCGGCATTGGGTCGCCTATTACTAAAAGCCCCCGACCATGTAAAACCTAATATATTGTATCGCTTTTTCAATGCCGTATTTAATTTTGGCAACAAAAAATACGGTAAGCTTATCGCGTTTTTTGTCCGTCGCCCTATCATTATGTTAACGGTGTTTCTCATTTTAATCTGCAGCACCTATTTAATGTTTCAACGTGTACCAGGTGGCTTTATTCCACAACAGGATCAAGGCTATTTAATAAGTATTATTGAACTCCCCAAAGGTGCCTCTTTAGAAAGAACGGATGAAGTTGTACAAAAGGCAACTAAAATTGCACAACAAAATCCAAACATTACTAATGTAGTCGCGTTTGCCGGACTTAATGCGGCAACATTTACTAATGCCAGTAACTCGGCAGCTGTATTTGTTTTATTAAAGCCATTTGAAGAACGTTCTGGCTCAAAAGAAGAAAAGGCAAGTTCTGTTGTTGGTCAGCTCTATGCAGCATTTAGCAATATCCAAGAAGCTTCCATCTTTGTAGTGCAACCTCCTTCTGTTCGTGGTATGGGTCGCGGTGGTGGTTTTAAAATGATCGTTCAGGATAAAAGTGGACTTGGTTTAAAAGCACTTGAAGAAGCAGCATGGCAACTTGCAGGTGCTGCAAATCAGAATCCTAAATTGACTCAGGTATTCAGCACGATTGATTCATCGACACCACAATATAATCTTGATATTGATCGCAATCGCGCAGAAATTCTTAATGTGCCAGTGGAAAATGTTTTTGAAACATTACAGGTTTATCTCGGCTCCACTTATGTCAACGATTTTAATTTGTTTGGCAAAACCTATCAGGTGATTGCGCAAGCGGATGCACCCTTTCGACTAGACCCAGCTGATATCTTGCGCTTGCGTGCCAAGAACATTAATGGCGACATGGTGCCACTGGGATCAATCCTGAAAGTATTACAGGTGCAAGGTGCAAATCGAATTGTACGTTACAACCTTTACCCCTCTGCGGAATTACAAGGCAGTGGAGTTCCCGGAGTAAGTACTGGCGAAGCATTAATCGAAATGGAAAAGCTGGCAGCCGCAATTTTGCCTGCCGGCATCAGTTTTGAATGGACAGAAATAGCACTACAAGAAAAACTTGGCGGCAACGTCGGTATTATTATTTTCCCATTAAGTGTGTTGTTTGTATTCCTGCTGTTATCTGCACAATACGAAAGCTGGTCATTACCAATCACAATTATTTTAATTGTGCCTTTATGTATCTTGTTTGCGCTAGCAGGTGTTCATTTTCGCGGTATGGATAACAATATATTAACGCAGATTGGTTTTATCGTACTTATTGGCCTCGCGAGTAAAAATGCAATCCTAATGGTGGAATTTGCTAGACATCTTGAGCGGGAAGGTAAAAATCATGTAGATGCTGCTATTGAAGCAGCTCAAATTCGTTTACGTCCTATTTTAATGACGGCGTTTGCTTTTATTCTTGGTGTTGTGCCATTGATGTTAGCAACAGGTGCTGGTGCTGAGATGCGACAGGTATTAGGCACAACAGTATTTAGTGGAATGTTAGGTGTAACGTTACTTGGATTATTTCTAACACCAGTATTTTATGTGATTGTTCGCAGCATCGTCATAAGAAGCAGTAAAAATGCAGCGAATTAACTATGTGGATTAAGTAAAGTGAAACATAGTTTTTTCTGCCACTAATCCCACTTTTACACCGTAGGTTATCTTGTATTCAAATATACAGCAAATACAGCTTGACTGACTTTGTGTTTTAAACGTTCTTATTTAGTTATTATCTTCCGTAAGCATCAACCCCCGGTAAAGGTCTGTGATATTTAACAACTTCCCTATATTTTCTAGTGGCAGCTGCAACACCTGCCTCAACGTCTACAGGCACGCCTGCTTCGTCACATGCCATTAAGAATGCTATAGAAGCAGCCATAGCATGTTGTGGTTGAATGCCGCCAGTTGCACATAGTCGCCAACCTAAGTCAGGCGCGCCTGGAATAGCTGCAGCTTCAACAGCATGTTTAGAAAACATGATGTTAAGTACTTCAGTAATTTTCTTTACACCAAAACCTTCCGGCGCTTTCACTGCTGTCACCGCATTTGAACGAAGGTGTTCATGTTTTGCTACTAACTCCAGGCCTGCAGCAAGTACGGCAGCACGATAAACTTCAGAACACTCTTTATGGCGTTCACAAACACGATCAATACCTTCAATGGCAAGCGTATCCAATGCCACAGCAAATTGAGCATAGTTTCCTGGCGTTTCAAGATGTAACCCCATGGAATCCATCGCATCAATCATTTTGGTTAAATGTAAGTAATGTTGGCCTTTTTTAATACCTGCATTTGCTAATGCTTTGTCGGCTTCATAAACTCTCTCATATGCTTTAGGGCTAATAGAAAGCATGCCAATACCCGGTGTACCCATAATGCCTTTTTGACTACAGCCAATCAGCATATCGATACCCATATCAGTCATGTTGGCAGGCATGCTGCCGATGGCAGAAATACCATCAACAACAAGCAGTGCCGAGTGATTTAGCTCATCCAATATTGCGCGCACCTTCTTTGGATCAGTAGTAACACCTGTACCCGTTTCATTTAGCGGGTGCATAACTAACTGGATTTTATGTTCTGTGTCTTTTTCAAGGACTTCTCTTAATTGGTCAAAAGGAAGATCTTCACCGAGGTCACTTTTCAGTCGAACAACTTTTCTACCAAGATTTTCAACACAGTTACCCATTGCTGTACTAAACGCACCTATTTCCATGGTAACAACAGCAGGCATATCGGATTCAGCTTCATCAGGAAAACGACATGAACCTGCAGCTGCTTCTGTCCCAGTAGTACCAGACCCAGTGAAGAATAGTGATCTACCACCTGCCTGCATACCTACCATTCTGCCGTAATCAGCGCGAACACTTGTAAAAAATCTTGCAACGTCTGGACCACGCATACCTCGTGTCTGAGTTGATGAAAATTGATCCACTAGCTCAGAACCCCATGCAGGACCCGGAGTCACGTTGATGATTTTGTTATGTGGCGACCAAACAGGGTCTTTATCATCAAGAAATTTATTTTCATTGGGTCCAATCTGACCAGTTTCGATGAGACGTCTTAGTCCAGAGAGTGGTGAGATTAATGTATTTGTCATTATTATTGCTAAATTCTCAATTTCTATAATTATGTCTTAATAATACTACCGTTAACACACAACTAAAACCTAGGATAGCTTCGTTAGTGAATCAAACCATGCAACTGCATCATAGGGTGAACAGTTTCGAGCACCATAAATTCAAAAAACTAAAAAACTAAATGTGATAAAGTAAGGCTTTATGAAAGACTTACAACAAAAACTCGAAAAGGTCGGCTACATCGCTAATAGTGAGATGGCTGCTATTCTGAATTTAATGCAACAATTGCAACGGCCACTTTTAATTGAAGGTGAAGCCGGTGTCGGTAAAACCAGTATTGCTCAGGCTTTGGCAAATGCTGCCGATTGCGAATTAATACGAATGCAATGTTATGAAGGGCTGGATAGCCAAAGTGCTGTGTATGAATGGAATTATTCCAAGCAGTTGCTCTGGATTAATATGCAGGAAAAACTCGATGCAAAAAAAGAAGATCTTTCTACAATTTTTGATAAAAGTTTTTTACTTGAACGTCCTCTTTTAAAAGCCATTACACAAATCAATTCACCGGTCTTGTTGATTGATGAAATCGATCGTGCCGATGAAGCCTTTGAGGCGTTTCTTTTAGAGTTGCTATCTGAATATCAAATCACCATTCCTGAATACAGTACTATTAACGCGACATCCATCCCGATGGTGATTCTCACTTCCAATGGCGTTCGCCACCTGAGTGATGCATTACGTCGTCGTTGTTTGTATTACTACATGCCCTACCCTGATCCGGAGCGTGAAATGCAGATCATTAAATCACGTGTACCAAATATTGATGACACACTTAGCAGACAAATCGTTAGCTTTGTACAACATTTGCGTGAGAAAGATTTACGCAAACTTCCTGGTGTTGCTGAAACACTCGATTGGGCAATGGCATTGTTAGGATTAGGTATTAAAGATATCAGTATTGAAAGACAGTCTATTCTAGATAGTCTTGGTTGTTTGTTAAAAACCCGTGAAGATAAACAACTTATTAATGCCGCCGAACTAGATCGTTTGATTCGCATCTCCTTATGAACGCTAGTTCATTAAGTCAACGTATACTTGGCTTTAGTGATTATCTACGCCAGCAGGGATATTCAATTTGTTCAAATGATATTAGTGATAGCCTTCATGCCATTTCCAGCCTAAACGAACCGAACAAACAACTCTCTGAAATTTATTTTCGTACTTTATTTTGTCGCGAAGCATCGCAATGGCAACAGTTTCATCAGCACTTCAATAATTACTGGTTAGGTAAAATCAATACTTTGGCCATCCCGACAAAGTCACTAAATATTAATCAAACTAGTGGCCGATTAAGTGGTCTGGCTGGAAGTAGTCAGGAGATCAATCCGGCCGAGATTGATATCAATAACGGAGTTGGTGCAGGTAAGCAAAATACGATTGGTAAAGCAGACTTTCGTTTTTTAAACGATTCTAAAGCCATGCAGGAAGCGGAGAATCTGGCGGAAACATTAGCAACACAATTAAAACGTTCCTTGCGGCGTAAAAAAGTTATTGCCAATCGTGGGCGCACGTTGAGTGTCCGGCATACGTTAAGACATAACCTTTCTCAGGGTGGTATACCGATCAAACCGCGTTTTTTATTACAAACACGCGAACCCCCGAAACTAGTGGTTCTGCATGATGTATCGCATTCCATGACATGGAACAACCCATTATTGTTTCGCTTTGTTCGCGGACTAGTAAATGTTTTTCACAATACCGAGGCATTTGTTTTTCATACGAAATTGCACCATGTCACCGAGATATTTAAATTACATTCCATTAGCTCCATGAAAAAGCAACTGGAAGCGACTAATAATCTTTGGCTTGGCGGGACATGTATTGCCCAATCCATTTCCACGTTTAATAAGGATTACGCAAATGTGATGCTCAATAAAAAGACTTCGCTGATATTGATTAGTGATGGCTTTGATACTGAACAACCATCTGAACTAGCAAAACAGCTAAAGTTATTGAAATCTAGAGCCGATAAAGTTCTCTGGCTTAACCCCATGGTGGCCCGCGAAGGCTACATTGAGGATGCCAGCGCCAAAGCTGCACGTCCTTATGTCGACAATATCCTGCCCGCACACAGTCTCAATTCCTTGCGTGAAGTTATTTACCGCCTAAAATAATGTTTTTCTTAGTATTTCTTAAAGACCGCGGACGGATTTACCAACAAACCTAAACATCAATGGGGTGACAAGGCTTCATTATGTGACTAAAGACGGCATCAATGGCTTCTTTTGCTCCTCTTTCTACCTTCCCTAAACCATTCTAGCCTAATTATTTTTTTGTCCAGAAAAACAATAATTATTATTAATTATTACTATTACTAATTTAATTTCAACAGTTTTAAACAATCTTATACGGCAACATACTGTATTGCAGCAATCATTCTAAGAGAATGAAAATATACGATTTTATTTTTATTTATAATTTTACTCAGACTTACACCCAGCTTATCCACAGGTAATCCGGATATAAAACACAATCTATTCCACATCATATTGTGTTTAAGGAGCTTATTGACCACATTTTGTTGTGGTGTTATAAGTTTATTTCATAACAAAAATCGATTAGTTTCTAGCTCGGTTGGCGGGCATGGAAACAATGTAGTAATAATTTGGAGGGGTAAATGGGAGCAGAAATCACTGCTAACAAAGACATTGTAGCTAGTGTAGCTAGTAATCAACGGGATCAAAAATCACCTACCAAGTTGAATACGAATAATCACAATGCGGTGATGGACACCTTAAATCATTATCGTGTGATACGTCGTAATGGCAAGGTCACGACTTTTGATCTAAGCAAGATTTCTGTAGCGATGACCAAGGCATTTATCAACGTTGAAGGTGGTACTGCAGCAGCATCGACACGAATTCATCAAAAAGTTGATGATTTATCTGATCAGGTTTTATCTGCTCTAACCCGTCGCTTACCTGATGGGGGCACCTTACATATTGAGGATATTCAGGATCAGGTAGAGCTCGCGCTAATGCGTGCCGGCGAACAGAAAATAGCCCGCGCATATGTGATTTACCGCGAAGAACGTTCTAAAGAGCGTAAGGCATCCATAGAGCAACAAATTTCCGAACAGGAATTACATTCTGTACCTGTTAATGTCACCCTTGCAGATGGTAGCAAGGTACCTCTGGATAACAACCGACTCCAGTCGGTTGTTGATGAGGCCTGTGACAGCATTGAAGGAGTTGATAGAAACATCATTCTTAATGATGTACTGAAAAATTTGTTTGATGGCGTTAATGAGTCTGATATCAGTAATGCGGTGGTCATGAGTGCCCGCACGCTGATTGAAAAAGAACCCAATTATTCCAATGTTGCTGCTCGTCTCTTACTCGATAAGCTGCGAAGCGAGGCGCTGACTTTTATTGAAGAAATGTCTACGCAAGCGACACAGAAACAAATGGCTGAGCGTTATCCGGATTATTTCAAAAAATATATCTTCCGTGGCGCAGAACTTGGATTACTGGATCATGAATTGGCTAAATATGATCTGGATAAACTCGGGCATGCATTAATTGCGGAACGCGATACGCAATTTACCTATCTCGGTTTACAGACACTCTACGATCGTTACTTCATCCACTCAGAAGAAACTCGCTTTGAATTACCACAAGCGTTCTTCATGCGTGTTGCCATGGGACTTGCTATTAACGAGCTGGATCGAGAAGGACGTGCTATTGAATTCTATGAACTCTTGTCATCGTTTGATTTCATGAGCTCTACACCAACCTTATTTAATTCTGGTACCTGTCGTCCACAGTTATCAAGCTGTTATTTAACTACTGTTCCTGATGATCTTGATGGCATCTTCGGTTCAATTAAGGATGACGCCTTGCTTTCAAAATATGCTGGTGGTTTGGGTAATGACTGGAGTCGTGTACGTGCATTAGGTGCTCATATCAAAGGTACTAATGGTAAATCACAAGGTGTGGTTCCTTTTCTGAAAGTTGCTAACGATACTGCTGTAGCGGTAAATCAGGGTGGCAAACGTAAAGGCGCAATGTGTGCCTATCTTGAAACCTGGCATCTGGATATCGAAGAGTTTCTCGAATTACGTAAAAACACCGGTGATGATCGTCGTCGTACTCATGACATGAATACTGCAAACTGGATTCCTGATCTGTTCATGAAACGTGTGGCGGAAGAAAAAGACTGGACCTTGTTCTCGCCGCATGTCGTGCCAGAATTGCATGAGCTGTATGGCGCTGAATTTGAAGCAAAGTATGTTGAATATGAACAAATGGCAGCAAATGGTGAATTAACTAACTTCAAAACCATTCCTGCTACAATGCTTTGGCGCAAGATGTTATCAATGTTGTTTGAAACAGGTCATCCATGGATCACATTTAAAGATCCTTGCAACCTGCGTTCACCGCAACCCCATGTTGGTGTTGTTCATTCATCAAACCTTTGCACTGAAATTACACTGAACACTTCTGATGATGAAATTGCAGTCTGCAACCTTGGTTCGGTAAACCTGCCAAGACATGTTGATGAAAATGGCTTGAATGAAGAAAAACTTCAAAAAACCATTAACACTGCAATGCGTATGCTCGATAACGTTATCGACTACAACTATTATAGTGTCACCAAGGCAAGACGTTCTAACTTGCGTCATCGTCCCGTTGGTATGGGTATCATGGGTTTTCAAGATGCTTTATATAAATTACGCTTGCCTTATGCCTCGGAAGAAGCTGTTGAGTTTGCAGATAGCAGCATGGAAATGGTGAGCTACTACGCGATTCAGGCTTCAACCGAGCTGGCAGAAGAACGTGGCACCTATTCAACTTATCAAGGTTCGCTCTGGAGTCAAGGTATTTTACCAATTGATTCAATGGATCGCCTGAGTGAAACTCGTGGTGATTATTTACAAGTGAATATCGAACAAAATCTTGATTGGGATAGTCTGCGTGAACGAGTAAAAACTGTTGGTATGCGTAACTCCAATTGTATGGCGATTGCACCAACTGCAACTATTTCCAATATCTGTGGTGTTAGCCAGTCTATCGAACCGACTTATCAAAATCTGTTTGTGAAATCGAATTTGTCCGGTGAATTTACGGTAGTCAATCCTTATCTTGCTAACGACTTAAAAGAGCTGGGTGTCTGGGATGATGTCATGGTTAATGATTTGAAATACTTTGACGGCAGTGTGCAATCAATTGATCGTATTCCTGATGATATTAAAAACATCTATGCCAGTGCCTTTGAAGTTGACCCACGCTGGCTAGTGGAAGCAGCATCACGCAGACAAAAATGGCTCGATCAGGCCCAGTCACTCAACCTATATATGTCTGAACCAAGCGGCAAGAAACTCGACAACCTTTATAAGCTTGCATGGGTAAGAGGTTTAAAAACAACTTATTACTTACGCTCTCTGGGTGCAACTCATATGGAAAAAAGCGCCGCTAATAACTCAGTTAAACCAGAGTCCATAGAAGAAGCTCCAAAGGTCTGTTCTATTCTCGACCCTGATTGTGAAGCTTGTCAGTAACGGTAATTAGTAAGAGGTAAAATTATGTTGGATTGGAATGACCCGTTAGCGAAACAACCAAGCAAAACGAAAAGCGTTGAACCTGCTGTTGTTGAAAATGTTTTAAATCAGGCTGAGCAGGGGAATATTGCCATTGAAAGTATTGAAGCGCCTGTTAAAACACATAATGTTGCGCCGGTAAACCCGGAAGACAAACGTGTAATTAATGGTCATACTGACATTAATCAATTAGCGCCGTTTAAGTATCCATGGGCATGGAATTTCTTTCTTAATGCCAATAAAAACCATTGGACGCCTTTGGATATTAATATGGCGCAAGATGTGACTGACTATCGTCATAAGCTCACACCTAATGAAAAACATGTATATGAGAACGTACTATCTTATCTGACTACCTCAGACATTCTTGCCATGCGTAACATTGGTTTGGCAGTTATGGAAAAAATGTCTGCGCCTGAATTACAGATTTATCAAGCGCGTCAGGTATATGAAGAATCATTGCATACCTGGACCTATCAACACTGCATAGAGACTATTGGTCTTGACCAAAGTGAAATCTATAATCGTTATCGCGTTGTGCCAGAGATTCATCAAAAAATTGCGATGGCAAATCGCCGATTAAATTCAGTGTTACGTTCAGATATCGATTTGAATGATGAAGACGAACTACATAACTTTGTAATGTCTTATATGTTCTTTGCAGCTGTCTTTGAAGGTTGCTGGTTCTACAATGGTTTTAGCCCAATCTTCGCACTGCAACGTCGAGGTTTGATGAAAGGTACTGCGGAACAACTGCAGTACATCATGCGAGATGAAGTCATGCATGCAGCCTTTGGTATTCGTGTTGTGAAACAAATTCTGCGTGAAGAAAATCTAAAACTTGATCCAAAAGCGATTCGCAATATGTGGGATGAAGCCTATGAAGCAGAAAAAGGTTACACCAGTTATATCCTGCGCGATCCGATCCTAGGTTATTCTGCTGAAACACATTTAGGACAGTTTCAATACATTGCTAACCGTCGCGCAATTCAGCTTGGTCTAAATGATGAACCTTTCCCTGGTGCAGAATCAACCCTGCCTTGGCTAGATGAACAAGCGAATATGCGTAAAGAGAAGAATTTCTTTGAAACACGCGTGACCGAATATCAAACAGGTGGCGCATTAACATGGGATTAATTAGTTAGGAAAGCATTCAAATGGCAAATTACTATGTTAAAAAGACTTTCGAGATGCTCATTTACCAACTTGTAAACTGCGCTTCCAAAAGTCTTTTTGCCTAGTGCTGCACCCATCTGAATACTTTCATAAGACATTTTTTTTAATTTAACAGTTGACCAAGTCCGCATAAGCGGGAGCCGAGAGGGAAGCTCGGCTATTGCCTGGTGTCTCCAGCCTCTTCCGGATGCCAGGCCTTCTTATTTCCTAAAACGGGATTCAAAAAATATTGAATCCCGTTTTATATATTTACTAATGAAAGCGTCACTAGCTAACGTATAAACTTTATATAAATAAAGTAAGGCAAACACTTCATCCTTTCTTACCACCTAGGTTACGCATAAATAAGTAAAAATACAAAAGTTGGAAGATTAACTAGCGTATATAAGTCAGTTTGTTAGTAGTCGAAACTGTTCACGTTTTACTAGATCGGAAAAATATTCAAAATCTGAACTGGAATATATGTATATATTACTTTCATTATATTTTATAAGTGACTGAAATCCTTTATCAATTACTCCTTTTTTAATGTAATTACTTAGGTAATGTTCCTGTTGATTAATTACTATTGATTTAATCAGATACAGGTAGTCAGCACTCAGTTTGCTAGCGAGATAAAGCGAAAGGCTATCAGAAGTTATATCCCAATTTGCAGCTATCAGGTTTCCCTTTTCCAGTAATTCAAATGGTACCCAGATAAGGGGCAAACCTTTATCATAAAACTGATGAGCGTCGCAGCTATCATATATTGCCTTAAGCCTAGGAAAATATTCCTGAAAAAGAAATGCGGTCTGACACATTGATAATATTGCCTGCCGATGTGCAGTAAGTTCACTGTAATTGAGTCGACGCTGCTCGTGGCGAATGAGGTTGGCATATTGTCCACCACCTGGCACAACAATAATATTTTCATTATTTGCCCTGCGCTCTATGGCTGATAACCAATGCTGCAATTCATCTGAGCCGATTAAACTGCCACCGAGTTTAATAATAGAGAGTTTCAAGAGACTTCTTTTCGTCCTGCCTGGCAAAGTTTGATTATCCCGGCTGCTTTATCGAAACATTCCTGATATTCCTTGTTCACGTCGGAGTACCATGTTAGTCCACCACCAGCGTAAAAATACAAGTTTTTATCACACTGAATGATAGTGCGAATACAAATATTACTATCCATATTTCCGTCAAATCCGATGTAGGCAATCGAGCCGCAATAAATTGATCGTCTGTGAGGTTCCAGTTCTTCAATAATTTCCATAGATCTTAATTTGGGTGCGCCGGTTATAGAACCGCCTGGGAAACAACCGCGCAACAGATCTAGGGCATGATAATGTTCAGATAGCTTACCCGTGATGGTGCTGACCAAATGATGCACTGTCGCATAAGTTTCTAACGCAAATAATTTTGGCACCTTTACAGAACCGGGTTGACAGGTTTTACTAATATCATTTCTTAATAAATCAACAATCATTATATTTTCAGCACGATCTTTTTCGCTTTCAAGTAACAAACCTGCCAGCGCCTTATCTTCATAAGCAAATTTTGAACGATGTACTGTACCTTTGATAGGTTTGGTCTCGACCTGATTGCCGGTAACTTTTAAAAATCGTTCTGGAGAAGAACTGATCACTGCACCCTGAGGCATATTGATATAACTAGCATAAGGTGCCGGATTAAATTCACGGAGATCACGATAGACCTGCCAACAGTCACCATTAAAGTCAGTTTGAAAGCGCTGAGCTAGATTCACCTGATAACAATCACCTTCAAGAATATAATTTTTTATTTTAGTAAAGGCATCAGTATATTGCTCCTTGCTCATATTTGATTGAATTGAGCTGTTAATTTGATATTGCCGCTCCTTAACGGGTGCTTGCTGATGAAATAACTCAATCAAGTCACTCCACTTTTCTGACGTATTTTGAAAACGACAAAAGCTGGCAAGACAGCTTCGACGTTGATGATGATCAACTATCACCACCCAGTCATATATACCTATTGCCATGTCTGGCAAATCAATATCCTGTTGGCATAGTTCTGGTAAATTTTCAACACGCCTACCAAGGTCATAGGCAAAATAACCTATAGCGCCACCGCAAAATGGTAACCCGCTTAAATTACTCTCATGCTTGCCAAGATACTGTTTAACCAACCGGAATGGGTCATCCTGTGATTTCAGTTCCTTACCTGATACAAATGTAATAATTGTGTTTTCACCTGTGGTTTCCAGAGTAATTTCAGGATTAGCAACAATAATATCGTAACGCCCCGTATCAATTCGCGGATAACCACTATCGATAAACATGCTCCAATGCTGGTCAGCTACGCGTTCAAACAATAGTGATGAATCTCGATGATAAGGTAATTCAGAGAGCTTCATGATGACGAATGATGAAGGCAGCTTATCTGCGCCAATGCAACAGCCGGCGCACAAAGATTAGTTTCTTTTGCATATTGTTTTTCATAATCAAACAATTCATTAAAGCTGATAAATTTAAACTGTAATTGTTTCGCGAGTTGTTTTAATAAAAATTCTCCAGCACCTGCCCCAACTATAACCATATCTACGCCAGTAACATTCGACATCACCTGTTTTAATGCTTCTGATAATTGCATTAATTGCAGACGAGAATAATGTTCGGCCAGTTCAACTAAACAGGAATTATCTCTTATGGAATCAACATCTATTCCTACCATACGCGCTAAGCGCATTATGCTGGCTTCAATAGTTTTTTCACCTCCATCCGCAGGAAGCATCATATCAGCATCTTCATCCAAAAGGCCAAGTACACGATAAACATCAGCTGTTGTTGCAAAATGTTCAGCACACACACCCTGGACATGTCCGGCAAATTGAACATACTGACTCAACGCCATCAATGGAGTTCTTATTACACCAGTATAAACAAGTTCATCATGCCGCAAGCGTGACTGATCATCATAGCCTTTATTTAATATTTGTTTATTGGAAAATGGAATAATATCCGTTGTTGTACTCCCTATATCAATAAAAAAACCACTCTCAATTAATTGCGATATGTAAAATGCTGTTGCATGCCAATTAGCAGACGCCACTTCATCCGGAACTATAATTTCAGCATAGCCCTTTAATAAACCCTTATTATGACTATATAAACTATATTGATTTCCAAGATGGTTATTACAAATTTGATTTAATTTTTCAACGCCTTGTTTGCGACTTGAAAAAATATCAACCAATTCACCTGTCATGCTGACCAGGTGATAACTGTTACCAGACACAACATTATTCATAACATCAGAAAAAGCCTGTTCTAGTGAATTTAGTCCCTGCCATAATGGTGTTGCATACTGTTTTGCATAAATCAATTTTTGCGAGCGATTGACCACGGCAACTTTAAGGTGTGCGCCACCAATATCCCAACCATAATAGTTCATTTCGTTCATGTCGCTATTATAGAGAAATTGCTATTGGTTTAGCATTTTTAATATTAACGTCGAGTAATTGATTTTTGAAAACATTCCAAATCAATTCAGCCACATTTAAATCAAGCGATTCAGATAACGCCACATAAGAAGTAGTTAATCGAGAATTAATTTCAACAACCATAAATACATCTTCAAGCCTTAACAGATCAACACCAACATACCCTTTAAGCCCAGGCAGCGATGTAGCAATTTGATTTGCAAGAAAACTTAGTTCCTCAATATCATCAAGACAATAATTTACCTCGATTCCAGACAAGGAAAATTTATCTTCATCTTTTTCAATAATCTGTTTATTACAAGCTAATAATTGCGCCTTACCATTTAAACATAGCATTGAGATACTCAGGTGTTTACCTATGATATACGGTTGAACAATAAAAAAATCAGTCTGTTTATGTTCCAGATATTTTTTTATTAACTGTTTGTTTTTTATAAATACCAAACCTTCAGCTCCAGCACCATCTCTTGGCTTTATGATATAACCTTCATCACTATCAGGTATTGCTTCACTTGCAAGATATGTTGGCACAACATTAATCGCATATTGCCTCAAGCACTTATAAGTTAGAAATTTATCAGAGCAAATCTGTATCGTATTTAGATCAGATACAAAGACAATATTTCCTTTTTCAATAAACGATTGAGATAGTTTATATAAACTATTATCAATCTCAGGGGCGATTAGCCAAACAACATCGTCTGATTGAACTTGCTTGTGTACATCTTTTAATAATTTTTCATCCAGATAAAATGTATTCACACCTGTCATATTGTGTTGTAAGCGAATATCACGACAAAGCAAAATAGTATTTTGGTTAAGTTTTAATAAGTCATTCACCAGCGCATTGACCATCATGTCACCCTCTTTAATTAAACTGACTGGCAAGTCTTGTCCTGCCAATCCGCCGCCTGTGATATACTCAAAAACAAAATGTCGCATTTATGATTATTATTCCTGTTATTGATCTGCTTGATGGTCAAGTAGTTCATGCCTTAAAAGGTGAACGCGCTAGTTATGCGCCTATTCAATCATCTTTGACGAACTCATCGTATCCTGAAGCTATTTTAAATGCATATCTAGATTTGTATCCTTTTAAAACTTTTTATGTTGCAGATTTAAATGCCATTCAAAAAAAGGGGAATAATTTTGCTTATATAAATACATTGAGCCTGCATTTTCCTGATATTACATTCTGGCTTGATGCAGGGATAGAGGACATAATCAAACAAGAGTCTGTCTATAACCATAATTTTATACAGCCTGTAATTGGCAGTGAAAACAAACCCTCAGCAGAGATACTTAATCGTATTAATTATCAACATCCTGACTGGATATTGTCACTAGATAAATTTGATGATGAATTCATTGGTGTCGATGATTTATTTAACTCAACTCAATATTGGCCTAAACAGGTCATCATGATGATGTTAAACAAGGTAGGCACGTCGAGCGGAATAGATATTCAGGCTTTAAATCGAAAACCTGAATTACACCAGAAACATCAGCTTTATTTTGCAGGAGGAGTAGCAAATAAATCTGATTTAATAAAGCTTAGCGATAATGGATATGCTGGCGCATTGATAGCAACGGCCTTGCATAATAGAAGGCTGGATAATGATTCGATTACTGAAATAATGGAAAATTGATTTTAATCCGAATAAATAAAAAAACGCCCCTTATGGGGCGTTTCTCAAATCTTTAAATAAATATTAGTTAGCAGCGAATGGATGTGCTGCTGAACCTTTCTTACTAACTACTTCAGCTGCTTTCGGTTCACGAGCTACTGCACGTTTAATTGAAAGTTTCGTTGCTTCGTAGTTGTATTCCTGAATCTTAGCATCATCATCAGCCAACCAGTGAATGAAAACACCAACTGAAATAAAGATATCGTCAGCTTCATCAGCTGGGATAGTGCCGTCTTCAACACAATCCATAACAGCCATTGAAACAGCACGTTGCGCAGGACCAAACATTTGTACTGCTTGTTTAGAGCCTTTGATCGTTACTTTGTTGAACAGAATGGTATTTGGTTTACAAGCTAAGTTAGGTGCTACAACAGCTAAAAGGGTGCTGAAACCATCTTTGTTGTTAGTTATTGCATTACAAAATGCAGACTCTGCAGCACTGCCACGAGGCCCCATAATTAAATCGATATGAGCAACTTCGTTACCGTCACCGACCAATGCTTCACCAACTAATACTCTGTCTATGACTGCCATTTTATTATCTCCTCCAGTTAGAAAGCCAAAGAGTTTCTTTAATATGGACATCTGATGTCTTCCTACATTGTAAAGTTAAAAATTAGGGGTAAACCCCTTCCCATTAGTGCAGATAAAATAAAAATTATTATCCGCATTCTTAATAAACTCTATTTTTTGATAGTTAAGTTATAGACCAACAGACTTGCTGCTGCCAAGTCGGCAGAGGTCCCTGGATTAATTTTTTTATCTTTTAATTGTTTATCAAATTGCAGTAAGTTTTTTTTAAATAGTATTGGCTCATCGCACTTGATAAACTGGTCAAAAATTACCCTACTTTGTTGCTTTATTATGTCTGCTGTTTCTGTGCCGTATTTACGATATATATGCGAATCTAAATAACTGGCCATAAATTGCAGATAGATAGCAACTAGAGCCCATTCTACACTATTCCAGCGCTTAACAAACCCCTCTAGCCAGCACAATCCTTTTGTAAATATCATATCGAAACGCGTCACATACTGCAGTGCAACATTATCATAATGTCTTGCCAACTGCATAGCTTGATGCAAACTACACTCTGCTGGGAAATTAACATCATACTGCTCAGCTTTACCTAAACCACCCGGGTTTGCCAATGCGATTGCCGCAAATACTGCTTGCGCATCTTTCATGGAAACGGACTGCAAAACCTTATCCGTATTATTCTGTAACATGCTTATATTACTTCTCTCTCCCTCCGCAGCCATTACTAATGGAACATACAACAGGATCATCCCAAGATTAGTATTACAAGATACTGCATCAATCGTGGCCTTAACTGCAGTGAAAACGCGTTCACCGAGAGTCGCCCCACGTTGACAAATATATGGTGTCGCAGCATCAGCACTTTTTACAAAATCCGCCATAGTCATATCATGACCATCAGCATATATACTGACATTACCTGGTTTCAGGGCGTTAATCTCGCCTAAAAAACTGTTTTTGACGATATTCTCTATCAATTTGAACAAAGTTTTAGTTGTTTAGAGGAATTAAGTCGTTTCATAAAGGCATTGATCAAACGGTCTGCAATATTAAATTCCACTACGCTCTGCAAACCATACCAAGCAGGAATACTATTCACCTCAACAATATAAAACTGTCCGGTCTTGTCCTGTAATAAATCCACACCGGCATAATCAATATTTAATGTACGACATGCATCTGCAGCTAATTGACTGATGTGGCTATCTAATTCTACATATTCACATGCTGCTCCCTGTGCACGATTAGTGATCCAATGTTGACTGCGTCTACGCATGGACGCCATGGCCACGCCATCAATAACAAATACACGAATATCCTGATAATCACCCTCTTCTCTTTGGAGAAATTCCTGCAAGTAATAAATACCGGCAAATTTTTCATCATGGAATAAACCGGTATTCGAATCTACTCGATATAGATTTTGTCCCTGCGATCCGAACAATGGTTTTAGCACGAGTTGCTTACCATTATTTGTTTGTTCAAGAAGTATTTGCATTGCCTCTTTGTGCGACTCACAAATCCATGTTTTTGGGGTGGGCAAACCTGCTCGATGCAACAATAGACTGGTTAACGGTTTGTCGACAGTTTTTTCAATCGAACGTGGCGTATTAAAAACAGGAATGCCCTGTTCATTTAAACCATGCAAAATATCAAGTCTAAAGATAACCTGTTCCAGACTGCCACCTGGCACACCACGAACAAAAACGCCTAAGGGTAGGTCATCAAAGTCAGGAAACAACAAGTCATTATCCTCATTGCCAATATAAATCGCACAATCGCTTAGAGAAACAAAGTCGCTGTTAATACCTTGTTTTAATAAAGCGGTTTTTAATTGTTCCCCATGCCAACCTGGCTCATCGGTAACGATTGCAACCTTACCCTGACTTAAAGACATGATTAATTAAACGATTTATCTAGTAGATCCAGATCAATCTCCCCTGCCTGAAAGCTCTTGCCTGTCAAGATTGAGCTCACTGTGACGCATGCCGGGCTGAATAACATCGGATCGATTTTGTAAAAGTCATAATCAACATCTTTAAAGATATCACCGAAAGGTTTGCCAAGTCAGATGATGAACTACTTGGCAGTTGTTTAGCTAATTGTTCTGCCACATCATTTTCCACATCGACGAACAGTTGTATTTGTCCGGCAAATAAAATGGCATCATTAGTTCGACTCATGGCCTTTAAAAAATCTGGAGAAGGTGGACATACAGGCGCACTGCCAGCACCGTCAATAATCTTATCTAATGGAAAATGTAAGGCATGTGCCTTATGTAACGATGTTTCCAGTACTCTTGCCACAACCTGAATTGAACCTGCCAGACTGGATGTTGGAGTCAATATAATCGTCAAATTTTCAGGATTGATTTTGCAACGACTGGCAATCTTGTCTGCGATCTCAACCGGCGGCACTTTATCAGCTTCAATTACAATACATGACTTATCTCCAGTATCACGATAAGCAAGCTCATCATATAACTCTTCATTACTACCAATTGCTCTGGCTGGCCCGGAACCCAAAGCATTAAATGCATCTTTACCTTCTCCATGACTCAAACTCCACCCTGCATACTGACTTGCCAGACAGGCGATAACCGGATTTGAACTATGTACATCAAGATGCCATGACCAGTTTCTAAAATTAGTTGATGCACGAAGTTTAACTGTGCCCAGGCCACCCATACATACCTCACTAATAATACGCCCGGCTTCCAATCCACCCATGGCTTCAATGCCTGCATCGATAATCTGGCTGCCATTTTCCATTTTACTGACTTTTACGCGAAGTGCATCGGCATTATTAACCAGTTGATCAACCAGCGGTTGGGTTAAAGCGTTAATGCTAGGTGTGCTTGATGTTAACATGATGATTTGTCCTGTTTTATATTCTGTGTCTTTATATCTGATCTTAACACTCAACAATAAAACTGCTGATTAAGGATTTTTTTACGCTCAGATAATAGTGTTTTCACTATGTTTGTACTCTCAGCACTTGCATGAATACTACAGACGGGTTGTCCTGCATGAATAATTGTATTTGCTGCTGGTTTGTCTTTTGCCCAGTGAGGCCATTCCATGGCATCATTTATCATTATTCTATAGTCTGCATAAAGTATCATATAGCCTCTATGTTCAGGGCATCGATTATAAGTTCCTAAATTATCTAAAAAACACGCTAGATGAGCTGTAATTAACGACTGTTGGGCTTCATGCAATTCAAATGATGCAGGCGGCCTTGAGTTTACTTCAAGAACAATAATTTCATTATCTTCTTTGATAATGTAATCCATTCCACATAACCCTTTTACACCTGTTTCTTTAACTATTATTGAAAGTATATGTTTTATTCGCTCCTGAATATCTTGTTGGGATTCGATACTAAAGGCACCGGCATATAAAAATGGATGATTCTGATATTCATATTGATATTGTTCATTAAATCCGACTACTTCTAATGACTTACCATCAGACAAGAATACAACACTACATGTCTTGCCTTTAATAAATTCCTGAAAATACCCTTGTACAAGACCTGTTTGCTCGGCAAAAGTAATATGTTCACCCCCCTGTTTACCAATTAGCTTGTTCAAATATTGTTTATTATTGTTTGGTTTATTTTTAAATACTTTTGGAAAGACAATATTGTTCCTTTTTAATAAAGTCGAAAAATAAAAAGGGTCCTGAAGTTGACAAATTGTTTCAGGGGTATTTTTGATTAACTGAAATTGATAATTCGATGTTTTAAATTGAGTAGCCTGGATACCGCTACCAATAATGCAAACTGAAATGGGATAGGTTGCAACTAATGATTTTATAATTTCATCTATTGCTGATGGAACAAAGCCCTCTTCATCGTATTCGCACTCTGTAGCTGTTTCTGCACTGTTCTTACAATCTTCATCTGCAAAAGCATCAATAGCGTGGACAACAAAGCCTGCCCTGGCAGCGCTCTCCACAAGTGCGCGCGATGAGCGGGATATGATTAAGCAATGTTGCATTCCTAGTAAATAAGAATGCTATAAAAAACCATATTCGTTATAACTTAAGGTTTTTTTATTTATTTTCATGAAGTTATATTAATATTCTTAAGTTGATTCTGGATTGTTGGCTGATTCAGTTCGTCAACTGATTCAGACTGTGTAATTGATGCTTTTTCATTTTGCGGAGCAACCATCATAAATCGAATCCTTCGTTCATGATTCCATACTTTTCTAATTTTTTTTAATGCATAAAATGCAGCAGTTTCGTCACGAAAAAAAGCAAACCCGGTTGGTCCCCAGGAGCTCTGCCCAGAACCCGTAGCGCCCAAATCTTGCAAATCATTTAAAATTTTATGCATAAAAGGTGAGCTAAATCGGCCACCCTGAGCCTGAGCAAAATAATCGCCCACAATATTTTGCATTTGCGTAATCGCCTCACCAAAACATTCACAGTCTTCTTCGGCCAAGGCAGGCAATATCTTCATCATAGTCAAACGACATAATAAACCTGAATCTTTTTCGTCCATCGGCGGTAAGGTATTAAATGCGCGTCTCTCAGGTACGCCATTAATCCCTTCGCTACCTTCATCAAAAACCAAAATTATTCGCCAATGTTCAGGAAAAGATATGTGACTGATAACCGGAGGAACCTGAGTATGAGGACCACGGCCACCATCAACGATAAAACCACCATATTGAAATGTGCCTATACCAATACCTGATCGAGCGCCACGATGTAACGTTGCAGCCAATGCTTCAGGTAATTCATTTAAATCATAAAGTGTGGATATTGCCGTTGCTACAGCCAGTGAAAGTTGTGTGCCTGAGCCCAAACCAGCATGTTTCGGGATAGTAGAGACAATATTCATACGTATTCCGCCGTTAATTCCATAATGAGATAAAACTTGTTCTGCGTAATCAGAAGCTCTTTTATCGCATGGTCCGTAAATTTCCACATCATCGGCATAAGTTGCAATTAATGATGTTTCAATCTGGTTGATTGCCATACCAAGACTGCCAAACTTTCTATCCAGACCACCATTGATATCAAGAAAACCAAGATGCAGACGTGCCGGCGTAGAAATACGTACGAAACTTAAATCTGATTTGTATTTTGAATCTTGCATGGTTGATAGTGCCCTATCTCAATATTTGCAGTGCAATATAACAGATAGTAACGCATAGAGAGTTTATTTCATTGAATTTTGTCTTTAAATATTTGTTCTTAACTGTCCGTGAGGACTATAATGAAACTGATGAAACTAATAGTTTATATAACCCGTTCTCTCAAAATCACGCTACTGCAAATTTTGCAGTATTAAGCTGACGATATCTTTATGAAAATGATATTAATCCCCGGCCGTTCTGCAAAACAAGGCACGTCGTTGAATCATGGCAAACTCAAAGAGGAGTACATTGAAACAACATCTACGCTGGAAATGAATCCGGATGATATGCAAAAGTTGAAATTAAGTGATGGTGATAGCGTTAGGTTAAAAAATGCGACTGGTGAAGCCCTAGTTAAATGTATAGCTAAAAAGCCAGGAGACTTACCTTCTGGCATGGCGTTTATTCCTTATGGACCGCCATCCAGTCAATTAATGGAAAGTGATACAGCTGGAAGCGGTATGCCTATTTCAAAACATATGGAAATCGAAATTGAAAAGCTTTAAGTCATACAACTAATAGAATTTTAAAAATGAGTGAGAATATTAAGATAGTCGAAAACGCAACATGTACTTTTTGCGGATGCGTCTGTGATGATATGCACTTGCATGTTGATGTTGAAGAGAAAAAAATTGTTAAGGCAAAAAATGCCTGTATATTGGGTCGCGCGTGGTTTTCAGAACATACTATTGAAGAGAATGCTCCTGCGGCGATGATCGATGGCAAAGAGGTGTCTATTGAAGATGCCATAGAAGAAGCAGCGCAAACATTAGTCAATGCAAAATTCCCAATCACTTATGGATTAAGCGACACAACTTGTGAAGCCCAACGTCAAGCCGTTGCAATCACTGATATTATTCGAGGTAATATTGATACAACCACCTCAGTTTGTCATGGCCCTACTGGTCTGGCCTTTCAGGGAGTTGGTGAAAGCACAAGTACGCTAGGTGAAGTTAAAAACCGAGCTGATCTAGTTATCTATTGGGGCGGAAATCCCGCGGAGTCACACCCAAGACATTTTGGTCGTTATGCTGTCACTCCCAAAGGCATGTTCATCCCCGGTGGAAAAAAAGATAGAACCGTTGTGCTGGTAGACGTACGCAAAACAAAAAGCGCACCCGTTGCCGATATCTTTATTCAACCCAAACCAGGAAAGGATTTTGAAATACTCTGGGCATTACGTGCGCTAGTAAAAGGGAAAACCATATCTGCCGATATCGAAGAAGAAACGGGTGTTTCATTAGAAGTCTTGCAAGACCTTACTGAAAAAATGAAAAACTGCCGCTTTGGTGTATTGTTTTTTGGAATGGGTTTAACCATGACGCGTGGCAGACATTTTAATTCAGGTGCCTTGCTTGCGCTTGCAACTGATTTAAATGAATTCACCCACTTTGTTGCTAAGCCTGTGCGTGGTCATGGCAATGTAACTGGTGCAGACAATGTTGTTTCATGGCAAACCGGTTATCCATTCGGTGTTAATTTTAGCCGTGGTTTTCCACGTTTTAACCCTGGCGAATTTACAACAGTTGACACTTTATCAAATGGTCACGCCGATGCTGCACTTATTATCGCAAGCGATCCCGGATCTAATTTTCCAAAGAGAGCAATTGAACACTTAAAAAGCATTCCGATAGTTGTATTAGACACCAAACAAACTGATACCAGTAAAGATGCTCATGTTGCATTCCGTACATCGACTTATGGCATCAACACATCAGGTACCGTATATCGTATGGATGATGTACCAATCACCTTGCGTCCGGCGTTTGAATCGCCATTCCCGGATGATGAAAAAATATTAACTGGTATTAGAAAACGCGTGCATGAACTTATGCTCGCAAGACATAGTGCCAACGGCGCTATTGGAGAAGCCAAGGTGGCTGCACCACTTTGATTTTATTCATAACGTATTTGTGATAATTTTTTGTATTAATTAATAATTATAATGAGACCATTTACGAGAATTAAAAACTAAACAAAAAATACTTTTTTTGGTTAGAAAAGTTCAATAAACAGTTGTCGTAAAATTACTCAAAAAAATAACAATAGTTTTTAGGGGTATTTGATGGCAGCTTCTATGCGCATCATTAATGGACGGGTTTATGACCCGACTAATAATGTTGATGGTGAAATAAAGGAAATCTGCATTCAAGACGGCAAGATAGTCGCCAGCGCTGGTGATGATGTTACCGTTATCGATGCTAAAGGCATGGTTATTATGCCAGGCGGCGTTGATATTCATTGTCATATCGCTGGTCCAAAAGTGAATGCTGCCAGAAAACTGCAACCAGAAGATCATCGTCATGATGTTCATCCCGCAACACCTTTTACACGTTCTGGAACAGGAGGCACAGTCCCTTCTACATTTGCAACCGGTTATCGTTATGCCACATTAGGCTATACCACTGCCATGGAAGCGGCGGTCACGCCGATTGGCGCTCGACATACATTAGAAGAGTTTCACGATACACCTGTTATTGATAAAGGTTTTTATGTTTTATTAGCTAATAACATCTTTCTGCAAAAACTATTAAAAGAAAAACGTATGGAAGAATTCGATCAGGCTGTAGCCTGGTGGATCAGCTCTACCAAGGCTTACACAGTCAAGCTTGTGAACCCGGGTGGTGATGAACCCTGGAAAGGTAAAAAGAATTCTAATGTATCAGATATAGATGAACTCAATGATGAAGGACTAACACCTAGAAAAATTATTGAAGCGTTTGTCAAAACAGTAAATGCAAGAGGTTTTCCTCATCCGCCACATATTCATTGTAATAATCTTGGGCACAGTGGAAATTATATAACTACACTGGAAACCATGAAGACGGCTAACGGATTGCGTGCCCATATCGCTCACATTCAGTTTCATAGTTATGGCGGTGAAATAGGTAAAAATCCGGTTTCTAAAGCAACCGAGATTATTGACTATGTTAATAATAATTCCAATATAACCTGTGACGTCGGCCAGGTTATGTTTGGCAAATCGACCATCATGACCGCCGATGCACCGCTTGCTTATGTATTAAAAGGTCATAGTAAAGGTAAGTGGGTTAATGCAGATACTGAATGTGAAAGTGGTTGTGGTATCGTGCCCTTCACTTATCAGGAACATATTTACATGCATACCCTGCAATGGGCGATAGGGCTTGAGTTGTTTTTATTATCCAAAGATCCCTGGCGAGTCATGCTTTCTACAGATCATCCTAATGGCGGCTCGTTTCAGAGTTATCCCAAACTTATCAAGTTATTAATGGATAAAGGCTTTCGTCGTGAAGAAATGAAACGGGTTAATCAAAAAGCTTTAATCAATACCATACTACCCGATCTAGAGCGCGAATATACGCTGAATGAAATTGCGATCATTACACGCGCTGGTCCTGCAAAAGCATTGGGTCTGCATAATAAAGGACAGCTTGGTGTTGGCGCTGATGCAGATATTACAATTTATGATGACATGGAAGATAAGGAAGAGATGTTTAATGCGCCGCGTTATGTCATTAAAAGCGGTCATTTAATTATTGAAAACCATGAATTCAGAAATGATTTCAATGGTCGCCTATTACATATTGCACCGGAGTACGATAAAAAAATTGAAGAAGTCGTACAACCATTCTTTGAAGACTATTATTCAATTGAATTTGCCAACTATGCCGTCGATGATCATTACTTGCATGATCATGAAGTAATTCCGCTTGGAGAAACCCATTCGTGAAGATTAAATCTACAGAAATAGTCGATACCTATGCAGAAGCCTTCAAGATGTATGGTTGTCGATTCATAATTACGGCTGAAAATAAACAATGGGCAATGGCAGCCGCACAATCTGTGACTGGTTTTGCAACCTCGGTCATTGGCTGTAAATGTGAGGCCGGTATAGAAAAACTTATTGCTGCTGAAGAGTCTCCAGATGGGCGTCCCGGAGTAAGCATCCTGTTATTTACAAGTGATAAAGACACTATTGGTAAACGGTTACTGGAAAGGGTTGGGCAATGTGTCATGACCTGTCCATCAACCGCTTGTTATAACGGTCTTGATGAAGGTGAGCCAGTTATTGTCGGCGGTCAGCTTCGTTATTTCGGTGATGGTTTTCAAATTAGTAAGATACTTAACGATAAACGCATGTGGCGTATTCCGGTAATGGATGGTGAGTTTCTGGTTGATGATACATTCACATATCAAAAAGCAGTGGGCGGTGGCAACCTGTTAATTTTAGGCACTAATCAAAAAGCCACACTTCGTGCGGCCTCTGCAGCTGTTAAAGCCATGCGTGAATTACCTGATATTATTCTACCCTTTCCTAATGGCGTCGTACGTAGTGGTAGCAAGGTCGGTTCCCGTTACAAATCACTTATAGCATCAACTAATGATGCATATTGTCCAATTTTAAAAGCAGTTACGAAACAAACTGCATTAAATGATCAGATTAATTCCGTACTGGAAATTGTTATCGATGGTTTAACACTTGAAGCCGTCGAGCAAGCAATGCTAGTAGGTATACATGCAGCTGCGAAACCGGATATTAAAAAAATCTCTGCTGGAAATTATGGTGGCGGTTTAGGTCAATACCAGATTCAGCTACATGAACTACTAAAAAGAGATGCCTGATTATGCCTTTGCATCTAAAACTACACACCACACCAGAAGTACCATTAGAAGCAGAATGTATCTGTCCTGATCGCATGCGTGGTTTGTCTATTGATGATATTAATCGATTGATTGTTTTTCATGGCAACAGAGAAATGCATCTGGCAGATTTCTTTGAGTGCAGCGGCAATAATGATGGTGATATTCGTGTTGCCGGCGATCTTGTAAACGTTAAACATGTAGGTTCTACCATGTCGTTTGGCTTAATAACGATTGAAGGTGACATTGGTGTACATGCCGGTGCCGCGATGAGCGGGGGCAAGATATTAATCGAGGGTAATGCTTCAGATTGGTTAGCCCCCGAAATGTTAGGTGGTGAAATTGAAGTCCGCGGTAATGCTGGTCATCTCGTTGGAAGTGGCTATCGAGGTAGTACTGTGGGTATGCAAGGCGGTGAAATATTCATTCATGGCAATGTAAAAAATGAAACTGGTCATTGTATGCGTCGAGGTTTGATAGTTGTTGGCGGAACATCCGGCGATTTTACTGGTGTTAACATGCTGGCAGGAACTATTATTGTGATTGGTGAAATGGGAACCCGCACTGGCGCTGGCATGAAACGCGGCTCGATTATCAGCCTCACCAAAACAAGCATATTGCCCACCTTCTCACTTGCCTGCAATTATAGTCCTGTCTTTATCAAACAGTATTTGCATTATTTACTTAAAAAAGGTTATGACATTGATAGCAAAATTATTAATGGTCATTTTGAACGATGGTGTGGTGATGCCGTTGAATTAAATCGTGGAGAAGTTTTGCTGTATGCCGATTAAATAATATTTGAATCATACGCTTGAATGCGTGGGAGGGTTTTATGACAACAATCGTAACGGATAATTGTAAAGGGTGTCGATTCACTGACTGTGTAACGGTCTGCCCAGTAGCCTGTTTTCATTATGATGATGATATGTTGTATATCGATCCTGATACTTGTATCGATTGTAGTGCATGTATTCCAGAATGCCCGGTTCAAGCTATTTTTGAGGGTGATGATATACCGGAAGATAAAGAACACTGGATAGAAATTAATGCTCAAAAGTCAGCATCTTTACCCGTCTGTGAAGAAAAGATTGAACCATTACCAGGTGCCGATGATAGAAAATCCGAATTAGGCTTTTAAGAGTTGAATATGGCAAGTTTAGGTAATCCAGATAACCCTTTGTTAGTCGCCATTGTTGGTAGTGGGCCAAGTGGTTTTTATGCGGCAGAAGCATTATTTAAATCAGATATTATTGCCAAGACAGATCTTTATGAACGCCTACCCTCACCCTTTGGCCTGGTTCGTTCGGGAGTAGCACCCGATCATCAGAAATTAAAACAAGCAATCAAGTTATATGAAAAAATAGCTGAGAATGAAAACTTCCAATTAATTGCTAATGTTAATATCGGTACAGATATCAGTATCGAACAATTAAAGGAAGCTTATCATGCCGTGATTATCACGTGTGGGGCAGAAACTGATCGCAAACTTAATTTATCAGGCGAAAATCTGGATGGATGTTATACAGCAACTGAATTTGTTGGCTGGTATAACGGTCACCCTGACTATCGTGATCGGGAATTTGATTTATCTGGAGAAACAGCTGTTATTGTTGGGCAAGGCAATGTTGCTGCTGATGTTGCTCGCATTCTTTCCAAAACCATAGATGAATTAAAATATACCGATATTGCACAGCATGCATTAGATGTTTTGGCTGAAAGCAGGATTAAGACAATCAAAGTGATTGGTCGTCGTGGTCCGGCACAAGCCAAATTTACGCCTAAAGAATTACGTGAATTTGGAGAACTTGATAATTGTCTGCCTTTTATCAATAAGCAGGATTTAGTGCTAAACCCGGAAAGCAAGACTGAACTCGCAAATAAATCAAATATCGGTAATAAAAAAATTTATGATTTGTTTTGTGACTTTGCTAGAAATCAGTCAGTTGATGATAAATCTCGTCGATGTGAATTCCACTTTTTATTGAGCCCTATCGCGTTAGTTGGCAACACCAGATTGGAAACAATCAAATTTGAAAAGAATGAGTTATTTGGCGATGCCTTTAATCAATCTGCTCGCGGAACTGGCGAAATATTAGAAATAGAAACTGGCATTTTATTTAGCAGTATTGGCTATCGTGGGGTGCCAATGCAAGGTGTACCTTTTAATCATGATTGGGGCACGATTGAAAATAATGCAGGAAGAGTCACGAATAATGGTCAACTTGTAACCCAACTTTATACCGCCGGCTGGATAAAACGAGGGCCAAGTGGAATTATTGGTACAAATCGTGCGTGCAGTGTAGAGACTGTTAATAATTTACTGGAAGACTTAAATAAATTTGAATCAATTAAATCAAGAACTGGGTATAACCAAATTAATAAGATTCTACAATCAAAAAACATACGTCCTATATATTTTAGTGATTGGATAAAAATTGATGCGGCAGAAAAAAAAGCTGGAGAATCAAAAGGGAAACCCAGGGAAAAACTCACTCGAAAAGAACATATGCTATCGCATTTAGATAGTAAATAATTACAGTCATACTTTTTACTCAAAATTCATGATGAATTTCATCAATTGAGTTGACAATCACCAACTGAATCAATAGCGTGTGAACTAGCTTTTACTATAATAAAATTATTGTATTTCAAAAGATTATCTTTAACCAAGCCTACTAAATCAATGATGAAAGAATTTGCTGAAGTTACTTGTCCATTCTGTGGACTGTTGTGTGATGATCTTGTAATCAGTTCTAATAGCCATCATTTAAAAACTATAAAAAATGCATGTGCAAAAGCGACGTCATGTTTTGAAGCTCCTATTGTTGATATTAAACCCAAAATTAAAAATAAAGCAGTCAGTATCGAAGCAGCTATTAAGCATGCTATTGAAATATTATCAGCTTCATATACTCCTCTATTAACTGGCCTGGGTACTGATGCCAGCGGAATGAGGCAACTCATGAACCTGGCAGATTTAAAAGGGGCAGTAATCGATCATATGCATGGTAATGCCCTGATGCGAAACACTCTGGTAATGCAGGATCTTGGCTGGATCATGACAACAATGACTGAAATCAGAAACCGTGCAGATATGATTATCTTTGTTGGAACTGATGCAACGAATTATCCACGTTTCTTCGAGCGCGCCATTTGGCCCAACAAATCCATGTTTGGTTTAAAAAATGAAGAAAAAGACATTATTTATATCGGTGAGAATCTGAATATACGTTCAGGCATTAGCCCTAAAGGCAAGAAACCAACTGTATTGAAATGTCAGAATGATGACATTAATGAAATTATATCAACTATTCATGCCCTGATATCTGGTAGCACCATTGATGTTGAAAAAGTTGCTGGTATCAAGGCCGGTGTACTGGAAAAGTTGGCTGATAAAATAAAACAAGCATCTTATGGTGTTATTGTTTGGGCACCTGCAGAATTAAATGTTCCTCATGCTGAATTAACAATCCAAAGTCTGACAGAATTAGCTAAATATCTGACACGTTCAACACGATTTTCCGGTTTTACTCTTGGTGGAAATGATGGTGCTACAACTGCAAATAGTCTTTGTGCATGGCAAAGTGGCTATCCATTGAGGGTAAATTTTAATAAGGGCTTCCCTGATTATGAACCAAACCGATATTCAACTAATAATGTCTTAAAGAATAAAGAAGTTGATTCTTTATTATGGGTATCAAGTTTTTCTGACACACATAAACCACCAAAAGCTTTAATACCCTCTATTGTTTTAGCAATGCCTAGTACTAAAATCGGTTACACACCTGATGTCTTCATTCCTGTCTCGACCCCAGGTATTGATCATGCCGGACAATTAAATAGAACCGACACTGTTATTACTCTAATGTTAAAAAAATTAAGGACATCGCCTTATCCTAGTGTTGCTAATGTTATCGAGAAAATGATCGAAGGGTTAAGGTAAGTTAATTATGTATATCAAACTGGCAAATGGACGAATCTATGACCCTATTCACGGCATTAATGGTGAGCAACGTGATATCTATATTCACAATGGCGTTATCACTCGTAAACCCGGCATAAACACAAAGATAGGTAAAACCTATGACTTAAAAGGTAAAGTTATCATGTCTGGTGCTATCGATATCCATACACATATTGGTGGTGGCAAAGTCAATATAGCAAGAATGATGCTGCCGGAAGATCATGAAAAAGATCTGGTCGCCAAAACCAGTCTAACCCGTTCAGGTTGCGGATACGCAGCACCATCAACACTAACAACCGGTTATCGTTACGCTGAAATGGGTTACACCGCCTGTTTTGAACCGGCGATGGTACCTTCAAATGCAAGACAATCTCATATGGAAATGGCCGATACACCTATGGTAGACAAAGGTGCATATGCAATGCTGGGCAGTGACGATTTCTTTTTGCGTATGTTGTCATCAAAAAAAGACCAGGCCGCGATTAGTGATTATGTTGCATGGATAATCAATGCGACAAAATCAATGGGGATTAAAGTTGTAAATCCTGGCGGAATTAATGCTTTTAAGTTTAATCAGCGTGAACTGGATTTAGATGAGCAAAACAGATATTACGGAGTGTCACCGCGACAAATACTATTATCACTGATTAGAGCGGTTACCGAGCTTGGTGTCCCTCATCCCTTGCATGTACATGGATGCAATCTGGGTGTGCCTGGAAACCTTAATACCACTCTTGAGACAATTAAAGCCGTTGAAGGTATGCGTATGCATATGACACATATTCAGTTTCATAGTTATGGTGCTGAAGGTGACAGAAAGTTCTCATCGGGTGCGGCCGAGATTGCTGAAGCAATTAATAGCAATCCTAATATATCTTGTGATGTTGGTCAGGTATTATTTAATCAAACGGTAACTGCTTCTGGTGACTCCTTACATCAATATGCAGGACACTGGCATGCTCATCCAAAAAAATGGGTGTTAATGGATATAGAGTGTGATGCTGGATGCGGCATAGTACCTTTTAAATATCGTGATAAAAATTTTGTAAATGCATTGCAATGGGCTATCGGTCTAGAGTTATTTTTACTGGTGAATGATCCATGGCGAATTTTCCTAACAACAGATCATCCTAATGGGGCTCCTTTTACATCGTATCCGCATTTAATACGCTTATTAATGGATAAAAGTTTCCGTAACGACATGTTGTCGACCATTAATAAAGATGCTGCCGCCATGAGTACATTAGGCAGTATTGATCGTGAATACTCTCTATATGAAGTAGCGATTATGACGCGTGCTGCTCCGGCAAAAAGTCTTGGATTAAAAAATCGTGGCCATCTAGGTGCCGGCGCGATTGCTGATATAACAGTCTATACCGATAATAAAGATAAGGAACGTATGTTCAGCAAACCTGATTATGTATTTAAAGATGGCGACTTAATTGTTAGTAATGGCAAAGTGGTTAAAGTAGTCAATGGCGGAACGCATATAGTTAAGCCGGGTTATGATAAAACCATAGAAAGATCACTTAAACGTTATTTTGACGATTATCAAACCATGAGCATGGGTAACTTCAAAATCGATGACGATGAAATTGTTGAGCATGGCAATGGCAGATTAATAGTTCAACCTTGTATGTAATGACATGAAAATAAATGGTGTGCAAATTGACAATAATTTTGCGGAAGCCTTTCCAATGAAAGCGACACGCATCATTGTTACCGCAATGAATTTAAAGTGGGCTTACCGTGCAGCAAATGCCTTACGTGGTTTTGCTACATCAGTTATTGCCTGCGGTGTCGAAGCAGATATTGAAAAAGAATTAAAACCGAGCGAAACACCTGATGGTCGTCCTGGCTTATCTTTAATGATTTTTGCCATGTCGACCAAACAATTAGAGAAACAGGTGCCTATACGAGTCGGACAAACTGTCATGACCACTGCAACGACCGCCTGTTATTCTGGTATGGAATCTGATACTCAAGTATCTATGGGTAAAAGTCTTCGTTACTTTGGTGATGGTTATCAAATTTCAAAAATCATTAATGGCAAACGCTTTTGGCGTATACCAATTATGCATGGTGAGTTTATTTGTGAGGAAACTACTGGTGTACAGCCTGCTATAGGTGGCGGTAATTTTCTTATATTAGCAAAATCCGCCAGACAGGGCTTGACTGCATGTGAAAAAGCCGTAGATGCAATCAAGAAAGTAGAAGGTGTTATCACTGCATTTCCGGGCGGTGTCGTCGGTTCAGGCTCGAAGGTTGGTTCTAAATATCCTTTTCTCAGCGCATCCACTAACGAAGCATTCTGTCCTACGCTAAAAGGTGTAGTCAAGACAGAGCTTGGCCCTGAAATTGGTTCTGTTTTAGAAATAGTTATCGATGGCCTTGATGAAGCATCGGTTGCTAAAGCTATGCGTATTGGTATCAGGGAAGTCTGCTCTTATGGCCCTAAAAATGGTATTTATCGCATTAGTGCAGGTAATTATGGTGGCAACCTCGGTCCACATTTATTTTATCTACATGAGATTCTGAAATGAGTGATTTGACCTTTATATTAAAAGAAAAACCAAAGTTCACTCTGGATATGTCTCCAATTATCCCAGAAAAATTATCGGGCCTGAATCAAACTAAAATCAAAAAAATCAAACTGATTTATGGAAAAGAAAGTCTAGATGTAGGTGAATTATTCGAAATTAGTGGCAAGGCTGGTGAATGTATTAGTATTGAAAAAAGCTGTGACAAATTAATTTGCGTAGGCAAGAACATGAAAAAGGGTTCTATCACTATCAAAGGTAATGTTGGTGATCTGCTTGGTCAATCGATGAATAGAGGGACTATCACTGTAAAAGGCAATGCCGGTTCGTGGGTAGGTACTGCCATGACTGGTGGTGAAATCACAGTCATAGGTAATGTTGGCAACTTTACAGGCGCAGGCTTACCTGGTGATACATTCGGGATGAATCGTGGTCTAATACATGTACATGGCAATACTGGAGACCGTGTTGGCGATCAAATGCGTAGAGGCATGATCTTTGTACATGGTAATGCCGGTGATTATTGTGGTAGCAGAATGCATGCGGGAACTGTAGTCATTTTAGGTCAAGTTGGTAAATATCCAGGTGATTCAATGCGACGCGGCACGATTATTCTTGCGAAAAAACCAAAACATATTGCTGCAACTTTTAAAAGCTGTGGGAATCTAAAAATGCAATTCCTGAGGTTATTTTTTACGCAACTCTCTGAGATGAAAACTGATTTTTCGGTTCTTAACAAATTTGGCCCCTTGACTCATCGTTTTTTAGGCGATTTGTCTCGTAACGGTAAAGGTGAGTTATTAATATTACAAGCTATGGATAGACGATAAATATGAAGACCTTGAAAAGAACAAGGGGTAAAAAAGGACGTATTCTAGGACGCATCATGGATAAGAAAGCACTTGCACAAGTGCAGGATCTTATAGGTGATGAGTCTTTTAATCGAGATATGCTTATTGAGCATTTACATAAGATTCAGGATAAGTATCACCATATTTCCAATCGTCATATTCTAGCGCTTGCAAGCATTATGAATTTGCCGATGACTGAAGTGTATGAAACGGCAACTTTTTACCATCATTTTGATGTTACAAAAGAAAATGAAACACCTCCCCCACCAGTCACTGTAAGGGTTTGTGAATCCATGAGTTGCGAACTCTATGGTGCTCATGAATTAATTCATGATTTAGAAAATGCTGTTGAAAGCGGCAAAGTTCGTATACAGCCGATTCCTTGCGTTGGGAGATGCGCTGGAGCACCAGTTGCCGTATGCGGTACAAAACCAATTGAAAAAGCAACAAAAGAAAGTGTATTGAGTGCGCTTGATAAGAAAGAGTTATCTGATGATATTCCAGGTGGCTACGTAGATTTGGATAACTATATAAAAGATGGTGGTTATCAAACCTGGAAAGACTGTATTTCTGGCAAACATAAACGTGAAGATATTATTAGTTTGCTTGAAGACTCCAATCTGCGAGGTCTTGGTGGCGCAGGTTTCCCTACTGGACGTAAATGGCGAATATTGAGTGAACAAGCAGCCCCTAGAAAAATTGCTATTAATATTGATGAAGGTGAACCAGGCACGTTTAAAGATCGATATTATCTGGAAAAAGATCCTCATCGTTTTATTGAAGGTACACTTATCGCTCATTGGGCAATAGAAGCAGAAGATATCTATATATATTTAAGAGATGAATATGCTGGTTGCCGCAAGATGCTTGAAGCAGAGCTAGATAAGCTAAAAAATAATCCGCCGGCAGATTTACCAAACATTACTTTGCGTCGCGGTGCTGGCGCTTATATTTGCGGAGAAGAATCTGCAATGATCGAATCTATAGAAGGTAAACGAGGTATGCCTCGTTTACGTCCACCTTATGTGGCGCAGATAGGATTATTTGGACGTCCTACTCTAGAACAAAATATGGAAACCATGCACTGGATTAGAGACATCATTAATAATGGTGCCGATTGGTTTGCGAGTAATGGTAGAAGAGAAAGAAAAGGATTACGTTCATTTTCCGTTAGCGGTCGAGTAAAAAAACCGGGCGTACACATTGCCCCGGCCGGCATCAGCATTAAAGAACTTATCGATGAATATTGTGACGGCATGCAAGATGGCCATGAGTTTTATGGCTATTTCCCAGGTGGTGCATCAGGCGGCATATTGCCCGCATCATTAGGTGATGAACCATTAGATTTTGACACATTGCAAAAATATGGTTGTTTTATCGGTTCCGCGGCCATTATTGTTTTTTCAAAAAAAGATAGTGCAAAAGAATTAGCCATTAATGCCATGAGATTTTTTGAACATGAATCATGCGGACAATGCACTCCTTGTCGAGTGGGCACCAGTAAAGCAGTGAATCTAATGGAAAAAGAAGAATGGGATGTTAATCTGCTAGAAGAACTAGCTCGCACAATGGAAGATGCTTCCATCTGTGGACTAGGTCAGGCTGCCCCAAATCCATTACGTTGCGCGATAAAATACTTTCCAGAGGAATTTGAATAATGGTTGCTAGTCCTAAATATTTGAACGAAAAAGCTATCAAATTCAAACTGAATGGTAAAGAGATCGTGGCCTATGGTGAAGAAACTATACTTCAGGCTGCTAAACGAAATAATATAGAAATACCTCATCTTTGTTACAAAGATGGTTATCGTCCTGATGGGAACTGTAGAGCTTGCGTTGTAGAAATTAATGGAGAACGTGTTTTAGCACCATCATGTTGCCGACAACCCTCAGAAGGTATGGAAGTAAAAAGTGATAGCGAACGTGCAGTTCATTCGCAAAAAATGGTATTGGAACTTTTACTATCCGACATGCCACAACAGGGTAAATCACCTTACAAATTAAATTCAGAACTGGATCAATGGGCTGATAAATTAAAAGTATTTCATCCAAGATTTGAACAACGCAAACAACCAAAACCAGATTTGTCACATAGTGCAATAGCCGTCAATCTGGATGCATGTATTCAATGTACCCGCTGCGTTAGAGCTTGTCGTGAAGAACAGGTGAATAATGTTATCGGTTATGCAAATCGCGGCAAACATTCTGAAATTGTCTTTGATATGAATGAACCAATGGGTGAAAGCACTTGTGTTGCTTGTGGTGAATGTGTACAAGCCTGCCCAACAGGCGCATTAATGCCTGCAAAAAATGTTGGCCTGATTGAGCCCGATAAAAAAATTGAATCTGTATGTCCATATTGTGGTGTAGGCTGTTTACTAACGTTTAATGTAAAAAATAACCACATTCAATATGTGGAAGGTCGAGATGGCCCAGCTAATAAAAGTCGTCTGTGTGTTAAAGGTCGTTATGGTTTTGATTACATTCATCACCCTGATCGATTAACAACACCGCTTATTCGTCGAAAGGGTTTAGAGAAAACACCTGTTCTTATCGATCCTGATGAGATGCATAAGTATTTCAGGGAAGCGACTTGGGAAGAGGCATTGGAATATGCTGCTGGTGGTTTAAAAACCATTCTTGATAATAAAGGCTCAAGCGCTCTTGCTGGATTTGGTAGTGCTAAAGGCAGCAATGAAGAGGCTTACCTGTTTCAAAAACTTGTTAGGACAGGTTTTAACAGCAATAACGTCGATCATTGCACCAGACTTTGTCACGCATCTTCTGTTGTTGCTCTACTTGAAACTATAGGTTCTGGTGCAGTTTCTAATCAGGTTGCTGACGGCACGTATGCTGATGTGATTATCGTTATTGGTGCAAGACCAAATGATAATCATCCTGTTGCGGCAACATTTATGAAAAATGCTGCTGAACGTGGAAGTAAATTGATTGTTATCGAGCCATATGGATCGGACATGTCTATCCACGCATCACACTTCTTGCAATTACGACCCGGTACTGATGTCTTGTTACTCAATGCAATGATGAATGTCATCATTGAGGAAAACTTACAGAACGATAAATTTATTGAAGAACATACTGAGGGTTATGCTGCAATAAAGGCAAATGTCAAAAAGTTTACGCCCGAACAAGTAGCACCAATTTGTTGTATCCCACCAGAAACCATTCGTGAAGTGGCAAAACTATACGCTACTGCTGATACAGCAATTATTTTCTGGGGCATGGGTATTTCTCAACATATACATGGCACAGACAATGCGCGTTGCCTTATTTCACTAGCATTAATGACAGGACAAATAGGCAGAACGAGCACAGGGCTACATCCATTGCGCGGACAAAATAATGTTCAGGGTGCTTCAGACGTTGGCTTAATCCCTATGGTCTTTCCCGATTATCAACCCGTAACGGATGATCGCGCTCGTAAAAAGTTTGAAGAATTATGGAAAACCAAACTGGATGATAAGCCTGGCAAAACAGTTGTTGAGATCATGCATGCAATACACGATAAAGATATTAGTGGTCTATATGTTATGGGTGAAAACCCGGCAATGTCTGATCCAAACCTGAATCATGCACGAGCAGCTTTAGCGAGTCTGGATCATTTAATCGTACAGGACATCTTCTTTACCGAGACCTGTAGTTATGCAGATGTCATATTACCTGCTTCTGCGTTTCCGGAAAAAGACGGTACATTTACCAATACTGATCGACGTGTACAAATTGGAAGAAAAGCAGTGTCACCACCAGGTGATGCAAAACAAGATCTATGGATTATTCAAGAATTGGCCAAACGTCTTGGCCTTGATTGGAAATATCAACATGCAAAAGATGTATTTCAGGAAATCAGACTGGCGGTACCAAGCATGGCCGGTATTACCTGGGAAAGACTGGAGGAGGAAGACTCCCTTACCTATCCATTAACCAGGGTTGGTGATTCAGGTGAACCCGTCATATTTAAAGACGGAATATTTCCAACAGGTAATGGTCGTGGTCGCTTTGTTCCAGCTGAATATACTGAGCCTGATGAATTAACAAATGATGATTATCCATTTATCTTTGTAACAGGTAGACAATTAGAACACTGGCATACTGGCACAATGACTAGACATTCTCGTGTTCTTGATGCACTTGAGCCAGGGCCTTGTGTCATTATTAACCCTGTTGATCTAAAAGCATTTGGATTAAAGTCCGGTGACATACTTGTTATCGAGTCCAGAAGAGGACGTATAGCTGCAACAACACGTGCGGATGAAGGCATGCAAAAAGGTGTAGTTATGATGCCGTTTAGCTATAAGGAAGCTGCTGCAAATTTAATAACTAATGAGGCTCTTGATCCTTTTGGCAAAATCCCGGAATTTAAATTCTGTGCAGTTAATCTAAAGAAAGGTCAACGTGCAAATGACATTCTGAGCCAAAAACCTACTACTATAGATAAACACGATCGACGTGCTGGCAAACTAAGAAGATAACTTTCTCCTTCATAAAACAAAGCGCGATTAATATAATTTAATCGCGCTTTTTTAATACCTTAAAAGATTTTAATCACGAACCAGTTTGAGATTTTATCGACTTAAATACAAGAGACTCAAAAATAAACGGTTGCTCTGATTCAGGATTATCTAAATCAGGAACAAATGAGCGAATCTCATATAGTTGTCCGGGTATATCCTTTGAAAATACAATCTCGTAAACCTTATGAGAGTATGGCTTATACTCTGCGCTTCTTTTATCTTTTATAAATGGAATAAAAGTAACTTTTTCGCCATTATATTGTTTACCTTCAAAGGTAAATGTTGTTGATTCGAGAGTTGCATCTAGACCAATGCTATCTCGCATTTGTCGTTGGTAATAATTAAACGTCCCTTTTTCAATCAATTTCATCATGTTGTACACAGAACCCGATAAATAGATATTAAGAATGGGATTCCCGCGAACATTCATTGCAATATCTGGACTGTAGTTACGAAATTGCCTAGGGCCAGTAAAAAACTCGATATCGGTATTTTTAGTGCCGTCTTCATTTATGTCAAGCACTGACAAATATACTGAATCTGTGAAACCTGGGTCATTTTTACCTCTGGTTACCCATTCATAATAAATATTTGACGGCTTCGTTACATTTGACAGATGATCTGTCATAAACATCAATTTAGCAGTATCTCTTATTTCAGAAATGTCCAAGGTATCTCTGGCTTCGCCATATTGCCCTAAACTGTCATCTATTTCATCTTCAGTTAACAATTTCTCATCACCACTCATTTCATCCGCGATAGCGAATGAATAATTGACGGACAATAAGATCAATAAGAAGAGCTGTAGTATATTTTTATTACTCATAATCATGCATCCACACAATACTATTTAATATTTTGAATCAGCGGCACGCCATAATCTGTTAATATTTTATTTATCTCAGCTTGATTCTCATCAATCAAACTGTTCACTTTATCTTTCCAATCACCTTCTCCATAGCGTACAGCCATAGAAAAACTATATGTAAAGCGCATTTCTGGCTTACTGGGGTCGTCTTGTAAAGGTAGCAACATCAAGTCTGCTTGACCGGAAAGTTCTTTCGCATAATATCCAGCGGTCGGGCCCCAGACTATTGCAGCATCAATATCACCTGAAACGATATCATCAATAAATCGTTTACCTGGGTCCACTTTAGGATCACCTGGTTGTGCCTGATAAGGAACAATGGCGCCAATCAAGTTGTTATGAAAAACCCATAACTGCGCTGGACCTCTATCGGCAAGACCTAATTTAACTTTATTACCCTGCTCATTAACAAATTTATCTAATTGACTAGCATCGGTTATTGAATCAAGTTTATTGCCTTTTTTGTAAACCAGCACGTATGCTGATGTAAAATATGGTTTGGTTGTTGAGGCTAGTTCAAAATTTTCTGGTACGCTAATCACCAAATCGCACTTGTAACCTAAACCCTCTTCAGACTCAGCTTTCAAAGTATTGCGTATAAAACCCATTCGCTGAGGAAAAAATTCATACTTAAGACCTTTACCTAGCTTTTCGGCGAATAGTTCAGCAATCTTGTTTTCGTAACCCTCTCCATCCTTGTTAGAGAAAGGCAGCATATAAGGATCTGCACATACTTTTAAAAACTCTTCATCAATATCTGCACGAGTGGCATTGATGAGGGAAAATTGTATTAATAGAACAAGTAATAATATTTTTTTCATAATTAAAAGCCCAGATGCCTGGGCTTAGATGATGGTTAAATTATATTGTAGGCTTAATTTTGTTAATCTTACCAAGTAAACGGCGATATGGACCTTGCAGTGTGTCCATCGCTTTTTGCTTGTAGGCAGCTAAATCATCGGCAGAAATATCACCAACAACAATTACACCAACCATACCGAAACCGATATGTGGCTGACATACATATGAATAAATACCAGGAATATCCAAAGTAAGAGAAATATTTTCACCCATCGCTCCTGCAAAAGGTTTAGCACCATCCGGAATCATTCCTTCAACAGAAACTGCATTATGTGAGTTCATATTAGTGAATGCCACTTTATCACCAGCACCCATATATAATATCGGGGTTTCAAACGCACGTGCACCAGCTTTAATTGTATGATCAGCAGCGTTAGCCAAAGAACAAATAGATAGCGTAATAGTAGTAATTGCCATCATTATAATTTTTTTTATTTTCATTATTTTCTCCAATGTATTTTTAACGTACACAGCAAATTCAAGGCGCGAATTTAAAGGCTAATATACGCTGATATCAAATTTAAGACATACATAAATAAGGGAAGTTCTTGAAGAATTACAGTATTAATAAAAAGTATTTAAAAAAATCCCCAGCCGAAGCCGGGGATTTCACAAACAGATGTTTGTTTGAGTCTTAAGGTAAGCTAAATACCATTAAGATACCAGCGTTACGTGCTGAGTTACGCAGAGCACGGTAACCACCTACAGCTCCAAGCGCAGCTTCATCAGGAGCAGCAGCTAAGCCAGGGATAGCGACAACCGCGCCAGCCCAACCGCCAATGCCTGAAAGAACACCAACGTATTGCTTGCCTTTGTGTGCCCAAGAGTTGAAGTTGCCAATGATGCCTGAAGGAGCTTTGAATTTCCAAAGCAGCTTACCAGACTTAGCATCTACAGCTTTAGCGTATGCGTCAAGTGTACCGTAGAAAACTACGTCACCAGCAGTAGTTAATACGCCAGACCATACAGACCACTGCTCAGGAATAGACCATACGATCTTACCTTTATCAGCGTCCCATGCGATCATGTTACCCATGTTGTCTTTAGCAGCATTGTTGTTAGGACAATCTGGGCATACAGCACCAGCTGGGTACATGGTCAGGTTAGCGTTAACATACGCTTGACCAGCAGTGTATTGGTTACCACCAGCAGCATAGCTAACTGGTTCGTAAGTCATACATACGTGGTTGGTTGGTACGTAGAACAGACCAGTACGTGGAGAGAAAGCAGCAGGCTGCTGATCTTTGGTACCAAGAGCTGCAGGACAAATGTCCTTAGAAACTACGTCTTCACCGTTGTGGTGAGTTGAATACTTGTTAAGGGTTTGTGGATAACCAGTTTTCATGTCAACGTGGCTAGCCCAGTTGACAGCTGGGTCATACTTTTCAGCAACAAGTAATTCACCCGTTTTACGGTTCATGGTATACGCAAAACCATTACGGTCAAAGTGAACCAATGCTGGAGTTTGTTTACCTTTGACTTTCATGTCGGTAAGGATCATTTCGTTAATACCGTCATAATCCCATTCATCATGTGGAGTCATTTGGTAAGCCCAACGAGCAACACCAGTGTCAATGTCACGAGCGAAAATAGTCATAGACCATTTATTGTCGCCAGGACGTACAACAGGGTTCCAGGTTGAAGGGTTACCTGAGCCGTAGTAGACCAGGTTTTCTTCAAAGTCAGCTGGCCACCAGCCCCAAGTAGAACCACCACCTGATTTCCACTGATCACTCAAGCCATTACATTCGTTTGGACCAGTTGCAGGAGCTTTCCAATCAGAGTTAGAACACCAGGTGTTCAGAGAAGAGTTCTTGCCAACTTTTTTACCTAAAGAGGTAGTGTTAGCATCGAACAGGATGTCTTCGTCTGGACCCATGCTGTAAGCACGCCAAGCTAAAGAACCGTCTTTAGCATTGTACGCTGCTAACCAACAACGAACACCAAATTCCGCGCCAGAACAACCAGTCATGATTTTGTCTTTGATTGGATGTGGAGCGTTAGTGGTGGTGTTACCTGCCGCAGGACCGTAACCGACATCACGACCGTTTTCTGCTTTCCATTTAACTGAACCGTCTTTAGCGCTTAAAGCAACCAAAGTGGTGTCAGCTTGTTGCAGATAGATTTGGCCCATGCTGTAACCTAAACCACGGTTAACGATGTCACAACACATAACAGGGACAGTTTCTGCTTCGTCTTGTTGAGGCTCGAAAAACCAGGTAATTTGTAATGTATCCAGGTTGATAGCAAATACGTCATTAGGGAAAGAAGAGTGAATGTACAGATGATCACTGCTTAAGCCAGTAGCGCTTGTTGGCAGGACCAAAGGACCACCTTCATGACCTTGTAGACGGCCAGTTGAAAAAGTCCAAGCAGTAACCAATTTGCTAGCATTGCCAGTGTTGATTTGATTCAACTCAGTATAACGCCAGTTATTGTAGTTACCACCAGGATATGCCCAGTAGTTTGGATCCGCATTCAGTTTACGAACTTCGTCGTTCGCCATAACTGATGCAGAAAGACCCACTGCTAATGCAGCTACGAGCCATTTCTTGATTGATAATTTACTCATGACCTCCTCCTCTATTTAGTTGATCATGTTCTTAGTCTCAAAAATAACAAAAACACAATAACTCCTCGAGACCATAAAGCGCTATTGTGCTAGAAAAGATGTAGTAACTGAAATAGATTTCAAACAGAAAAATTGTGAGTAATTATTAATATAATAACTACATGAATTTTTGATGATAATTAAGAATTTTTTCATTAACAACCTAGTAGAACTATTTTTTGTTATGAGTTAAATGCTTCCTTAAATTATTATAATTATTGCACTGCAATATATTCGTGGATCATCCACTAGTCATTGATGAGTGTAGGAAATTTTCATAATGCCTGCAAGTGATATGAAGACATAAGCGAACATAACTTGGAGTTATAACATGCAAATTGCGTAGTATTAGGCATTAGAATGTAAGTAATTATATGCTGCACTGCAAAAATGATAATTTGATAGTTTATGTTACAAATGAATAAAATTTATAAAATAATCTGAATAGATAATTTTAGATGAAATATTCTATGTCGATGGAATCTTATAATTTATCAACTATCTCATTACAAAGAAAAAGGGTGATGTTTCACCCTTTAATTTTCCGCAGAATTTTTAACTTTTGACCGGTCTAGTTCAATCCTTTTTGCAACGGGACATTGAGCCAGAGCATTTTTTCTAATTTCTTTTAACTGTTCGTAAAAATTTTCACCACGCTTATTATTACGAAACATCCCCCCTTTTTCACCCGGCATCGCTTTATTACGTTCATACGTAACCGCCTCTTCGTATTCAGTATAAATCATATTTGCTCTGATGTTGTCATAACGGCAAATACATGCATATAAATTTTCGTCTGATTGGCCACCTAATTGATGCATACAATTTAAAGCAAATCGAACAGTTTCTTCTGAAGGATACTCGTCAGCTAAAACCATATTACTAAACAACACTGCCAGAACAACAAATAACGTCTTGTTCATAAATTTCTCCTGAATTGATATGTAAAAGTTATCAACAACAATTAGATGATTATTTATGACATAGTTGCAAAAATAACTTATTCATTTAATAAAGTCCTGAATTAATTTCATTGTCGTATCTACTTGTCCTTGATTATTAATAACCATCTGTCTAGCCGCTTCCCCCAGATCATGGCGTAAATTGGCATCAGTAAAAAGAGTTTTTAATTCCCTAACAATATCATCAGCACTATTTACAGTAATCAGGGCGCCCGTATTTTCTAACATTTCACTGATTTTTTTAAAATTATATCTACTAGGTCCAGCAAGTATAGGAAGACCCAATTTGGCTGGCTCAAGCATATTTTGTCCACCTCTATCAACTAGACTACCGCCAACATAAGCAACCTGACTCGCAGCATAATAAGTCTGTAATTTACCCAATGTATCAAGCAAATAAACCTGATCGGAATCAGAAAATACCTTTTGCTCTGACCATTTCACTATATTAAAACCATTTGCTTTACATGTTTTTTGAATTTCAATATTTCTTTCCGGGTGTCTCGCTGCCAAAATCAAAACAGCATTAGGAAAATAACTTACTATTTTTTTATGCGCTTCTAATATAAGCTCTTCTTCTCCTTCTTGCGTGCTAGCAGCAATCCATACTGGTCTGCTCATATTAAAATAGCGTTTCACGACTTCTGCATTCTCTATCACACTGCTAGGTATGACCGTTTCAAATTTCATATTACCCGTGATCTGTATGAAAGTTCTATTAACTCCGAGTTTAATAAAATGATTTGCATCATTTTGCGTTTGGGCAGCAATCATACTTATATTGTTTAAAGTTTTCTTAATAAAACCTTTTAGTAATTGATATCGCTTAAAAGATCTTTTACTTAATCGAGCATTGATTAGCAAAACCGGAATATTTTCTTTATTACATTGATAACAAAGATTCGGCCATATTTCTGTTTCCATCAATATTACTACTGCAGGTTTCAGTTTTTGCAAAAATCGATTAACCACCCATGGAATGTCATATGGAAAATACAAATGATCAATATCATTATCGAAATGCATCTTTAAGATTTGTCTACCTGTCGGCGTAACCGTAGTAACTAATAACTGATAGTCGGGATAAGCATGCAACAGACGATTTAATAATGGTGCTGCCGCATTCGTTTCCCCAACTGAAACTGCGTGTAACCATATTATAGGCTTTGAAGATAACGGGTTTATAAAACCAAGACGCTCATACCAATTTTTTCTGTAATCCGGATTCTTAAAACCGAGTAGAAAAAGTCGCAAAACTGCCAATGGCAAAATAAATAATAAGGCTATTGAGTAAACAAATCTCACCAGTAGATTCGCTATTGATTAATATTGTTTAACTTATCCAAATAAGATTTTGCGCCGTCTTCGACAGATGTAAACGCTTTTTTATAGCCTGCGTTGCGTAAAGAAGTTAAATCAGCTTGAGTGTAACTTTGATAACTGTCTAATAATCGCTCAGGAAAAGGAATATATTTTTTCTCCCCTTGCCCATGCCATTTAACCACCTCGTCAGCAACAACATTAAATGTCCTTGCCGTACCGGTACCAACATTAAATATGCCGCTTAGCTGTCTATTTTCCATCATCCAAATATTCACGTCTACAGCGTCATCAACATAAACAAAGTCTCGCTCCTGTTCACCATTAGCATATCCATGACTACCTTCGAACAACTTAAGATTCCCATCCTGTTTTAATTGATTATTAAAATGCATGATGACACTTGCCATCGAGCCTTTGTGTGATTCACCATAACCATAAACATTAAAATAACGTAAGCCAACAACTTGAGTTTCAATGACGGATAAAGACCTTACATAATTATCAAACAACAATTTTGAATATCCATATACATTAATAGGACTTTCATTTTTTTTCAGTTCTTGAAATGAAGTATTAACACCATAAACTGCTGCACTAGATGCATAGATAAAAGGAATTTTTTTCTCCAGCGACAGATGTAATAACTCCTTTGAACAGGTGAAGTTATTATCCATCATGTATTGGCCATCCCACTCTGTTGTTATTGAGCAAGCACCCTGATGAAAAATAATATCAATATCATTGCAAAGGGAACCTCTATTACGCACCATATCCCTGAATTCATATTTATCGTAGTAATCAATAATTGATTTTTCGACCAGATTAAAAAACTTTTGCCCTTCCTTTAAGTTGTCGACGACGATAATCCTATCGTATCCTGCTCTATTTAAACCAGCGACTAACTGACTTCCAATAAACCCTGCACCACCAGTTACTACAATCATATTATGTTTAACCCGATTGTTTAATCTTATTTACAATAGAAGACGTAGAATAACCTTCTTCAAAATTTAATATTTTAATCTCACCGCCATTATCTCTAACGACATCTGCACCAACGATCTGTTCTTCTGAATAGTCACCACCTTTAACCAGCACATTAGGCAACAAAGCTTCAATTAATTCTTTAGGTGTATCTTCCTCGAATGGTACGACAATATCCACACAAGATAATGCCGACAATAATTTCATTCTGTTTGCCAAATCATTTACTGGTCTATCCTGCCCCTTAAGTCGACTTACCGAGGCATCTGAATTAACCGCAACGATTAATTTATCACCTATCGATCTAGCTTTTTCAAGATAAGTCACATGACCTGCATGCAGAATATCAAAGCAACCATTAGTAAAAACTATGCGTTGTCCCTGTGATTTATATTCGTTTACTAAAGTAACTGCTATATCGCTCTGGGTGATGACTTTTCCTGAAGATTGAAAAGAATTCTGACGAGTATTTAACTCTGCTGTCGTCACTATAGCCGCACCCAGTTTTTCTACTACCAGGCCAGCAGCAATATTAGAAAGGCTTACTGATTGTTCAATCGTATATTCGCTGGCAAAACTTGCAGCCAGTGTCGCGATGACAGTATCACCTGCGCCCGTAACATCATAAACCTCATGTGCCTGTGCTTTTAAGTGAAAGTTGTCACCGTTTGACTTAACCAATGACATTCCATTTTCACCCCGAGTAACCAGTAAAGCTTTCAGATTATACTTTTTACATAGTCCGATAGCTGCATTAACAATTTCCTCAGTAGTAGAGACATTGCCAACTACAGCCCGAAATTCTTTTAGGTTTGGTGTTATCAAGTCCGTATTTCGATAAATATTAAAATCATTTGATTTAGGATCGACGAATATTGGTATATTTTTTTTGTTAGCGCGCGCAATGATATTCTCTATATGTCGAAGACTACCTTTTGCATAATCAGATAACACAATCAAACTCATATCAGCCAATAATATTTCGAACTGATCGACTATATTAGAAGAGTAAGTTGATATATTGTCATTTTCATAATCAAGCCTAAGTAATTGCTGATGTTGGCTCAATATTCTGACCTTGGTAATAGTTGGCACTTGATATTGTCTGGTGAAATGACAGCTAACATTATGCTGATTTAGTATGTTTTCTAAGCGTTGAGATGCCTCATCATCACCGGTCAATCCCAAAAGCGTGACCGGCATATCCAATGATGCAATATTTAACGCCACATTAGCAGCACCTCCCGGTCGCTCCTCTTGCTGAGAAACTCTAACTATTGGAACGGGAGCCTCAGGTGAAATACGAGAAGTTTCACCATAGAGGTATTGGTCAAGTATAATATCGCCAACGACAAGAATTTTTGCCGATTGCTTGGGAATAAAAATTTCTTCCTGCATACAATGCTCTTAATATTTCCTAAATTGAGAGAATTTTATCATATGAAAAATGTCGAAGCGCTATTATGTTAATTAAAAATCTGCTTATTAGCATTGTTATCTCACTTTTTGTAACTGGACTTCAAGCTCAAGATGTCTACCCAGATATGTTTGAAGCGAACTATATCCTGTACAGCAATGACATGAAAATTGGAAAAATGAAGCGCACATTAATCAAACACGCCGATAATGTCTTTGAGTTTATATCTGAAAGTGAGGCTACCGGATTAATTTCATTCATCAGAAATGACAGCATCATTGAAAAATCTAAATGGATCATTAACGAAAATAAGGTTCAACCATTAACCTACTCGTACGAACACACGGGCGGGAAGAAAGACCGTTTTGTTACTATTAATTTTGATTGGAATAATAATCGAATAGAAAATATCGTCAATAATGACACTTGGCATATGAACACACAGCCTGACATCCTCGATAAATTGCTTTATCAAGTCAAAATTATGCTTGATTTAAAAAATAACAATATCCCCGAGTCTTACACTATTGCTGATGGCGGTAAGATTAAAAATTATGAATTTGAATATTTACGGGATGAAATGATCGATACACTTTATGGTGAATTCAAAACCATGAAGATAGAAAGAAGAAAAGAAAATAATGAGAGAAAAACCTGGTTTTGGTGTGCTTATGATTTGAATTATCTACCAGTCAAAGTCGTAATTACAGAAAAGAAAGACAGATTAACTACAGCTATTTTGAAAGATGTCACGTTCACAAATAACTCCTTGAATTTGACATCACATTAATCAGAATTAAAAGCACTCAAGATCTTCTCTGGGGGCATATAGCCTGGTAGTGATTCTCCATTTTCCAGATAAATTGCCGGCGTACCTCTTACACCCATTTTCCTACCCAACAGATATTGGCTTTCAATCGGTGCATCACAAGTCTTGCTATCAAATACTTGGCTATTTTTAGCTTTAGTTAATGCGTCCTGCTTATCTTCTGCGCACCAAACGGCAGCCATTTGCTGTCCCGTAGCAGACTCTACACCCGCGCGTGGGTAAGCCAAATAACGAACGTTTACGCCAAGACTATTTAACGCAGGAACGTCCTCATGAAGTTTTCGACAATAACCACAATCGATATCAGTAAAAACATAAATAGTATGCAACGGTTTAACTGCTGCAAATTCAATATATTCATCTTTGTGTAAATGCGACAGTAATTCTGCTCTAGATATAGCTTTAACCTGATCAGTAAGATTGCTCTTCTTTTCAATATCCAGCAAATCACCTTTAAATAAATAGCGACCATCGCCACTCATATAAATAATATCAGAACCTAAAACGACTTCATATAAACCTTTAATCGGACTAGGGCTAATGCTTTCTATTTGCAAACTAGGTACAATTTTTTCCAACCCATTTTTGATATTTTGTTCAACATCATCTGCCAATGCAGTACCGGCAAACAACAAAGATGCAAACGCAAAAGACCAATATTTCATACCATCTCTCCAAATAAATCGCACAATATAATAACAGACTTAATAAAATTAATTCTGTTCAAATTATCAACTGATTTTCATACATTTAATTACTCTCAGCTTATGCCACTTGCCACTAACATGTTAGAGTAATCAAATTTACCAGATAGTGATTACAGCCTTGCAAGAAGAACAAACACAAACCAGATTGAAACTTGACTTTATTCTCGATTTACTCGAATCTGACAAGCTGATTAATGCGCAACAGCGCAATCAGATAGACACATTACAATGTGACAAACCGCAATTACATATTCATCCCCTGATTGTTCTTGCTGAGCAAGGTTGGCAATCTACCAGCAAACCTGGCTATCCTCTCACACTGGAAACACTTACCAAGTGGTTTGCCGACAAGATCCAGCAACCCTACCTGCGAATTGATCCTCTAAAGATTAACGTTGAAAAAATCACGGCGGTGGTATCCCAGGCCTATGCCAACAAATTAAAAATCCTGCCAGTTGATGTAAATATTAATGATTTAACCATTGCGACCTGTGAACCATTTATTACCGAATGGGAAGACGAGCTGGCTCGCATAACCAAACTTAATATCAAACGCGTTATTATTAATCCCCGCGATCTGGAACGATATCTGATTGAGTTCTATGGCATTAGCAAGTCTATCTTTGGCGCCACCAAACAGAAAGCAAATGAACCGACCGCATTAATCCAGAACTTTGAGCAACTTATTAAAGTTGGCAAGGTAGGTGAGCTGGATGCCAACAATCAGCATATTGTCAGCATTGTTGACTGGTTATTGCAATTTGCTTTCGAGCAACGGGCAAGTGACATACATCTTGAACCTCGTCGCGAACAAGGTCGTGTTCGTTTTCGTATTGATGGTGTTTTACATATCGTTCATGAATTTCCATTGATATTAACTACAGCAATAACCAGTCGTTTTAAATCATTGGGACGTATGGATGTAACAGATAGACGTCGCCCGCAGGATGGTCGCGTAAAAACCATATCGCCTTCTGGCAAAGAAGTGGAAATGCGTTTATCTACCATGCCAACAACATTTGGCGAGAAACTGGTTATCCGAATTTTTGACCCCGCTATGCTTGTAAAAAACTATAATCAACTTGGTTTTACCAAGCATGATGAAAAACAGCTTAATAGCATGCTGGATAACAACAGTGGAATTATATTGGTCACTGGTCCCACGGGTTCAGGTAAAACTACAACGTTGTACTCAATATTGAATCAAATTTCACGACCGGAAATTAATATCTGTACGATTGAAGACCCTATTGAGATGGTTGATCCACAATACAATCAGATGCAGGTTCAACCCGCTATAGGCGTCGGTTTTGCAGCTGGTGTCAGAACCTTACTAAGACAAGATCCGGATATTATTATGGTTGGTGAGATTCGCGATCTAGAGACTGCTGATATAGCAATACAAGCCGCACTTACCGGACATTTGGTCTTATCGAGTTTGCATACCAATGACGCACCATCTGCTATCACGCGTTTACTTGATATTGGTATTCCACCCTTTCTTTTAAACACCACTTTGCGCGGCATTATTGCCCAACGGTTATTAAGAACACTTTGCGCACACTGTAAAAAACTAATACCAACGCCAAAACAGGCATGGGAAGAATTTGCCAAACCGAATAAATTAAAAATGCCTGAAAAAGTATATGAGCCTGCAGGTTGTGATGAATGCCGTCAGACAGGTTATCTTGGTCGAGCAGGTATCTATGAAATATTAACTCCTGACGTAAAAATTCGAGAAAAAATTAACACCACACCCAATCTGGATGAGCTAAAAAAAACGGTTAAAGACGCTGGCATGCGTACCTTAAAAATTAGTGGCGCACAAAAAGTGGCTGATGGCATGACCACTCTGGAAGAAGTTTATTCGGTTATTCCGCAACATGATTATTAAATATTATCCACGTGGATGATGCTCACTATGCATATTCTTTAATCGTTCTCTGGCAACATGTGTGTAGATCTGCGTTGTAGAAATATCACTATGCCCCAGTAACATCTGCACGACACGTAAATCAGCACCATGATTGACCAAATGTGTGGCAAATGCGTGACGCAAAACATGTGGCGATAATGGTTTTTTAATATTCGCCAGCTTGGCATAACGCTTTATCGAATGCCAAAAAGTTTGTCTTGTCATTGCCTGTCCCCGATTGCTGGGAAACAAATCATCCGACATAGCATTATGTAATATCTCACCTCTTGCCTGTTGAATATATTTCGTTAACCAATCATTTGCCTCTTCACCTAACGGCACTAGTCGTTCTTTATTGCCCTTCCCTGTCACTCTTAATACACCTTGTCTAAGATTAACCTGTTGAAGTGTGAGCGACACTAGTTCCGAGACACGCAAACCTGTTGCATAAAGTAATTCCAGCATCGCTTTGTCTCTTAAACCGAGTTTATCTACAATATCAGGCGCATTAAGTAAGGCTTCGACCTCATCCTCGGTGAGTGATTTTGGTAATGAACGAGCGAGCTTTGGTGTCTCAATATTACTAACCGGATTCACTTTTATTCGATCTTCTCTGACCAAAAATTCATACAAACGTCGGATGCTGGAAAGTCGTCTGGCAACAGTACGAACTGATACACTTTTGGAAGTTGATAAGTAAGCAAGGACATCACTGCTACTCGCGCTAATAAGATTTGAATGATTTTTTTGAAGGCTGATAGCAAAATGAACGAGATCATTTCGATAGGCATCCATGGTGTTTTTACTTAAACCCCGTTCCATCCATAAGGTGTCAAGAAACCAGCCAATGATGGATTGATTATCTTTAGTAACGCTATTCTTTTCTTCTGGAGGCATTTACCCGAATCTCACTGGTAACAATAGTGAATAAGATAAATGAAAAAAATAGGCCGGATAAACCGGCCTATTTCTAAATCATTTGCTAGATTATGTATTAGCGTTGATATTGATTTTCTCTTTAATACGAGCAGCCTTACCACGAAGATCACGCATGTAGTAAAGTTTCGCACGACGAACATCACCTTTGCGTTTTACCTTAATTTCAGCAACACTTGGACTGTAAGTCTGGAATACACGTTCTACACCTTCACCATATGAAATCTTTCTAACAGTAAAAGAAGAATTCAAACCACGATTTTTAACAGCGATTACAACGCCTTCAAAAGCCTGTAAACGTTCGCGCTGACCTTCTGTCACCTTAACCTGTACAACAACGGTATCGCCCGGATTGAAATCAGGCACTTCACGTGTCATTTGTTCTGTTTCAAGTTGTTCAATGATATTTGTCATCGCAATTACTCCAGTCACTTTAATCATGTCGCCTCAATCTTGCTCGGCGATATATTCTTCCAATAACGTTTTCTGAACACTGGACAAATCCAGTTTTTCCAATAAATCCGGTCTAATTTGCCAAGTTTTGCCTAATGCCTGCTTCATGCGCCATTTTTTGATGACCTCATGATTGCCGCTTAACAAAACTGCCGGCACAGATTGCTCTGCAACGGCTTCAGGGCGCGTATAATGCGGATAGTCTAGCAATCCGTCAACAAAAGAATCCTGTTCAGCAGAATCCTCGTGTCCCAACACCCCCGGTAATAATCGGGATATCCCGTCCATCATCACCATGGCGGGTATTTCACCACCACTAAGCACATAATCTCCTACCGACCATTCCTCATCAACTAGGTCGTTAATTACCCTCTCATCTATCCCTTCATAGCGTCCGCACACCATAATCAGTCCTGATTCTTTGGAAAACCTTTCCAAAGCCAGCTGACTCAAGGGTTTCCCTTGAGGTGATAAATACACCACTTTCGCCTTTGGCTGCTGCTTTTTCGCAGACTGTATTGCCTGAGCCAAGGGTTCATACATCATCACCATACCCGGACCACCACCATAAGGTCGGTCATCAACAGTATGATGCACATCATTCGTATAATGTCGTGGATTCCAACTTCGAAACCCTAAGCGTTTATCCTTTATTGCGCGGCCAATCACACCACATTCAAAGAATGACGGAAATAATTGAGGGAATAATGTCACCACATCAAACTGATACATTATTCTTCCTTTTGCCAATCCACTATCATGCGCCGATTATCCAAATCAACTTCTTTGATAAACACATCTATTACTAATGGAATTAATAACTTAGGAGTATTTCCATCATCTATTTTCACAACTAATACATCATTTGCACCAGTCTCCAGAATATCGATGATTTTCCCTAATAACTCCTTATCAAGGCTGTAAACCGATAAACCAATTAACTGATTCCAGTAATACTGCCCTTTGGGTAATTCCGGTAATTTACTCTCATCAATTGCCAGATCCTTCCCGATATAGTTTCGGGCTTCTTCTGGGGTATCGATCCCGCTTAATTTTATCATCAAGCGACCGTTTCGATGTTGGCTGTCCTCTAAGTTTAATTCCTGCCATTGCCCATCATGGTTAATGAACAAGGAATTGTATCGCAAGATATTTTCTTTCGGCCGGGTAAACGAGAGTATTTTTACCCACCCTTTAATGCCATAAATGCCGCTGACACGACCAAGTATCAGTGGCGTTGAATTATCATTCATCCTGTTATGACAGATCGTAAAGACCTGCTCATAAAACTAGATTAAGCTGCCGCCTTAGCGTTTTCATTGATCAGTTTCGTAACTCGATCAGATGTTTGTGCGCCCAGAGAAACCCAATGATTGATGCGTTCCATATCAATTCTCAAAGTTTCCTCCTGGCCGAGTGCGCAAGGATTGAAAAACCCTACACGTTCAATAGAACGTCCATCACGCTTTTTACGACTGTCAATCACAACAATATGATAAAAAGGCTTTTTCTTAGCGCCTGTTCGTGACAATCTGATTGTGACCATACAAGTGTTTCCTCTGTAAAACTGACTAATCGCGGCAATTGCCGCCTGAAAAAAGGCGCTATTGTACGTATTTAGAGAGAAAAAGAAAGGCGAAGAATGTACAATTTTGCAGCATTTAAAACGACGTAATATTACAACAGATGCAAACCAACAACATGAGAGATTCATAACTCGAATAAATATTAAATAAATAATATAACTAATTGTATTATATATATATATAAGAATATTGATGAATTTACTTGAAGAAAAATCATACATCAGGAAACTCTTAATAACCCGTCGAAACGCCTTATCAGACGAAGAACACCGGTCTAAAGACCGTAAAATTCATCATAACCTAAAACAAATTGATGAGTTTATTCATGCAAAATCCATATTTTGCTTTATTTCCTACCAAACCGAGGTGGAAACACATAGCCTGATTAAACAATGGCTAGCGAGTGATGTAGATGTTGCTGTACCCAAGATCGTCGATAAAACCACCATGCACTCGATAAAGTTGAATAGTTGGGACGATCTTGAGCCTGATAGACTCGGAATTCTTAACCCAAGAACGGATGAAATCGCCATCGGTCCATTCGATATTTCCATCACGCCCGGCGTAGCATTCACCAAACAAGGCGCCCGCCTCGGCTATGGTCGCGGCTATTATGACCGCTGGTTCGCGAATAATGAGGTAAAGAAAAAGATTGGGATTTGTTATGAGGAGCAGATTCTTGATGAACTACCAACTGAAATAACTGATGTTATGCTAGATCAAATTATTACTGACAATTAGCGTGAGGGAAAGATAAAAAGTATAATTTAGGCTTAAAAATAAAGATTGCAGATGATGTAATAATTGATTTTTGATAATTATAAATAAAAACTAATCTTACCCTCTTTTAAAATCCGCTAACTCAATCAACAAACTGCCTTTATCCAACGCTTCGCTTTTTGTTGTTTCAACTCGCTCGAGTTTTACCAAGCCAACATTCGGTGCATACCAACTAGTTTCTTCCACATCGATTAGTGTTAAACCGACATAGTTGCCTGCATCTTTCATTATTGAACCTTCGCTTTTTATCTTTACGCAATTTGTAAAGACGCCAGCTGGGACATTTACTGTTTCATTGATGGATTCAACGGAGACATCCATGGGTACATTGGCTAGGATTTTAAATTCGGTTTTTTGTGGTGGTCCAGTTTTCTTCAATAAACGAGTAGTTGAAATAGTTTGCCATTTATCATCAAGCTTAACTGGATTTGGCATGATGACTTGTTGTTCAGGTTGGAATAATCCACCGGGCACTAAAAAGCTTTTTGTGCCTTTAAACATGACCACACCTTCTTCAACTGCATAGTAAATAAATGTTCCATCCATCGATTGTTTTAAATGAACGGGCGTATTGTGCAGATCACTCTTACCAAGATTTTTTAGAATGTATTGTTGTTTTTCCAAACCATCACGCGTAATCATGGATACGCTATATCGCCACTTATAACCATCATCAAGTGGAAAGTAGGTAATGTCACTATTCGGTGAGCTGCAACAAGTTAAAAACAACAATGTAAAACTGACAAACAAAGAATGATTAAGAAAACGACACATATTAATTTTTACTTATTCTCCTGTTTTGTTTGCCTTGACCAAACTGCCGCTATTATAGCTCCGCTTATATTATGCCAGACACTAAACAAAACGGCAGGTAATGCTGATAGTATAGAGAAATAGGAACGGGATAATTCAATCGCCAAACCTGAGTTTTGCATCCCGACTTCTATAGCTAGCGTTCTGGCAGTCACTTCATCATTTTTAAATAACTTGATTAAAAAATATGCCATACCGAATCCGGTTAAGTTATGAAGTATTACAGCAATGATAATAATCATACTGGTACTATCAATCGCTGTTTGTCCTTTTGCAACAATAATTCCGATAATAAACACCACACTCAGCATTGAAACTACAGGTAAAGCTTTAATGACTTTTGATAAATAAGCTTGAAAGAATTTATTGATAAGGACACCTAATAATATGGGGAATAATATAATCATGAACAAACTTTTCATCATCTTCAATGTCGGCACATCTATCGACTGATGCAAATATAAATAAGTTAATAACGGTGTCATTACTACAGCCAACATTGTGGATATTGTCGTTAATGATATCGACAAGGCAACATTGCCTTTTGCCAGATAACATATGATGTTTGATGCCGTTCCACCCGGACAAGTACCGACTAACACCATACCGATGAGCAATAATTCCGGCAATCCGAATGAAAGTGAAATCAACCAGGCGAATAATGGCATGAAGCCAAACTGCATAAACAAGCCAAAAATAATCACCACCGGTTTTTTCAAAACCTGTTTGAAATCTTCAATCTGCAATGACATACCCATGGAAAACATCACAATACTTAATAACGGCACGATGGCATCGACATAACTATTCAGTATTTCTGGATAAAAATATGAGATAACCGAGATTAAAATCGCGGCAAATGGGAATAATAATATTTGATGCATTATAATTTTCATATGCGAGAGACACTCTAATTATTAATAAAACAAAAAAATTGTCGCAAAAAACAAATAAAAACCATGTTTTGGCAAGGGGCATTTCAAAACCTTATGAAGAAAAAACCGAATCAGTGTTACCGCTTGTCGAAGATGGCGTACTCGCCTATTCCTTAAAAACAGGTAAAAATCAGGATGAAAATCTCATGATTGAAATTCAATCGAATAATAACAAGGGAATCACCTTGAACCAATAAGTCATTGCTTTACACGCTTTATTAATAGAAAGCGTAATGAGTGCCGGCTCTAATCTAAATTCAGCATCGTAAAGAAGCCTTCACTCAGGCCCGCATTGAACTTTGATAGATAATACCTATAGCTATTATAAAAACAATTGAATTTACCATCCACATATAGTTGTTACACTTCTTAAAATTTTTAAAACCAAGGAGAGTACAATGTTGAAAAATTGTGAAGGAAATAATGTCCCGAACGTTACTTTTCGTATCATCGAAAACGGTAATTGGAAAAATGTAACAACTGACGATCTGTTTGCAGGTAAAACTGTTGTAGTTTTTTCGCTTCCGGGTGCATTTACTCCAACCTGTTCAAGCACACACTTACCACGTTTTAACGAACTGGCACCAGTATTTAAAAAGAACGGTGTAGATGAAATCGTCTGCGTATCTGTAAACGATACCTTCGTCATGAATGCCTGGAAGGAAAATCAAGAATGTGACAATGTCACTGTCATTCCAGATGGTAATGGCGAATTCTCTGATGGCATGGGCATGCTGGTAAATAAGGATGACTTGGGTTTTGGTAAACGGTCATGGCGTTATTCCATGCTGGTGAAAGATAAAGTGATCGAAAAGATGTTTATTGAACCAGAAAAACCAGGCGACCCATTTGAAGTATCTGATGCAGATACCTTGCTTAAATACATCAACAAGAATGCTGAGAAACCTGAGTTTGTTTCATTGATTTCTCGTAAAGGTTGTATTCACTGTGAACGTGCTCGTATGGCACTGGAGGCTAACAATATGCCTTATGAAGAAATCGAATTGGGTAAAGGCGTTACCAGTCGCTCATTACGTGCAATTTCAGGTGCAACCACAACCCCTCAGGTATTCATCGGTGGTAAATTAATAGGTACTGCTGACGATCTGGAAGCCTACCTGAAAGAGAAAAACATTAAAGCGGCATAATTAATTCAAGCGCTTAAAAACAAAAAAGCCATGCAATTGCATGGCTTTTTTTATTTCTTAAAATATTGATTATGCAGTTGCTTCTTCACTTACTGCTTTCATACTTAATCGAACTCGACCTTGCTTATCAATTTCAAGTACTTTCACCTGCACCATTTGACCTTCGCTTAGTTTATCGCTGACGTTTTCTACACGCTCTTCGCAGATTTGAGAGATATGCACAAGACCATCTTTACCAGGAAGAATATTTACGAATGCACCGAAGTCCATCAGTTTGGCAACCTTACCTTCGTAAACCTTACCAACTTCAATATCAGCAGTTATTTGCTCTACGCGTTTTAATGCCGCATCTCCGGCTGCTTTATCAATTGCAGCGATCTTCACTAAACCGTCATCATCAATATCAATCGTCGCACCGGTTTCCTCAGTAATGGAACGAATCGTTGCACCACCTTTACCAATCACATCACGAATCTTATCTGGATGAATCTTGATCGTAGTAATACGCGGAGCAAATTCAGACAGTTCCTCTTTATGTGAAGATAAGACTTCATTCATCTTGCCCAGTATATGTAAACGTCCATCTTTCGCCTGACTTAATGCCACATCCATAATCTCTTTAGTGATACCATCGATTTTGATATCCATTTGCAATGCTGTAATACCTTTTTCAGAACCGGCAACTTTAAAGTCCATATCACCCAAATGATCTTCATCACCCATGATGTCTGATAAGACAACAAACTTATCACCTTCTTTAATCAAGCCCATTGCAATACCGGCAACCGGCGCATCTAGTTCAACACCTGCATCCATCAATGCCAAACTACTACCACACACTGATGCCATTGAGCTTGAACCATTTGACTCAGTAATTTCTGAAACTACACGAATTGAATAAGGGTACTCGTCCATATTAGGCATCACCCCCAGAATACCGCGTTTTGCCAAACGGCCATGACCAATTTCTCGACGTTTTGGTGAACCCACTCTGCCCGTTTCATTCACACAGAATGGAGGAAAGTTGTAATGGAACATAAAAGGTTCTTTACGCTCACCTTCAATCGCATCAATGATTTGTGCATCGCGCTGTGTACCTAATGTTGTCACAACCAATGCCTGTGTTTCACCACGAGTAAATAGTGCTGAACCATGTGTTCTTGGTAATACGCCAGTCTCAATAGTAATTGGACGAACCGTTTTGGGATCACGACCATCAATACGATCTTCACCAGCTAATACACCACTTCTTACAATTTTACTTTCAAGTGATTCAATGGCAGAAGTAATTTCACCTGCACCCCATTGAAAATCTTCACCTTCAGTAAGTGCCTCTATAACTTCATACTTAATTTCACTTATACGTTCTTTACGCTCTAGTTTATCTCGAACACTATAGGCTTCACGAATCAAATCACCTACACGCGACTGAATTTCATTTTCAAGTGCGTTGTCTTTTTCTGGTGCAGTCCAATCCCATGATTGAGTATTAGCTTCAGCAGCAAATGCTGAAATACTATCAATAACAACCTGAAATTGTTCATGACCAAACATGACTGCACCTAACATGGTTTCTTCAGAAAGTTGCTTCGCTTCTGATTCAACCATTAAAACAGAAGATGATGTGCCAGCTACGACCAAATCAAGTTCTGACATTTTTAACTCTTCTATTGAAGGGTTAATTAAATAATTACCATCTTTATAACCAACACGTGCTGCACCAACAGGACCTTTAAATGGCACGCCCGAAATAGTTAACGCAGCAGATGCGCCGATGATAGCTGGAATATCAGGATCAATTTGTGGATCTAGAGAAACTACTGTCGCAATAATCTGAATTTCATTTTTGAATTCTTTAGGAAATAAAGGACGAATTGGTCTATCAATTAATCGGCTAGTTAGGGTTTCTTTTTCTGAAGGTCGACCTTCACGTTTAAAAAACCCACCAGGAATCTTGCCAGCAGCATATGTTTTTTCCTGATAATCAACAGTCAGCGGAAAGAAATCCTGTCCTTCTTTCGCATCTTTTTTAGCAACACATGTGACTAACACGATCGTGTCACCCATGCTGACTAAAACTGCACCGGATGCCTGGCGTGCTATACGTCCTGTTTCCAAGGTGACTTGATGATTACCAAATTTAAATTCTTTTTTGACCACGTTCATGAGGGCTTCCTGTTATCGCTATTTCTTTTTTATTTATCTGACTTTTGGGGATATTAAAAATACTAAAACCCGCCATGGCGGGTTAAACAGTAATTCTGAATACATCTACGTATGAATAATTATTTACGTAAACCAAGACGACTGATCAAATCGCGATAGCGATTAAGATCTTTGCTTTTTAGATAGTCTAGTAGTTTTCTTCTTTGATTGACCATTCTCAACAAACCTTGTCTAGAATGATGATCTTTGTTGTGAACTTTAAAATGGTTTGAAAGATCAGTAATACGTGAAGTTAATAATGCAACCTGTACTTCAGGTGAACCTGTGTCGCTTGCTCCACGTTGATAGTCTTTAACTATCCCAGATTTCTGTTCATGACTTAATGCCATTTCTTTCTTACTCCTGGCTAACTCTTCAATAAATTTGCCGCGTATTGTAACCGCGCATACCCACTCTCACAAGTCGAACATAACAATATTCTAAACTCCGCTAAAAATAGAAAAAATTAAATAATAATCAATCGCTTAGGCGCTATCCGACCATCCTTTAGAACAGTGCCAATTCCAATAAACTCACCAGAATCGCTATAAATTCGTAATCTGCCACTTTCTGGCGCATTTAAAACAGATATTGCCTGACCATGACATAAAGACTGTAATGCTTCGCCAGCACATTCTACTTTAGGCAAATCAAACAATGCCATATCCATTGGCAGAAGCAAACTATCTAGTGCTTCAACGTCATCCTCTTCAGCCAATTCTTCCAGTTTTTCCAATGAAATCATTTGTCCACTTATAAATGGACCTGAATCCAGACGTCGCAATGTCAACACATGTGCTCCGCAACCAAGTTTTTCGCCTATATCCTGCACAAGAGTTCTTATATAGGTCCCTTTTGAACAATTCACCTTAATCTTAAAACCGGTTTCACTTTGTAACAGGAGCTCAATCTCATGTATTTTCACTGGTCTTGGTTCGCGTTCCACTTCAATACCTTGATATGCAAGCTTATGTAAACGTTGTCCATTGTGCTTTAACGCAGAAAACATTGGCGGGATTTGTTTAATATCACCTTTAAATTCAGCTAGCACTTCTTCTAGCCAGGCTTGAGAAATTATATTGACCTCTCGTTGCTGCAAAACTTCCCCTGCCGCATCACCCGTATTTGTCGTTATACCTAAACGCACCTCGGTAATGTATGTTTTGTCTGCGTTAAGCAAATAAGAAGAGATTTTTGTTGCTTCACCTAAACAGATTGGCAATAAACCACTGGCTGGAACATCAAGATTACCTGTGTGACCGGCCTTGTTAGCGTTAAATAATCGTTTTACTTTTTGTAAGGCTTGATTGGAACTGATACCAACAGGTTTATCCAGAATAAGAATACCGTTAATTTGACGGCCTTTACGCTTTCGCCCCATTATTCACTAGAGTTATTTTTATCGGACACAGAATCAATGATAGAGCCAAGTCTATCCGCACGTTCAATTGATTCATCATAGACAAAACGAATAGCAGGGACTCCTTTTGATGTCATGATGCTGGAGATTTCATGACGAAAGTAACCCGCTTCCTCATTGAGCTGTTTGATTAACTCAGTTGTTGGAAATTTTTCTGCAAAAATTGTGATATAGACTTTAGCATTTTTCAGATCAGGACTAACATCTACTTCAGACACAGTAATCATGCCGTAATGTTGCATGGGAAATTTTTTCTGAATTAGAACAGCGAGTTCTTCTTTTACAAATTGAGAAATCCGCTGATTACGACCGAATTCTTTCGGCATCACTCAATATTTCGTTCAACACTTATTCGTTCAAAGACCTCAATCTGGTCGCCAACACGAACATCATTGTAATTTTTAACGCCAATACCGCAATCCATACCTGATTTCACTTCACTGACATCATCTTTAAAACGTCGTAATGATTCGAGTTCGCCTTCATAGATAACAACATTATCTCTGAGTACACGAATCGGATTATTGCGTTTGATATGACCTGTTGTCACCATACAACCAGCAATATCTCCAAATTTTGGAGAGCGGAAAATATCCCTGACCTCAGCTACACCAATGATCTGTTCGCGAATTTCAGGAGATAATAAGCCGCTAAGTGCAGCTTTCACATCATCGATAACATCATAAATAATACTGTAGTAACGCAGATCTATGCCTTCAGCATCAACCAGTTTTCTTGCGCTGGCATCCGCACGTACATTAAAACCAATCACAATCCCCGAAGATGCCATTGCCAGATTAATATCACTTTCTGTAATGCCGCCTACAGCACTACTTATAACATTTACTCTGACTTCTTCATTACTTAAACGAGTTAAAGCATCAACCAATGCTTCTGATGACCCTTGTACATCAGCTTTTATCAATAAATTAAGCGTAACAACTTCGCCTTCCTGCATTTGCGACATAACATTTTCCAGCTTTGTTGCATGTTTATTAGCCATCTTGGTTTCACGATATTTACCCTGTCTGAATAAAGCAATTTCTCGCGCTTTCTTTTCATCAGTTACTACGATCATTTCATCACCAGCATTTGGGGTGGCGGAAAGACCCAATACTTCTACAGGCGTAGATGGGCCAGCACTGGTTATTTCTGCACCAGTGTCATCAATCATCGCACGTACACGTCCAAATTCATGACCACTAAGGATGAAATCACCTTTATTCAATTTACCTGATTGAACAAGAATACTTGCAACCGGTCCACGCCCCTTATCCAGTCTGGACTCTATAACTGTGCCGATAGCCGGACCCTCTTCTGAAGCAGTTAACTCAAGTATTTCCGTTGTTAATAAAATACTTTCAAGAAGCTTATCAACACCTTCGCCTGTTTTAGCAGAGACATTGACGAACATCGTATCACCACCCCAGTCTTCAGGAATGACTTCATGTTTTGATAATTCCTGTTTGACACGATCTGGATCAGCGCTCTCTTTATCAATCTTATTGACCGCAATAATAATAGGTACATTTCCTGCCTTAGCATGTTTAATAGCTTCCTCTGTCTGAGGCATAACACCATCATCAGCGGCAACTACCACCACAACCAGATCAGTGACTTTTGCACCACGAGCGCGCATTGCTGTAAATGCTTCATGACCAGGAGTATCAAGAAATGCAATCGTACCATTATCAGTATCAACACGATATGCACCAATATGCTGTGTTATACCGCCTGCTTCTCCAGCCGCTACCTTTGTTCGTCTGATATAATCGAGCAAAGAAGTCTTGCCATGATCAACATGCCCCATAATCGTGACCACTGGTGCACGATTGACCTGTTCGCCTTCCTGTTGCGCAGCCTGAATCATTTCTTCTTCAAGCGCATTTTCTTTCAGCATCTTGGGTTTATGCCCCATTTCTTCAACAACGATTGAAGCGGTTTCCTGGTCAATAGTCTGATTAATTGTCACCATAGTGCCGAGCCCCATTAAGACTTTTACAACTTCAGAGCCTTTTATTGACATCTTTTGCGCCAGATCAGATACGGTAATACTTTCAGGGATATCAATTTCCTTAACGACCGGTGCCGTTGGTTTTTCAAAACCATGTTGATTGCTCTTAACGGTTTGAACAACCGCTCTAGTTTTTGGCTTTTTTCGTCTACGACCGGCACCTTTAGTTGCTACGTGGAGCTCTTCTCTGCCGTGACGTTTTTCATCTCGTTCTTCATCACGAGATTTGGCTTTTTTATCCGCTAGTTTAACCACTTTTTCAGGGCTTACCGCTGTCTCGTCTCTGACTGGAACAACTACAGTTGTTTGCTGGTCAGCCGCAGTTTCTTCAATTCTCTTTTGTGATTCTTCCGCAGCTTTAGCTGCTTCCTCTTCTTCCTTAATTCGTTTTGATTCTTCCTCTGCTTCTGCCTGTTTACGCAATTCTTCTGCCGCTTTAGCCGCTTCTTCTTGTTCGCGCTTGGCTTCCTCTTCTTTCTTTATAGTTTCTTCCAGATCACCACGCTTGGCATAAGTGCGACGTTTTCTAAATTCAATACTGACTGTTTTTGAAGTTTGTTTGCTGCGTCCCTGACCACTTACAGGTACTTTTAGCTCACTAACTGTTTTTCGACGAAGAGTAATTTTTTTTGGCTCAACATCTGCATTTTTACCATGTTTTTGACGAAGAAATGCCAGCAATGTTGTCTTTTCTGGATCCGTTATTTTGTCATCCCCACCTTTTTCAGGTAGCCCAGCTTCCACGAGCTGTTCACATAAACGCTCTACCGGAATACCAATATCGGTTGCAAATTCACTGACAGTTGTATCTGGCATAGAAACCTCTTCCTTAACTACTTTCGTTTAATTCTTCAAACCATGGCTTTCTTGCAGTCATGATTAATTCGCCTGCACGATCTTTATCCATACCAGCAATATCTAACAATTCATCTACCGATTGCTCAGCAAGATCTTCCATTGTAACGACACCCACTGATGCGAGTTCATAGGCAAGTGTTTCGTCCATTCCTTCCATCGTTAATAAATCTTCGGCAGGTTTCACATCACCTAATTTTTCTTCTTTTGCAATCGCATTCGTCAACAAGACATCACGCGCTCTATCTCTTAGGGCATTAATCAATTCTTCATCGAATTCGTCAATAGCTAGCATCTCTTTTTCCGGCACATAAGCAACTTCTTCAATACTGGAGAAACCCTCCTGTGCAAGAATCAGGGCAATCTCTTCATCTACATCCAGTTTTTCCATAAACATGGCCTGTAAAGCTTCCGCTTCAACATCACTTTTTTCTTCTGCCTGCTCAACAGACATTACATTTAATTCCCAACCGGTTAATTCACTCGCCAATTTTACGTTTTGACCACCGCGACCAATCGCTTGAGACAGATTTTCTTCTGCTACAGCAACATCCATTACGTTTTCGTCTTCATCAACCATAATAGAAGCGACTTCCGCAGGTGCCATTGCATTAATAACGAATTGCGCAGGGTTTTCGTCCCATAGAATAATATCGACACGTTCACCACCAAGCTCATTAGAAACGGCTTGCACACGCGAACCACGCATACCAACACAGGCGCCGATAGGGTCAATTCTGGGATCATTTGTTTTCACAGCAATCTTGGCTCGCTGCCCTGGATCACGTGCTCCATTAATAATATCGATCATGCCTTCATTTATTTCAGGCACTTCGATTTTGAATAATTCAATTAATAATTCCGGAGCTATTCGGCTAAGAAATAATTGGGGACCTCGCGTGACTTCTTCACGTACTTCTTTTAAATAAGCACGAACTCTATCACCTGCACGAATCGCTTCGCGAGGAATCAATTCCTCACGAGGAATAAATGCTTCAGCATTGTTACCCAAATCAATAATGGCGCCACTTCGTTCCATGCGTTTAACTGTACCGCTGACCATTTCACCCAGTTTGTCAGCATAGGCATCAAAGACCTGAGCACGCTCGGCTTCGCGTACTTTTTGCACAATAACCTGTTTTGCTGCCTGTGCTGCTATACGACCAAATTCTACTGAAGGCATAGGCTCTTCAATAAAATCGCCAACTTCAATATCCGATTGTTTGTCTTTGGCATCAGAAAGTTTGATCTGTCGAGAAGGGACTTCTAGTGATTCAGGCTCATCATCTACGACTTCCCATTGACGAAAGGTATCGTAATCGCCAGTCTGACGATCAATAGAAACACGAGCCTCAATGTCTTCACGATTTCTTTTTTTCGTTGCGCTCGCCAAAGCAGCTTCTATGGCTTCAAAAATAATATTTTTAGCAACACCTTTTTCGTTACAAACGACATCTACAACCATTAAAATTTCTTTATTCATGAGTCTTTATTACCATCAATCAAAAATCTGGAACCAATTTAGCCCTTTCAATCATATCGAAAGGAATTTCATAATCTCCCTTATCAATCGACATGAAAATATGTTCATTTTCTACTTTTACTAACTTGCCTTTAAAACGCCTTCTGCCATCCAGTTTTGCATATAATCTGCAGTTCACATTTTGACCAACAAAGCACTCAAATTGAGCCAATGTAAATATTGGTCTATCTAAACCAGGTGAAGAAACTTCTAGGTCATAATGCCCTTGAATAGGATCTTCAACATCTAGTAATCCTGTTAATTGCTGGCTTACCAAAACACAATCATCAATAGTAATACCCGCATCTTTATCGATATAAACTCGCAGGGTTGTAGTATTGCCATTACTCAGCATTTCCACGCCAACCAGCTCAAATCCTAGTGCCGAAATTTCCGACTCGAATGAATCAACAAGTACCTGATTTTGTTTTTGCATAGTCCAATAATAAAAAAATGGGCCCGAAGCCCATTTTGTATATGACACAAAATTTGCAGTAATTATAGTCAGTGGCTGCAAAACTTCAATCCAACGACAGTATATTAATCACTGCTTCGGTAACGCTAAAATAATTAAGCCCCTAAAGTGGGGCCTAATTATTACTGAGAAACATTTCTATTTATTAAGTATATAAATATTTTGGTAGCGGGGGCAGGATTTGAACCTGCGACCTTCGGGTTATGAGCCCGACGAGCTGCCAGACTGCTCCACCCCGCAACTATTCTAAAGCTTTTCAGCCTATGTGGTCGTATGGCGACCCTCAATTTCGGCGCATACTACAGGGCAAGCTTATGATTTTCAAGCCAGAGTTATCTAATAATTAATTATTTAACTCTCAATATTATATTTAACCCTCAATATTTTTGCCTATTGGCAGGCTTTTTTTGCACCACAATTAAGAAGACTTTCATCATAATATCCAGCACAGCGTTCACCGTAATTAGGACATCAAGCAATTACCTATAAATACCATTATTTCAATTGATATAAGTCACGCACAATTAATTTCTACTGATAATAATGACAATATGAGGAATCCCTTTTAGTAACATGCATATTACCTGTATACAGATAGCGTAAGCCATTTCGCGTGGCGAGATCACGCTTAATTCGTAGAATCTTAAATGATGAATTTTCAATCAGAGAAAAACCCGAACTTATGAATGTCCCGTCCAAATTAAATTGGAGGATGAAATACCAAGTAAACTTTATATTGCAGTTGCAGAATTTTTTGCCTTTGCCACTATTCAAAAAGGCAAATTATCGGAAAATTTTAGCTAGTAAGTTTTTGCTTCTTTAGGGCCTCTTTTGCTTTTTCATACTCACCCGTTTTTTCATAAGCCTTAGCCATTAGGCCCCAGTTAGATGAGAGTAAGTCTTTATCATTTGTTAATGCATTGGACTTTCTGGCCAACTCAATTGCCTGTTGCCATTGCTGCTGTTGTAGACGAATACTTGCGAACAGATTCCATAAACCTGCATTAGTTGGTTCAATCCTCAAGCCTCTTTCAATGATTGCCACTGCCTGTTCAGTATTCCCAGAAATAGCCTGCTTATTAGCATCGTTTATTAATGATGCAATCACAGTTGATTCTACTTGGCGTACGGATTTTGACTCTGCAGTGGGAATATTATGCTCTTCTACAAAAATCAATGCTTCAGATCGTTGGACTGGTTGAGCACATGCGTTTAATAATAATATGAACAAGCTCGGATAGATTAAATTTTTCATAAGATGATAGTTAGTTTAAAAACAGTTTATAGATAAAGGAATATTTTTATCAATAAAAGGATAACGTGTTTTCTGACGGCAACTTTCCGGTGGATTAGATAAATCAGGTGATTGTTGCCATTTAATATTCTCTGGTTCCAGTAACAATAATGGCGTTGGCTTTAATTCTTTCATTATATCTGACCAAACCTGCATAGCACCAGTTGCACCAGTTAATTTTGTCGTTTTATTATCATCTCGTCCAACCCATACAATACCTAATAAACGATCCCCGAATCCGGCAAACCAAGTATCACGTAAATCGTTAGTCGTACCCGTTTTACCGGCAAGTGGCATTAACGACGGTAATGCACTTTTTAAACTTTTTGCTGTTCCCTGTTCTACTACCTGACTCAATAAGTACTTCATCAAAAACACTGTTTCTGTTTTGATAAATTCTTTCACCTTCAAATCATAGCGCTTCAATGCATTACCTTCTCGGTCAAATACTGCTCTAACCGTTTTTAACGGCACCTGCAATCCATCACTGGCAATCGTCTGGTACATTTGTGCTGTTTGATAAGGTGATAATTCCAATGAGCCTAGTAATAATGATGGTAATGCGCGAATATGCTCTTCAACGCCAAGATTTTTAAGTTGATTAATAACCTTATCCAAACCCAGCGACATACCTAGTCTGACTGTTGATTGATTATAGGAACGGGTAAATGCCCTTAGTAATGGCACCTTACCGTAAGATTGTTTACTATAATTTTGCGGTGACCAGACCTTTCCATCTAGTTGCTTGATGCTGACCTGGGAATCATCTAGTAAAGACAGCACATTATATGTCTCAGAATTATCTAGAGCGGCGAGATAAACCGCTGGCTTAATTAATGAACCGATAGGTCTTCGGGCATCAAGGGCACGATTAAATGCATTATGTTTCGGATCCCTATCACCCAATAATGCCAGTATTTCACCGTCATGATGGCTAACAATCACTACAGCTGTCTCAAGTGTACTTTCTTTAAATCCGGCTCTTTTATCTAATCGAGACATACTTCGTTTAACGCTAGCCTCAACTAAGTCCTGCATATCAGTCTGTAATGTCGTATGAATAATCAGACCTTCATTACGCAGATCCTGTTCCTGATAATCACGGCGTAAATGACGACGAACCAAATCAATAAATGCCGGATATCTAGCACTACTCCAATCAGGTTTGGCAGTCACCTGTAATGATCGTTTTAATGCTGTTTGGAATTGATTTTCATTAATAAAACCCATATCACGCATTGATTGCAGCACAATATTACGTCGATCAAACGCTCTTTCCACATGTCGTCGCGGATTATAATAAGATGCACCTTTAACCATACCTACCAATAATGCAATCTGTTCGATATTCAGTTCCTGTAACGGTCGTCCATAGTAAAACTCTGCAGCTGTACCAAAACCATGTATTGCCTTTACACCATTTTGCCCCAGAAATACCTCATTTACATAAGCAGCAAGGATATTTTCTTTTGAATAGTGATGATCGAGCATCAAAGCCATCAACATTTCATTTAGTTTTCGTTGCAATGTGCGCTCTCTGCTGAGAAACATATTTTTGATTAATTGTTGTGTTAAGGTGCTTCCACCCTGAGTAATCTTGCCTCGTATCAGATTCATATATGTTGATCGCAAAATACCCATAGGATCAACACCGTGATGCTCAAAGAAGCGTCGATCTTCAATTGCAATCAATGCATCTATTAATGTTTGCGGTATTTGATCAGTCTCGACTAATACCCGATCCTCATCATGAAATGGGAATACCTTGCCAATTAAAACCGGTTCTAATCGTGTTATCTGTATTGGTTCATTATTTGATAGGTTGATTAAATGACTAATTCTTTGTTGTTTAAATGAGACACCAATCTTCTTTTCGCTCTCAGTGCCATCAGCATAAAGAAATTCTCGTAAATATATATTCACTTTGTGTTCACTGACACTGAACTGTCCTGAACTAGATAAGAACCTCACCTGTTTATAATTCAACATCCTTAATTGTTTAATTAATGATGATTGATCAAGATGTTGACCCAGATATATTTCAAATGGTTGACTATATACTCTTGCAGGGACAGACCAACGTTTCCCTTCAAACTCACTACGTATATTAAAATCCAGCCACAAACAGTAGGAAAAAAATAAACAAATTAATATGAGACCTAGCTGAATAGTCCAGCGATTAAACCACCATAATCTTCTTTTTGTTGCGGACTTCTTTTTCTTGCTTGACGGTTTTTTCTTTTTTGCCATATAAAAGGGTTAACTAGAAATAGATAACTGTACTACAGCAGTGCAAACAGATATTAAAGTTAATTCCATATAAAAAAATATATTAATGCTAAAACATTGAATTAAATCATAAAAAAAGGCCCCTTTAAGGGGGCCTTCCAGTAAGATGAAGAGAGAGACTTACACATGGCCTAAAATAGTTAGACCTAAAGCAAGTGCTCGCATAACGCTCGATGGCGTATTTTCTAAGTTCTATGATTTCTCTAGCTTTTTACTTCGCGCTTCATCACGCTCAACCGGAGAACCTAGTTGCTTATCTTTTTTTCGTCTTTCTTCTAGCTTTCTTTTTGGCTGTCTTCTTTTTAGCCTTTTTCTTAGAAGCTTTTTTCTTAGCTTTCTTTTTAGCTACTTTCTTTTTAGCCTTCTTCTTAGCTACTTTCTTTTTAGCTTTCTTTTTGGCTGTCTTCTTTTTAGCCTTCTTCTTAGCTACTTTCTTTTTAGCCTTTTTCTTAGCTGTTTTCTTCTTAGCTGTTTTCTTCTTAGCTGTTTTCTTCTTAGCTGTTTTCTTCTTAGCTACTTTTCTTTTCGCAGTTTTTTTCTTAGCTGCTGTCTTCTTCTTTGCAGTCTTCTTCTTTGCCATGTTAGAGACTCCCCTTAATTACTGATTAGTGGTTAATCAAAAAATACAACTTCTTTATAACACCATAACAATTATAGCTATGTTTTATGTTTTTTCTATAGTTTTTTAATTATTCTTAATTTTGTCAAAATCTTTAATAAGGCTAGAGACTATTTCAAACTTAATAGAACCGATTTACTTACTTCAATCACATCTTTCATGCCATCAATTATTATGTATTTTAATGATGATGAATCGCTTTCTAACCGTTTGTAAAAATTGATCAATGGTGATGTCTGTTCATGATAAATATCTAGTCTTTTTCTAACAGTTTCTTCTTTATCATCATCACGCTGAATTAAATCTTCACCTGTTTCGTCATCTTTACCTTCAACACTGGGTGGATTAAATTGAACATGATAAGTGCGACCAGAAGATAAATGCACGCGGCGACCACTCATTCGTTGAATAATTGCTTCATCATCTGCCTGTATTTCTACAACGTATTGCACATCAATTCCTGCCTTCTGCATGCCCTCTGCCTGCGCAATTGTGCGAGGAAAGCCATCAAATAAGTACCCGTTTTTACAGTCATTTTCTGTTATTCGTTCTTTCACAAGACCTAATATAATTTCATCGGAAACCAGACCTCCTTCATCCATTATTTTCTTTGCTAGCTTACCTAATTCTGTGCCTGCACTAACTGCTGCACGTAACATATCACCAGTAGAAATTTGTGGGATGTTATACTGTTTTGTAATCACATTAGCCTGAGTACCTTTACCTGCACCTGGCGGTCCTAACAAAATAATCTTCATGTTTTACTCCTCTGTTTTCTAATTGTTATGCTCTAATAAATTTATTTAAACTATTTTAAGTCTAGGGTTATCTTATGAAATTTGAACTCAACAGCAGCGAACAAAATGTAAATAAAATTCAGTCTTACTCCAGAACCGGATTTAAAATTCAAAATACAATTCATGATACCAATATTGTCATTTCCAGAACGCGATTATTAAAAAATCATCTTTGTGATACATTCGATATGTTTGCAATGCAGCATCTCGATGGCATCATTACGTGGAAACCGGAAATAATTTTACTTGGTACAGGTAGTAAACTGATCATACCAACTGAAAATTTTACTGCCTATGTTAATAAACATGCCATTGGTTTTGAAGTGATGGATACCGGTGCAGCATGTCGAAGCTATAACGTATTAATTGACGAAGGAAGAGATGTTGTTGCTTGTCTGTTTTTAAAGGATACCTAACCCTAAATAAGTATTGTTAATTAATTATGCGGAACGTTTAGGAAGATATTGTATTGGATTGATAGGTTGGCCATTTTTGCGAATTTCAAAATGCAAAATTGTCCGCCCAGAGTGATCCTGCCCCATATAAGAGATTGGTTGTCCCGATCTCACTCTATCTCCTTCCTTAACCAGTACTTTACTATTGTATGCATAAGCACTGAGATAAGTTTCATTATGTTTAATGATGATAAGCTTTCCATAGCCAAAAAGTCCACTCCCGCTATATACAACATCACCTGTAGCCGCAGCTTTTATGGTTTGCCCCATTTTACCGCTAATATCAATACCGTTTTTTGATGTAGGAGTGTTTGCTTTCACAATTTTACCAAGTGTTGGCCAATTCCATTTTACAGGGCCACTCGGTAATGGTTTTTTTTCCTGGTGACTATTTGCAATCACCTTTGAGGGTTTCGTCAGTGTTTTATCGGATGAGGTAAATACATCAGGTTTGCTTGGCAGTTTACTAACTGTTTCTTTTTGTAATGGTTCGCCCTTTTTTGTTGGCATATTCGTTACTTGTGACGCAGATATTTTAGGTGCTCGTAACCGTATTATTTGTCCTGGATAAATCCTATAGGGTGATGGAATACGGTTCCAGCTAGCTACATTTTTATAATCTTTGTTATATCGCCAGGAAATTGAATAAAGCGTATCTCCTCTCATAACAATATGATAATCGGCCTTGGAATTAACCTGACGTGATGCAGACTCAACTGTTATATTTGTAGTTGTTTGTGTGCTTATACCGCGTTGCGTCGCTTGCGGTTCAGGTTCAACAACGACACTACGTTGTTGAACAGGTGCAGCTACCGGGCCACACGCCTGCAGTAAGAAGATAATCGATAAAAATAATACTAAATGTTGGTTCATCCCACAATTTTACGTTAATTTGTTCCGCCTAGCATGGGTACAAAACTAACTGCATCAAGATACTCTTCTTCATATCCGTCAATCGTTCGAGTAATTAACAATAATTTTTGTTCGCCTGTCTTGCCTACAGGAATAATGAGTCGACCATCAATCGATAATTGTTCTTTCAATGCTTCTGGTACGCCGATAGGTGCTGCCGCAACGATAATTCCATCAAATAGTGCATATTGTGGCCATCCGATATTGCCATCGGCATGTTTCGCGCGAATATTTCGTATATTGAGTTCGTGAAAACGTTCGCGCGCTTTCATTAATAAACCATTGATACGCTCAACCGTATAAACCTGCTGAACAAATTGCGACAAAATAACCGTTTGATAACCACAGCCAGTACCGACTTCAAGCACTTTTTCAAGTTTACGATCTTTAATCAAAGCTTCTATCATTTTTGCCACAATATACGGCTGTGAAATGGTCTGACTAAAGCCGATTGGCAAAGCCGTATTCTCATAGGCACGACTTGCCAAAGCTTCATCTACAAACAAGTGCCGTGGAGTATTACGAATACTATCGAGAACGGCCTCTGACTCAATCCCCATCTCCTGTAATTTTTCGGCAAGACGATTACGGGTACGCTGGGAAGTCATCCCGATGCCATAATGATGTGAATTCATCTTAATTGATATTCTCTGCCCATTTAGCCAAGCTATCGATTAATTGAAAACGCGTTAAATCAACTTGCAGCGGGGTAATTGAAACAAATCCCTCACGAATAGCGTGGAAATCAGTACCCTCCCCTGCATCCTGTTCAGCTCCAACAGGTCCAACCCAATAAACCGTTCTACCTTTTGGATCAAATGCTGCTTGTGCGGGCTTTGATTTATGTCGATTGCCTAAACGTGTTACTTGATAACCTTTAATTGGATAGGTTTTAGGCAAATTAACATTCAACAAGGTATCTTGTTGCAAGGGATACTCCATAACATGTTTAATAATACTAGTTGCAATATCAACAGATTCAGAATAATTTTCCCAGTCTTCACCAGTTTGTGAAAATGCAATCGCAGGTCGACCTAAAAAACGTCCTTCCATCGCTGCCGCAACCGTGCCTGAATACAAAACATCATCGCCAAGATTGGCACCAGTATTAATTCCACTGATAACCATATCAGGCTCTTCTTCCATTAAACCTGTAATCGCAAGATGAACACAATCAGTTGGAGTGCCGTTCACATAATAATAACCATGACTATCCTGTTTCACATACAAAGGTGCATCAAGCGTCAGTGAATTACTGGCGCCACTTCGATCACGGTCCGGAGCAACAACTGTTACTTTACCCAAATAGGACAGTGCCTCTGCCAGAGCATGAATCCCTAAAGATTGATAACCATCGTCGTTACTGAGTAAAAAATGCATACTATCTATCGCATTAAGAATTCTATGAGTGCTTTTTGTGAATGCAATCTATTGCCTGCCTCCTCCCATACCACACTTTGCGGCCCTTCCAACACTTCAGTAGTCACTTCTTCTCCACGATGTGCAGGTAAACAATGCATGAAGATCGCGTCGTTTTTTGCTTGCAACATTAGCTCATTATTTACCTGATATGCGCGAAATGTATCTAGCCGTTGTATTTGTTCATCTTCCTGTCCCATGCTTGCCCAGACATCAGTAACAATGACGTCTGCATTTTTAACCGCAACCATTGGATCACGTTCCATAGTTACATAATTTTTATTTCGGGCCGTAATGCTTTCATCAGGGTCATACCCCTCAGGACAAGTCACAACCAGCTCAAAATCAAATAATCGCGCAGCATTCATGTAAGAATGACACATATTATTGCCATCACCTACCCAGATAACCTTCTTGCCAGTAATACTGCCCCTGGTTTCGGTATAGGTCAGTATATCTGCTAATAACTGACATGGATGATAGCTATCGGATAAACCATTAATCACGGGCACTTGTGAATATTCAGCAAATTTTTCAATACGTTCATGCTCGAAGGTACGCAACATGATGCAATCTACCATTCTGGAAATAACACGTGCTGTATCCTCCATAGGTTCGCCACGACCGATCTGACTGCCACTAGGTGCAAGATATATTGCGTGACCGCCTAATTGCGCCATCCCCGCTTCAAATGATACACGTGTACGTGTAGAAGATTTTTCAAAGATCATTCCTAATACACGATTCTTTAAAGTATCTTCAGCATAGTTTTTTCTGAAATGCTGCTTTAAATAAGCGGCACGATTAATCACAGATTCAAGCTCTTCTCGAGTCAAACTATCCAGTGTCAAAAAATGTCTTATTTCCATAATTAACTTTTCTCTCTAAGGTAAGCTTTAACGAGCGCTGATACCTCATGCACGATACGTTTAGCTTCATCATCACTCAGAATCAATGGCGGCAATAAACGAATGACATTGCCTGCCGTTACATTAATCAATAATTTTTCTTTTAAAGCCCGAGTTACCAGCTCCGTGCATGGCTCATTTAATTCAATACCAAACATCATGCCTCTGCCACGAATTTCTTTGATTCCTGCAAGATCACCTAATTCATTTTGAAAACCCTTCAATATTTCATTGCCGAGTTCTTCCGCACGCACTGATAAATAATTGGTTTCCAATTCATTAATGACAGCCAAAGCTACTCGCGATGCAAGTGGATTACCACCAAAAGTAGACCCATGACTACCCGGTTGGAATAAATTCGTTGCCTTACCCGCTGCCAGACAAGCACCGATCGGCACACCATTTGCCAGTGCCTTTGCTAATGTCATCACGTCAGGTCTGATATCTTCATGCTGAAAAGCAAACCATTTACCTGTTCGGCACATACCGGTTTGTACTTCGTCCAGCATCATCAAACAATCATGTTCGTCGCAAAATGCTCTAATGGCTGTCAAATAGCCTTCATCAGGCACATTAATACCTCCTTCGCCCTGAATAGGCTCCAGCATCACGGCAGCAATATCATTATGTTTTTTAGCTAATGCATATAACGAATCCATATCGTTATATGGAATATGCACAAAACCTTCAACTAAAGGCTCAAAACCTTTCTTAACTTTTGGGTTATCGGTTGCTGTCAATGTCGCCATAGTTCGACCATGAAAACTATTTTTCATGACGACAATTTTTGGTGTTTTTATGCCTTTATTATGCGCATGTAATCTTGCCAATTTAATAGCAGCTTCATTTGCCTCTGCTCCCGAATTACAGAAAAACACTTTTTGCATACCGGAATGTTCAACCAGTTTATCTGCGAGTTTTTCCTGTAATGGAATGCGATAAATATTTGAAGTGTGAATAACAAGTCCTGCCTGTTCTGCAAGCGCTTCTTGCACAGCAGGATGCGCGTGACCAAGTAGGCACACGGCTATTCCGCCTAATGCGTCAAGATATTCATTGTTTTCCGTATCAATGAGCGTAGCACCATGGCCGGAAACAAAACCGACTGGTAAACGTGCATAGTTCGACATTAGTGTGTTACTCATCTTTTAAATAAAAAAAAAATAAAAAATCTATACCCTAAATATAAAAGCCCGACCAATGGCCGGGCTGTCGTATAATAATTAAAAAAAATAAAACTAATATGGCAACCCGTGACCCTGACCAACCATACACATGATCATTGGGATAGATAAGAATGTGTTAGTTCGTGAAGCCATTAATGCGATGATTTTGCTCTTAGCTTTCTCTTCATCACTTGCTTCTACAATACCCAGAATTTTTTTCTGATTTGGCCAAATTAATACCCATACATTAAATAGCATGATGGTGCCCATCCATGCTCCTAATCCTATAATTAAACCGTTACCTTGCAACAGGAATGCGTTTTTCAAACCTACTCCCATAATTTCTAAGGCCGCAGCACCAGTTAACCAAGTACCTAATGCCCCCCATCTAAACCACCATAGTGCACGAGGAGCAACATATTTATTGATGGCAGCTGGCCCTGGACCACCTTCATCAGCAGTCGCTTCACCCACAGCAGGCACTTGCACAAAATTAAAATAGTATAGTAAACCAATCCAGATGATGCCAAAAAATACGTGTAACCACACAGCAAATGACCAACTATTAAATGCTGTATCACCTACCAAAAATGTAATAACTGCCGCAGTAACAAAACCAAGCGCTATTGTACCATGCACCGACTTAAGTGGATTCATGCTCTAAACTCCCCAAAATTATTAAGAAAAATACTATTCATTCAATTACATATATATCGTCAATGATTATACTTGTGTCAGTATCTGCTTCCACCCTTTTTCAGCCGATTTTCTGATAAATTAACACGTTATCAATAACTCTATATGAACAATAATGAATGCTATTGAATTAAGTCTATTTGCTAGCCGAATTAACGCCATTTGCGGGCAAATGGGCATGGCGCTGCAACAAACTGCGATTTCACCCAATATTCGTGACCGTTTAGACTATTCCTGTGCAATATTTGATGTCAATGGACAATTATGTGCCCAGGCGGCTCATATTCCAGTACACTTAGGCAGTATGGCCTATGCGATGCACGATATTGTGCACCATCATGAGTGGTATGAAGGCGACACAATCATATTGAATGATCCATTTATGGGCGGTACCCACCTGCCAGATGTAACATTAATATCTCCTGTATATGTTGACGGAGAACTTCATGCCTTTATCGCTAATCGCGCCCATCATTCCGATATCGGCGCAGACACCCCTGGCTCGATGCCAATTTCACAGAATATTAATGAAGAAGGTTTGGTTATCTCCCCTACTGTCATCGGTAAAGACAATAAACTTATCAATTACATATTAGATGAAATTGTTTCCGGTTTCCGTAATCCTGGATTATCCAAAGCCGACTTCATGGCACAGTTCAGTGTCAATCAAATCGGCAGTCACGCTATTAGATCATTAATAAGCAGTTCAACTGATGTTTCATTCAAACAATCACTAGACGAACTCAATGACTATGCGCGACGATTGGCACAGGCAACTTTTCAATCATTACCTGAAGGCAAGTTTTCATTTAAAGATGTTATGGATGATGATGGTTTAGGTAATGAGAATATTACTATTCAATGTTTGATCACGATTAATAATGGCGATATCACTTGTGATTTCTCCGGCACATCCAATCAAGTGAAGGGCAATATTAATTGCCCAATGTCAGTCACTGCAGCGGCTGTCTATTATTGTTTTCGATGTTTATTACCCCATTACTTACACGACTGCGCAGGTAGTTTTGATTTTATTCAGTTACGTATCCCTGATAATAATTTATTAAATGCCAGTTATCCTGCGGCAGTTGCTGCCGGCAATGTTGAGACCAGCACACGTGTCGTTGATGTTGTTCTGGGTGCATTAGCGAAAGCGATACCTGAAAAAATTCCAGCAGCGAGTCACGGCAGCATGAATAATATCGCGATGGGATCAGATAAATGGAGTTACTACGAAACAATTGGGGGTGGCATGGGCGCAAGCAAAAATAATAATGGTTGTGATTCGATACAAACGCACATGACGAATACGCTTAATACTCCTGTAGAAATAATGGAAACCCACTATCCGATGCGCATTAAAAAATATGCTGTAAGGCGCAACTCTGGTGGAAAAGGAGCAAATCACGGTGGTGATGGCATTATTCGACATTATCAATTTCTGGAAGATGCCAGCGTAACGCTACTCACTGAACGCAGATATCATTCGCCATGGGGATTAAATTGCGGTGAAAATGGGAAGGCTGGTGCGAATCGTTTAAATGATAAATTGTTACCTGCTAAAACCACTATTCATGTAAAACCAAAAGATGAACTTATTGTCGAAACACCGGGCGGTGGTGGCTTTGGCTCGCCAAATAATTAACTTGTCACCTTGAATTTGCTATATTGCGCCACAATTGATTTATCAGCCATTTCAGAGGAATTATAAATGGATATTCTTGAAGAAATTAAACAAATAGTTGAAGAAAATAAAATTGTATTATTTATGAAAGGTAATCCTGACTTTCCGCAATGCGGTTTTTCAATGCGTACTGCAGAAGCACTCAAAACCTGCGAAGTGCCTTTTCAATCTGTCGACGTATTAGCGAACCCAGATGTTCGTACCAACCTGCCAAAGTATTCAAACTGGCCAACTTTCCCTCAACTTTTCATTAATGGTGAACTAGTTGGTGGTTGTGACATTGTTATGGATTTATATGAGAAAGGTGAATTGCAGACAATGACGAAAGAGGCTGTTGCTTAATATTTATTTTTTTTAGGGGGTTATAAATTACTCTTTTATTCTAACTTGTAATCGCGCCTTATTTATTGGTAAAAAAATAAGGCGCGGTAATTACAAATAAATCACAAAACTTAATCTACTACTTAACACCCCAATCCTTACCACGCTTCTGTAGCATATCGGCTTGTAGAATTTCAATCCAATAACCATCAGGGTCCTGAATGAATGCAATACCTTGCATCTTTCCAGCATCTACTTCTTTCTTAAACTTCACACCCATTTTTTCAAAACGTTCACATGCCGCATAAACATCAGGAACAGTAAAACCGATATGCCCAAAACCCTGAGGTTGGTCATTACCATTATGATAGGAAAAGTCTGTATCATCTTCAGTGCCCCAATTATGGGTTAATTCCAGCATTGTTTCCCGGCCAAATACCCAAGTTGCGCGTTGTTCTCTATCTTCGGGAATTGTTTTTGCAGTTTCTTCATTAAATTGCCCCATAAAATACAACGTGAACTTCATTTCCGGGAAATCAAATCGACGAACCAGTCGCATACCCATTACACGTGAATAAAAGTCCAGTGAAGCTTTAGGATCTTTAATCCGCATCATGGTTTGGGTAAAGATAAAACCTTTAGTTGCAGGATCGATTTTTTTGCATAAGCCTTCGGCTTCATCATAGTGAGTCATGTTTTTCTCCAATTATAGATTTATTCTCTTTTTAACCATAAGCATTTGCCATTTTGCTCTCTAATCGCATTCAGACGTTGCATATGAGCTTCTAATTCTTCTTCTGTAGGTTCAATAAGCGGTAACGAAATACGATTTGTATCTAGCTGTATTTTGTTATTTGTTGAATTGGCAATATTACTTTCGCTGCTATCAAAGCCTAGTGTCTCCTGGCCGCCCGTCATGGTCAAATACACATCCAATAATATTTGCGCATCCAGTAAGGCGCCATGTAAATCACGTTGTGAATTATCTATTTCATAACGTTTACACAGTGCATCAAGACTATTTTTTTGTCCTGGATGTTTGTCACGAGCCATCTTCAGTGTATCTACCACTGAACAATAATCTTCAACTTTCCCCCACTTTTTTCCGAGTTGTTTTAATTCAGCATTAATAAAACCGACATCAAATGGTGCATTGTGAATTATTAATTCGCTATTGCGTATAAAGTCAATAAACTCCTTTGCTATATCTGCAAAACGCGGTTTGTCAGCTAGATATTCATTGCTGATACCATGCACATCAAACGCACCATCTTCTATTTCACGATCAGGATTTAAATAAACATGAAAGTGCTTATCAGTTTTACGGCGATTAACAATTTCCACACAACCAATTTCAATAATTCGATGACCATGCTTTGGTTCAAGGCCCGTTGTTTCGGTATCGAGTAAGATTTGTCGCAAGTTAATTCTCCCCACTGATTAATTCATCGATCGCTTTGTTAGCAAGACAGTCAACACGTTCATTTTCATTATGGCCGCTGTGACCTTTAACCCATTGCCATTCAACCTTAATGTGACGGCTGACCGCATCGTCAAGTCGCATCCAGAGATCCTGATTCTTAACCGGTTTTTTTGCAGCCGTTTTCCAGTTTTTCGCTTTCCAGCCAGCCAGCCATTCGGTAATACCATTTTTAACATACTGTGAATCTGTTGTAACGATGACATCGCAGGATTGATTTAATGCTTCAAGTCCCTGAATTGCCGACATCAACTCCATGCGATTATTGGTCGTATCGACTTCAGCACCATAAAGTTCTTTTTCATTGTCATTAAATACTAATAACGTACCCCAACCACCGGGGCCAGGATTTCCACGACAGGCGCCATCAGAGTATATATGCACCTTCTTAGTCATTTCGTTGCAGTATTTGTCGGGTTGACGGTTCAGCAACACCCGAACCAAGGAGTTTCTTTTGTTTTTGCCAGTTCATTTTAATAGGGTTAAGCGGCACAACTCGTTTTTTACCCACGATGACATATATACCACCAAGTATCGGCCAACAACGTGCACCAAAACGCTCAAGTGGCTGACAACGTTTTAACCACGTTGGCTTTTTTAACGGTGGGGAATAAAAACAATACTTCACCTTCTTTACTTCAAAGCCGAGTAACGATAACCAATCCTTCATACGTGGAATTGAAATTAAACGACCGCTCCAGGGCATATTGTTCCACCAGCATAAAAAAACATACCAAAGCCCCCATAAACTAAATCGATTAATACCTAAAATAACGAGATGACCATCATCTATAAGGATACGATCCAGTTCACGTAATAGACGGTGCGGGTTATTTGAATATTCAAACACATGAGGCAAAACGACCACATCGATACTGTCAGATGCAAGTGGAATATTTTCTGCCTCTGCAAGAAAGGTATCTTTACTACTATCGAGTTCATTTTCGGCAAGACATAAATACGACTTATGAAAAATTTTCGACGAGCAGAGATAATCCGTCTTATTAGGAAAACCTACCTGTAAAATATGAAAGCCAAATAACTGCGGCAGGACCGATTCCAGTTTTTCTTTTTCAAAACGTAATGTTTGTTGCCCCAGTTCGCTCGCGAACCAGTCTGCTAATTGTTTGCGAATTTTATTTATCTGACGACGACCCATGCGGATTACCCTTTTTTCACTGCTATTGCTAGACTTAATATTTCATATTAAACAGAGTTAGCTATGCCACACATCATACCCATTCCTGCATTGAAAGATAATTATATCTGGATGTTAATCAATTCGGACAACCAGCATGTTGCGATTGTTGACCCAAGCGAGGCACAACCTGTCATTGATTATATGAATCAGGAAAACTTAACGCCTGTGGCAATTTTGATTACGCATCATCATTGGGATCATGTAGGTGGAATTCCGGATTTAGTCGCTAACTATTCTGTGCCGGTATATACACCAGCGACTGAAACGGTGAAATTCAGTACGAACCTAGTAACAGAGGGCGACAAAATTGAATTAACAGAACTGGATATAGTTCTAAATGTGCTGGATGTGCCCGGACATACCGCTGGTGCAGTTGCATATTATAATGAAGAACTGGTTTTTAGTGGAGATACCTTATTTACAGCTGGCTGTGGCCGGATGTTTGAAGGCACTCCTAAACAAATGCATCATTCACTGACCAAATTCAAATCATTGCCAGATAACACATTATTATATTGTGGACATGAATATACCGAGGCAAACCTGTCATTTGCAGGTACGGTTGAACCTTCAAACCCTGACATACAGGCTCGTTTGCATGAAGTGCAAAAGCTGCGTAAATCCGGGAAACCCACAATTCCATCGACTCTGGCGCTGGAAAAAAAGACAAATCCGTTCTTACGCTGTGAAGTGGATAGTGTCGTTCAGTCAGCATCTACCCATAGTGGTCAAACTTTAACCGATTCGACACAGGTTTTTGCTGCAATACGACAATGGAAGGATGATTTTTAAAGCACTATTAATTACTTGACCATTTTTCCATGCCCCCCTAGCATTGCGTCATGCTGAAATTACCTCAAGCGTTTACGCTTCTCACTGTATTCATCATCACTGGCTGCAATTTTCAAACTGTCAAGCAAGAAACAGCGACTACATCACCGCCCCCAACTGTTGAAGAACACGATCGAAATCGATTAATCACTCAACAGGATGGAAATGCTCAACAATCAAAAGATTCGGATGAAACTCCTTCTAGTGATTTAGCGACAAGCCATGATGATCTTTGGTCATTGATCAGCGATGATTTGCAATTTGATACTCACACTGATCATGTTTGGGTGAAATCCAAACTCAACTGGTTTGCCAAAAATCAGGAATATATTAATCGTGTCGCTGAACGTGCACGTCCTTACTTGCATCACATTGTCTCTCGTTTGAGAGCACGCAATATGCCTATGGATTTGGCGTTGTTACCAATTGTTGAAAGTGCCTATCAACCCTTTGCTTATTCACCTAGTCGTGCATCAGGTATCTGGCAATTCATTTCCTCAACTGGTAAACGTTTTGGTCTAAAACAGAACTGGTGGTATGACGGTCGCCGTGACATTGTCGCCGCAACAGAAGCAGCACTGGATTATCTGGAAACATTGCATCGACATTTTAATGGCAACTGGTTTCATGCTCTAGCAGCTTATAACGCCGGAGAAGGAAATGTTGGTCGCGCTATTCGCCGTAATAAACGTGCTGGTAAACCAACCGACTTTTGGCATTTACGCTTACCTCGTGAAACGCGTGGTTATGTGCCAAGTTTATTAGCCGTTGCCGAGCTATTAAAGAAATCGGATGAATACAAGATTGTATTTAATAAAATTGAAAATAAACCTTATTTTGAATCTATTGATGTTGGTAGCCAGATTGATCTGGCATTAGTGTCAGAGTTATCTGGTTTGACTATGGATGAAGTCTATACGCTCAACCCTGGTTTTAACCGTTGGGCAACCGATCCTGATGGTCCACATAATATTCTGGTGCCACTTGAGAAAGCATTGCAATTCAAACAAAAAATTACTGCCCTTCCACCTGATCAACGAATTAGTTGGGTTAGACATACGATTAAACAGGGTGAGTCATTAGGTTTGATCGCACGAAAACATAATACCAGTATTGCGACACTAAAGTCTGCTAACAAACTACGAAGCAATTTAATTCGTGCTGGAGATTCGCTATTAATTCCGACATCCAGACTCAGTGAAAAAGATTACACCCTTAGTGCCGATTCAAGAAAGTTTCGCGGTTTGAAAAAAACCGGCGATGGTAAGAAATATATCTATCAGGTAACACATGGAGATAACCTATGGGATATTGGCCGTAATTATGGTGTCAGTGTTCATCAACTTACTCAGTGGAATGGCATCTCCAGTAAAAGCATATTACGACTTGGTCAAAAACTGGTGGTATGGGTACAGGACAATGAAACTGAAGAAGAAAAAGAAGAAGATGATGATTATGGCATGCCCAAGTTGGCAAACAATACTGACAATGCTAATTCTTATACAGTCAAACAGGGTGATTCACTTTGGCTTATCGCCAGAAAGTTTGATATTCATGTGAAAGATATCGTGAAATGGAACAATCTCAACAAGAAAAAACCTCTGCAACCTGGTCAAACTCTTGTTATTCGTACTGCTTTGACTGGCGTCTAATATATAATCAATATTGTCATGTATGAATGATGATATTTTTCCACGTCGGGCTAAATAAACAATGATCAAACTTGCCAAGTACTTTCTGCGATTACTCTTAAGGCTTTGTTATAGTGTTAGGGTCACAGGACTTGAACACTACGAACAGGCTGGCAAACGTGTATTAATCGTTGCCAATCATACTTCACTACTTGATGGCATTTTACTCTATGCCTGGTTGCCGGAAACGCCTACCTTTGCAATCAATACCGAAATTTCTGAACGGGCTTCATTTAAATTATTTTTACGTTTTGTAGATCTCTTCAAAATGGATCCCATGAATCCGTTATCGATCAAATCGATGGTGAAATTTATCAAGGAGGATCGTAAAGCCGTTATCTTTCCTGAGGGACGCATCACCATCACCGGTACGTTAATGAAAGTTTATGAAGGCCCTGGTCTTATTGCTGATAAAAGTGATGCGACGATCCTGCCGATCTCTATCGAT
>JAURNY010000016.1 GCA_030829955.1 Gammaproteobacteria bacterium | reverse complement strand
TTATGGGTAACTTTTTTCAGAACTGGGTAGACGGTCCAGTCGGTGAAGAAGGGCTCTGTTCGGCGCTTGGCGGCGGGATAAACGGTACCTTGGCTGAATATTTTGTTTTAAAGGAACATGGAACAATTGTTATTCCTGATTACCTTTCATATGAAGAGGCAGCGACATTGCCTTGCGCAGCAGTTACCGCATGGCATGCACTCATATCGTTGGGTAATATCAAACAAGGTGACACTATTTTGTTACTTGGTACAGGTGGCGTTTCTATATTTGGATTACAAATAGCAAAGGCACATGGTGCAAATGTCATCATCACTTCTTCAAGCAATGAAAAACTTCAGCGTGCCAAAGAAATGGGTGCAGACCATATCATTAATTATGTAGAAAAACCGGATTGGGAACAGGAAGTCATGTCGATTACAAATGGACAGGGAGCAGATAATGTACTTGAAGTGGGTGGTCCCGGTACATTTGAAAAATCGATCGCATCGTCAAAAATTTACGGCACAATCTCTTTAATAGGTATCCTTACCGGACTTGAAGGTGCGGCATTCAATCTTGGTATTGCACTAAATCTTTTGAAAATACACGGCATCTATGTCGGAAGTGTCGAGATGTTCAGCGACATGATCAAGTGTATGGAAAAATACAAAATCAAACCTGTTATTGATCGAGTATTTCCTTTTGAAAAAGCACTCGATGCATACCAGCACTTATACGATGCCAAACATTTTGGCAAAGTCGTAATTAATAATAATTAATCTGTTCGAAGAAATAGGTAAAAGTCATGGTTAAACTATACGGTGTCCCTGCAAGTAATTATTACAGTTGTGTGAAAACTGTTTTGCTTGAAAAAAACATTACGTTCGAAGAGATCATTCAGTTGCCCGGTCAGAATGATGAACTTCTATCGCGCAGCCCAATGGGTAAAGTGCCTTTTATTGAAACTGATAATGGTTTTTTAAGTGAAACAAATGTTATCTATGATTACATTGAAGAAACTTACCCAACACCGGCACTCTATCCGGCTGATTTATTTGCAAAGTCCAAAACAAAAGAAGTGATCCGTATCGTTGAGTTATACCTGGATGCGCCGGCAAGACGACATTTGGGCAAGGTCGTGTTTGGTGAAACTTTAAATGAGACTGCATATAATGAAGTGCGCCCTATAATTAAAAAAGGTTTAAATGCATTTATTAACATGGCTAAATTTGCGCCATTTGTCATGGGTGAAGAATTTTCTTATGCTGATATTGCCAGTATCTTCCATATTGGTTTTGCAAATTTCCATACTAGAGATATCTATGGCTGGGATATTACTGAAACTCATCCTGAGATAGGTAACTATCTTGAGCATGTAAGTAAAAGAGAACCTGTTGCGCAAGTTATGTCAGGAATGGAAAAGTCATTAATAGAATTAATTGAAAGTCTTAAATAAAGTTTTTTGTAAGAATTTGGATCTACAACTTAAAAATAAAAAAGTGTTAGTTACTGGTAGTACAGCCGGTATCGGCTATGCCATCGCCGAAGCAATGGCTACTGAAGGCGCAACGGTTATACTGAATGGTCGAAATGAAGACACATTACTGAAGTCGCTGGAAAAAATTAAAAATGAAACTGGCTTTATTGCTTCAGGTTTTGCCGGTGATCTATCCAAAGAGGATCAGGTAGAGAAACTTGTCATCGCACATGGCGATATAGATATTCTTATCAATAACCTTGGCATCTTCGAACCCGTAGCATTTGAAGATATCAGCGATGATGACTGGTTACATATGTTTAATGTGAATGTTCTTAGCGGTATTCGTCTATGTCGTAAATACATTCCATATATGAAAAAAGCAGACTGGGGACGCATTATTTTCATATCCAGTGAAAGTGGACTCCAAATCCCTGCTGAAATGATTCATTATGGCATGACCAAATCAGCACAAATTTCAATTGCTCGTGGTTTGGCAGAATCATTGGCAGGTACAAACATTACAGTAAACAGCATATTGCCGGGGCCAACGAAATCGAGAGGGGTTGTTGATTTTGTAAATGATTTGGCAAAACAGGCAGAACAAAGTTTTGAAGAATTCGAAGAAGATTTTTTTCGGCATGTGCGGCCTACTTCACTAATAAAAAGATTTGCCACACCCGAAGAAGTCGCTTCTCTAGTTGTGTATATTGCTAGCCCTCTTGCATCTGCCACTACGGGTGCATCATTACGAGTGGATGGTGGCGTAGTAAAAAGCGCATTCTGATTTTAGTAAAGGTAAACAATTAATGAATGACTATGGAATAAAAAAACGCGGGCTGGACAAGATAAAAATTAAAGTCGAATCAGTCACGCAAAATAAAGCCTTGAAGAAACCGAAATGGCTGAAGGTTAAATGTCTGGATAATCAGGATGTAAAGAAACTACAAAAGCAATTACGCGACAATAAATTACACACCGTGTGTGAAGAGGCATTTTGCCCAAATATTGGCGAGTGCTTTTCCAATGGTACTGCCACTTTCATGATTCTAGGTGACATATGTACAAGACGCTGTGCCTTTTGTGATGTTGCTCATGGTAGACCATTAATGCCGGATCCCAGTGAACCATTCCGTCTTGCTGAAAGCGTTATATCAATGAAGCTAAAGTATGTGGTTATCACCTCTGTTGATCGGGATGATCTTGAAGATGGTGGTAGCAAACACTTCTTAAAATGTATTAATGCTGTCCGTAGCTCCACGCCAAAAACACGCATCGAAATACTTGTACCTGATTTTCGTAAATGTCTGAATACCGCGTTGAATACATTGTCTGAGAATGCGCCTGATGTACTTAATCATAATCTGGAAACTGTTCCGAGGTTATATAAAACAGTAAGACCGGGGTCAAACTATGCGCATTCCTTACAGTTACTCAAATCTTTTAAACAAATAAATCCCGGCATCCCGACAAAATCCGGGATTATGCTAGGTCTGGGAGAAGAGATGGATGAAGTCGTTAGTGTCTTAAACGATTTAAAAGAACACGACTGTGATCTGGTAACGATTGGTCAATATCTACAACCTAGTAAACATCATCATCCGGTAATGCGTTATGTATCTCCTGTTGAATTCGATGAATTGGCCAACATTGCAAAACAAATAGGTTTTAAAGATGTCGCTGCTGGCCCATTGGTTCGTTCTTCATATCATGCCGATCAACAGGCAAAAAACCTATTAAACACTGAGTAAGGGTTATGAAAGAAATAGAGATCATTATTAATGGCAAATCCATATCAGTGACTGAACCGATCAGCCTTCAGCAACTGATTAAACAGCTTGAAATTAATAAAGGAAAATTTGCAGTCGACATTAACGGGCAAATTATTCCCAAAAGTGAATACCAGAATTGTGACATTCGCGAACATGACAACATTGAAATTGTTGTTGCAGTTGGTGGTGGTTAATAGTCAACAGATAAGAGGCCATTATAATGAAAGAACCATATGCCCCGTTAATTATTAATAACAAGGAATATCGATCCAGACTATTGGTTGGCACAGGTAAATATAAAGATCTAGTAGAAACACGTGACGCTATTGAAGCTAGCGGCGCTGATATAGTGACTGTAGCGATCAGAAGAACCAACATTGGCCAAAATAAAGATGAACCTAATATTCTGGAAGTTATTAGTCCGGACAAATATACCATTTTGCCAAATACCGCGGGTTGTTATACCGCCGAAGATGCTGTTCGCACACTACGACTTGCTCGAGAATTATTAAATGGTCACAGCCTAGTTAAACTTGAAGTCCTTGGCGATCCTGACACTTTGTATCCAAATGTTGGCGAAACAATAAAGGCTGCTGAAATGCTTGTAAAAGAGGGTTTTGATGTCATGGCCTATACTTCTGATGACCCCATTGCTGCTAAAGAACTGGAAATGATTGGCTGCTCAGCAGTCATGCCACTAGCTTCATTAATAGGCTCAGGCATGGGGATCATTAATCCATGGAATCTGGGAATAATTATTGAAAATGCAAATGTACCTATCATTGTCGATGCAGGTGTCGGAACAGCAAGTGATGCTGCCATTGCTATGGAATTGGGTTGCGCTGGTGTTTTAACAAACACAGCTATAGCAAAGGCAAAAAATCCGGTATTAATGGCGATGGCGATGAGAGAAGCTGTTCATGCAGGTTATATGGCTCAGTCAGCAGGCAGAATGGAAAAACAGATTTATACAGCGTCACCTAGTTCTCCAGAGCTAGGTAACATTGCTTCTAACAATTAATAAATAATGAGTATTAAAAACTATGAAATATGATGTAGCAGTTATTGGTGCCGGTCCCGGTGGATATGTTGCAGCAATCCGTTGCGCGCAACTAGGGTTAAAAACGATATGTATTGATAAATGGATCAACGATATGCAAAAGGCTTCGCTTGGCGGAACCTGTCTTAATGTAGGTTGTATTCCTTCCAAGGCATTACTCGATTCCTCACATCTTTATGAAGCCATCAGCGAAGAAGCATCTTCACATGGGATTAGTGTTAAACCGGCACCTATTAATGTAGAAACCTTACTGGCTCGAAAAAATGAAATCATTGGTAGAATGTCGCAAGGTATTAGCGGTCTGTTTTCAAAAAACAAGGTTGATAGCCTGTTAGGCACTGCAACTATTTCTGCCAATAATATGATCAGGGTTGCGTTAAATGATGGTGGTGAGCAGGCTGTAGAGGCAACTAATATTATTATTGCGACTGGTTCTGTTCCAGTCAGCTTACCCCAAGCAGCAGTAGAACAAAGCATTGTTGATAATGAGGGCGCACTTGAATTTGATGAAGTTCCAGAAGAACTGGGTATTATTGGCGCTGGTGTTATAGGTCTTGAGTTAGGTAGCGTCTGGCGCCGCCTAGGGTCAAAAGTAACCATTCTGGAAATGTCACCCGAGTTCTTGCCTACAGTGGATCGTGATATTGCCAAAGAAGCGTTGAAAAACTTTAAGTCGCAAGGTCTGAATATCAAACTGGGTTGTAAGGTAACTGAGATCGAAAACGATGATGACTACGTCAGTGTTACCTATGAAAATGCAAAAGGTGAAGAAGATGAAATGGAATTTGAAAAACTGATAGTAGCGGTTGGTAGAAAACCTTTTACCGATAATCTCGGACTGGATGAATTAGGAATAAATAGAGATGACAGAGGGTTCATTGCTGTCAATGAACAATGTCAAACTAATATCGACAATATCTTTGCAATCGGTGATGTTACCAACGGGCCCATGCTTGCTCATCGAGCTTCGAAAGATGGCATCATGGTAGCAGAAAACATTGCGGGTAAAGATAAATCGGCAAATTACCAAAGCATCCCTTGGGTTGTTTATACCTGGCCTGAAATCGCATGGGCGGGTGCTACCGAACAGGAATTAAAAGAAAAGAACATAGCTTATAAAGCAGGTAAGTTTCCATTTCTTGCTAATGGCCGTGCCCATGCCATGAACTGTGCAAAGGGTTTTGTCAAAATACTGAGTACCGAAGATGGCACCATACTGGGTATGCATATCATTGGACCCAACGCATCAGAACTAATTGCAAATGGGGTTACCGCTATTAGCCATAAACTTTCCTTTAACGATATCATTGAAGAGATTCACGCTCATCCGACATTATCTGAAGCAATACATGAGTCGGCACTTGATGTTGAAAAAAGAACAATACATTTTTAGTTAACATTACCACTGGAGTATTTTAATGAAATCAACTTTTTTTCTAACACTGCTTGTTTGTGTTTTTATTACAGCTTGCGGAGACAGCGACAGTCAGGTTGAGAATAATGAAATGTCGGTATCCCTTCAACAGGAATGGGAAGTCATCGGTTTGGGCAATCCTGAATCGGTTATCTATGATAAAGATACAAACCTGCTATATGTCTCAAATGTCATCGGCTCTCCTTTTGATAAAGATGGCAAAGGCACTATCTCTACTGTCACGCTCGATGGCAAAATTGTTGAAGAGGCATGGATAGTTGGACTCAACTCGCCAAAAGGACTCGCTATCAGTAATGGCAAACTCTACACCGCAGATGTGGATACGCTCGTTGAAATTGATATCAATAGTCGTCTGATCACAAATTATTACGTCGCTAGTGATGTAAAAATGCTAAACGATGTAACAGCATCAGATGACGGCAGCGTGTATGTGACCGGAATGATGACCAATCGCATATTTAAACTCGCTGATGGAAAATTTGAACTATGGCTTGAATCAACAGATCTAGAAACACCTAATGGTATCCTCGCTGAAGGCAAGCGTCTCATTATTGGTTCATGGGGTAACATGACCGATGGTTTTGCTACAGCGATACCAGGACATTTGAAAGAGATTGATGTTGAAACAAAGAAAATTGCCAGCCTTGGTGATGCTTCACCAGTTGGCAATCTGGATGCTGTTGAGAGTGATGGTGATAATAACTACTACGTCACTGACTGGATGGGGGGTAAATTATATTTAATATCACCGAACGGAAAAGCGAAAGAACTACTAGCAATTGAGCAAGGTACAGCTGACATTGATGTGCTATTAGATAAAAAAATGCTTTTTCTTCCATTAATGAACAGTAACCGTTTATTGGCATATAAAATTAAGTAGGCCCTTAATATTTTGACAAACATATCAACACCTGACTTACACAGCTCGGCAATATGGAAACATTTTTATAGACTTATCTTCTTTGCAATGCTGGCTTTATTCAGTTTTGAAATTCTGGCGGCCAATGATATTGATAATATACGTTTCCCGGAAAAAAACTGGGATGGGCAAGTCTTAAATATTCTTATCAAAGGACCAGCTTATCTGGATAAAAATAAGGAATATGATATCCCGGAACCATCTGCCAATAGCAGTGAGGTAACTCAACATGAATTAGCGTTGTTAAGAAAATATGCTGCTGAAGCACGTTCACAGGAACAAGTAAGCAAAATTCTTACAGAAGCTCAACCCGGTGAGTTTTCAGAAATATATCTTGATGAAGGCCCTATTAATCCTGAACTCAAAAAATTGTGCTATCGAATTTTAAAGTTTGCAGATAAAGAAATTGTATATTTTGTAGTCAACTACAAAAAACGATTCTCCCGACCAAGACCTTCGCAACTTGCACCTCAACTCGACCTTGTAGTACCGAATCCGGGTCACGCAGCTTACCCTTCAGGTCATGCCACGCAATCTATGGTGTTTTCATTGATATTGGCCATGATTGATCCTGAGAATGAAGCTACTTATCTGGAATATGCAAGAAATATTGCTAAAAGAAGAGAAATAGCCGGTGTTCATTACCCTAGTGATAGCCAAAGTGGTCAATTATTGGCAGAAAAACTTGTTCAGGAATTGATAAAAGTTCCTGAATTCATCACTATGTTAAATGAAACCCAAGAACGTTTTAAAGATGTTAAACAATAGTAATTAACCTGACCTGACTGGGTTACAAATTTACATTAAAAAGAAGTAACAACTATAGGGGAATTCACTTGCCATGAATAAAACATCGATGTCCCGCAGACTTTTCCTGAAATATAGCGGCGTATTGTCTGTCTGTTGCAACCAATTATTTGTTGGTACATCAACATTATTTTCTTCCATGAATGCATCTGCTGAGATGGTCTTAGGAATTGATGAGCTAAGGTCGTTGTTTGGCATTATCAAGCGCATGTTTCCTCATAAAAGTTTAAAAGATATACATTATCAAATTGTAGTGGAAAAGCTTCTGGAAGAATCCATCACTGATCCCAAAGTCGGACAATTAATTAAAGATGGCATTTCAAATCTTAATGACTCGGTCGCTAAAACCATGGTTAAAAATACCTGGGTAGATTCCGATCCGAACGAACAACTCGCTTCATTAACAAAAATAGAAGATACCGATTTTTTTTCTAAACTGAAGTCAACAACCATAAACTCACTATATAACGATGAAAAAGTGTGGAAAGTATTTGGTTATGAAGGTGAAGCCTTTAGTCAAGGCGGTTATTTACATCGTGGTTTTAATGATCTGAATTGGTTACCTGAACCTCCTGAAGAAGCAAGCCCAAAAGTAGAAGGATTATAAAATGAATAAGATAGATTATAACGATGATTCAGCTGTACTTATCATTGGTTCAGGTGCCGGTGGTGGCACACTTGCAAACGAGTTATGCCAGAAAGGAATCAAGGTAATAATATTGGAAGCAGGGAAACGTCAGTCTTCAAATACGTTCGTTAATAATGAGTGGGAGGCGTTCTCGCAACTGGCATGGCTGGACAAGCGAACCACTTCAGGTAACTGGCGCGTAGCCAAGGATTTTCCTAATTTACCAGCATGGATTTGCAAAACCGTTGGCGGCACAACTACTCACTGGGCAGGTGCCAGTTTACGTTTTCGTGATTTTGAATTTAAAGCAAAAACCACTTACAGCAATATCGATAAAGCAAACCTGCTTGACTGGCCTCTAGAGCTAAAGGATCTTGAACCTTATTACGATAAGGCCGAAGACAAGATGGGCGTTACAAGAACCAATGGCATTCCTGGGCTACCTGGCAATAATAATTTCAAGGTTATGTACGCAGGAGCAAAGAAGCTAGGATATAAAAACGTACACACCGGAAGAATGGCTATTAACAGTCGACCTCGAAATGGTCGAGGTTCATGTTTGCAACTAGGTTTTTGTTTTCAGGGATGTAAGTCTGGAGCCAAATGGTCAACGCTTTACACAGAAATCCCTGCTGCAGAAAGCACAGGAAATCTTGACCTTAGAGAAGGCGCGCATGTTTTAAAAATTGAACATAACGACAAAGGGCTTGCCAGTGCTGTTGAGTATGTTGATAGCGAAGGTAATCATCGTAAACAAAAAGCAAGAATTGTATGTGTAGCTGGCAACTCTATTGAAACGCCACGTCTGTTATTAAATTCGCATTCCAGTATGTTTCCGGATGGTATGGCCAACTCATCAGGTCAGGTAGGAAGAAACTACATGAGACATACAACTGGTTCTGTCTATGCCATGTTTGATAAAGAAGTAAATTTTCATCGCGGCACAACCATGGCAGGTATTATTCAGGACGAAAGTTATCATGAACCAAAACGAGGTTTTGCTGGCGGTTACGAATTGGAAACCCTAGCGCTTGGCTTACCTTTCATGGCAGCGTTTTTAAACCCTGGCGCATGGGGCAAAGATTTTTCACATGCTCTTGAAAATTACAAATACCTCGCCGGTATGTGGATCGTTGGCGAAGATATGCCGCAAGAGGCCAATGGCGTCACATTAAACAGCAGTGAAAAAGATCAATACGGTATGCCTGTTCCTAATGTGCATTATGATGATCATGCCAATGATATTGCCATGCGTAATCATGCTTACAAACAGGGTAAGGAAGTTTACAACGCGGTGGGCGCGAAACATTTTTATGAAGTTCCGCCCTATCCTTCTACACATAATCTTGGTACATGCCGGATGAGTGCAAAAGCTGCTGATGGTGTATGTAATAAATGGGGACAAACACACGATATAAAAAACCTTTTTATCTCTGACGGAAGCCAATTTACAACCGGCGCAGCAGTCAATCCGACATTGACGATTGTAACGTTAGCTATACGACAAGCAGATTACATAGCAAAGCAGATTAGTGATCGTTCTATTTAACAAGTATTACTCTATTTAATTATAAAATTTTGTGGGGAGATTTTATGGCATTAAAAAGATATGTCACAGAAATGGGAATGGGGGTAGATGTTCACGGAGGCGATTATACCAAGGCAGCCAAACGTGCTGTTTCGGATGCGATCAGACACTCAAGTCTAAATTTCTTTGATGCTCTGGGGAAATCACCTCACGACATGATCATTACCGCTAAAGTGGGAGCAGGTGATCCAGATGCCATTGATAAATCAGCCATCGCAGAAGCATTCCCTTTTGGAACTGTGACTGTTGAACCAACATTAGGCGGACTCGATGTACCTGGTGTGAATAATGACCTGATGGTCATCGTAAATGTTGTCGTTCTAGTTCAATTTGAAGAAGACTGATGTTTAATTGAGCTTGATGCAAAACTCGCTGGAAAATTTATCTGAAATTAAACTACAGCCGCAATATGGATTAGAGATTTCCGGACTGGATTTGAGTCAGCCTATATCAGATGAAGTCGCTTCCTATATCCTGAATAAATTTAATCAATATTCGGTATTATTATTCAGGAATCAAAAACTGGATGATGCACAACAAATAGCTTTTAGTCGTTTGTTTGGTGAGCTTGAACAGATCAGTATTATGACAGCCGCTACTAACCAATATGTTTATAGAATATCAAATATTGATAATCGGGAAAAAATACTGGCTGCCGATTCGAACAAACGAAAACTACTTAATGTAAATACATACTGGCATATTGACAGCTCATTTAAATCACCACCGGCAATGGCATCGATACTTTATGGAAAAGAAATTCCTGAAGATGAAGTAACAAGTACAGCGTTTTGTTCACTTTCTCATGGTTATGATTGTTTATCGCCAGCACAAAAAAAACGCATACACAATTTAACATGTTACCATGATTACAAACGCTCGCTGAAACGAGTCAACATGGTGGAACTACCTGAATACGAATTGAAAAACTTATCTGCATGCAGACAACCAATGGTTCATATACATCCAGATAACTCAACTCAATGTTTATATTTGAGTGGTCATATTTCATCGATAGATGGATTGAGTGAAGAAGAAGGCGAGCAATTACTAGATGATCTGTTCAAAACCGTTATTAATACCGACACGCTTTACGAACATAACTGGCAGCAAAATGATCTTTTGATCTGGGATAATCGGTGCGTAATGCATCGAGTAAGCAATATACCTGCTAAGGAAATTCGTCGTGTTCATAGAACTACGGTGCGATGCCCTGCCCCCTTAATACCCGCCTCAGCGACGATTTAATCACCCTAACTACTCAATATTATGATTACTAAAGATAACAGTTATATTTTTTTTGATGCGGCAGGAACATTAATTTATACGGATCCGCCTGTATTTGAGGTTTATAGTCGTATTGGAGAAGAGTTTGGCATCTCACTATCACCTGACATTATTTCTTCCCGTTTTTCTAATGCATTTAAAGAACATTTCAGACCTGAAAATAGTACTGGCTATAAATCGAGTGAAGCACTGGAAAAAGAGCGCTGGGAACAGGTTGTAACTGATGTATTTTTACCAAAAGAAGGACAATGCAAGGAACTGTTTAATACCTTATGGCAGTATTTTTCAAAACCAGAACATTGGGGTGTTTATGAAGATACAAAAGATCTTCTATATAGACTACATGAACAAAATTTCAATATAGGCATTGCATCTAACTTTGATTCAAGATTAATCAATATATGTAAAATGCATTTCCCGTTGATCCATGAATCGAATATTTTTTATTCCAGCGATATTGGTTATGCCAAACCTGATATACGATTTTTTCAACATATTATTAAAGAACTTAATAATGATAAATATGACTTTATTATGATCGGCGATGACGAAATCAATGATATTCAAGCTGCAAAAAAAGTGGGTTGGCAAGCTATTCATAGAGATGACATCAGAATATTATTTGAAAAATTCAAACTGTAAAATTAAACGACTATTACTTTCCGGCAACCCAAAAAATACCGCCCAACAGGTGCATTAGATATAATTCCTCTGTAAACGATTCTTTAGTATGTCCCATGGCGGTATACCAGGAACGCCCACCGTCATATTCATGAAACCATGATATTGGATGTTTATTATTCATATTTCCTCCAACATAGGAGTTTTCATCAATCATAATCAGGATGTTTAAATCCTGATTAGTTGATATAACCATGTTGTACCATTCATCGATTCGCGTCCATTTCTCGGGCAAATGTATCGTACTTAGATGTGCGTTCCCCATAATATTTAGCGTTCCCTGCTGTACTTGAGGATGACTATGAAAATAGGCGCCTAAAAGACTACCGTACCATGGCCATTGGTATTCTGTATCACAGGCTGAATGAACCCCTACAAAACCTCCCCCGCTTTTAATGTAACTTTCGAAAACCGATTGTTGTTCATCCGTCAATACATCACCTGTTGTATTTAAGAAAATGACAGCAGCATACTGGGATAAATTATCCTGAATAAATACTTCACTGACATTACTGACATCAACAGCAAAATTATTGTTTTCGCCCAGTCTCTTAATAGCTTGTACACCATCAGGAATAGATCCATGACGAAAGCCAGCTGTTTCAGTAAATACGAGGACTTTAAAACCGAAGGTTGTAGCAGCTGAAGCAGGTTCTTCTTTATCGCACGAAACCAATACCATAAAGATAGAAAAGGCCAAAAGAACACGTCCAAAAATAGTTAAATGTCTTTTCAATCTGGAACTCCTGCTGTTTCTAAAAATAATCTAAATAACTATTTAAAGTCGATTATTTTCAGTATTTACAACCAATTATATATCTATGAACTAAGCCTCTGATTATTTATCTAATAGATTAAATATGGTATTTTCTACTAATGCTTCGCAAAATCCTTCATCACTTGTTAATACTATTATTTGTCTTTGGAACAACTCAGACATTTGGTCTGTCTTGTCATATATATGAAAAAGATGATTCTGTTCAAGTGAGCGATACTCAATCTCCTTGTCATTCAATTCAAATAAATGCTGAATTACTAAAGAAGAGCTCTAGTGACAAATCTCAATCAGATTGTTTATTTTGCAAAGCCTGTTCATCAAATGCAATGTTTATTGTTGACTTAAGAAAGCTTCCTGCTTATAAGAATTATCAAAATAAAAATTACGCAGCATCTAATTATCATTCAATTTTTATCGATACACCTACACCTCCTCCTAACGCATAGTTCTTAGTTTCAAATTTTTATGCTCATATGGGCAATTGGAGTTTAACTTAGGAGCTATGTTTTGCGTAAATTACTGTTACTACTTCTTTTTTTAAGTACTGAAGTTGCATCTAGACCAGTCTCTTATCCGGGCGGATGGACATTTATGACCATGAATGATGGTCATAAATACTCAGTACACACTCATTATTCACCAACAGCTAATTATTCCATTGGTTACAAAGGAGAGTTTTGGCGTTCTGGAGACTACCAAATACATGCATTGCAAATAAACAATCTACTAAAACGATGGAATAAACAACATGCTCAGGCCAACATTTATCTTAAATCAGGCATAGGTATAACTTATTCGGACTATAATTCATTTAACTCTGAAACAGACCCAGTTTTTTTTACAGGTCTTGCTGCAGATTGGGAAACTAGGAAGTATTTTATCTCCTATGAAAACCGCATAACGAAATCTAATAGCATAGTAGATAACTTTAGACAAAAAGCTCGAATTGGCTTTTCTCCATATGTAGCTGACTTCGGTAATTTACATACATGGTTAATGCTTGAAGTTAGCCATGTTCCTGAAGATGAGAAAAACTTCGCATACACTCCGCTCATTCGCCTATTTAAAGGCCCTTCTCTACTCGAAACAGGCTACAGTAGCGAAGGTAAATTTTTACTCAATTTTGTTCACCGTTTTTAATTAGAGGTTAATCAAATGAAAACTTTTTTAACAATTATTTTTCTGACATTTTTAAATATTACTTATGCTGTTGATAATGTTCACAACCATGACAACCATGAACACTCATCAAGTGCACAAGGATTATCTACCGGAACCGTTGACCCGAAAGGCGGCAAGATAGACGTTAACGTATTTGGTTTAGTTTGTGATTTTTGTGCTCAAGCAATACAAAAAGTTTTTATGAAACGTGAAGAAGTATCTGGCATAAAAGTTGATCTTTCTGGCGGTCTTGTTGCTATTTATACAAAACAGGGAAAAGATATAGATGATGAAGATATTACTACATTAATCGTCGATGCAGGCTACAATGTAGACAGTATCAACAGGGAATAGGGGGATCAAGATATGAAACAACTATCTAAAAATTCTCTAATTCTTCCCCTTCTTAATCTTTTTACTAGCTTTGGAACTATCATTTGTTGTGCGCTACCTGCTCTGTTTGTCACGATTGGAGCAGGAGCTGCGTTAGCAGGACTAGTCTCTAATGTGCCTCAGCTAGTAACGTTATCTAAATATAAAGTTGAAGTATTCGCTTTAGCTGGAGTATTGCTAGTTATTACTGGAGTTTATCAATGGAAAATAAGGAATGCCCCCTGTCCTTTTGATCCTGAACTTGCTAAGGCATGTAATCGAATCAGAAGTATAAATAAATATGTCTATCTATTTTCACTAACACTTTATTTAATCGGTTTCTTTTTTGCATTTTTAGCAAGTCGATTTTTATAATTTCTTAAAGGGGGATGTGGCGCGCCCGGAGGGACTCGAACCCCCAACCCTCGGGTTCGAAGCCCGATACTCTATCCAGTTGAGCTACAGGCGCATAGAGTAAAATCAATTAGTTATTTCTGCCTAATTATATCACAAGATTTTGACGATATATTACGGCACAAAGCAAAGATATCTAGAGAATTATTTCTTATGTAATATCATATTGCCACGAGTTATCATTGTTCTCTCATAACCTGAATTAAGCAAATAAGACAGAATATTATCTCTCCATAATTCTTGACTTGTATATTCAATAACAATGACTCTTGGCCATAAATTGTTGTTAACTTTTTCAAAAAAAGGCATTAAAGCAACATCTTCATAACCTTCAATATCAATTTTTAGTGTATCAATTTTTCTAATTTGATATTCATACAAAATAGACTCCAATGTTTTAGATTGAACCCTTATTTCTCTCGCAGAGGAATCTAATTCATTTTTTATTACACCTGAACTACCTAAATCTGCGCAACTATAAAAAGTCAACTCTTCTTCTTTTCCTACACAATAAGGAGCTAATTTTATAATGTTTTCATATCCATTAATCTTAATGTTCGATTGAAGCGCCTTTATCGTTAATGGATTTGGCTCAATAGCTAATATGTTTTTAAATCCCATGCTAGCAATAGACAATGAGAAATAACCAATATTTGCTCCAATATCTATAAAAGCACCATCTACACTAGTAGGCTTTAATGCTTGAATTTCTTTTTTACTAATATATTTTGAACTGGTAAGAAGTTTAGAATCAATAGTATTAGTAGTTATATTCAATCTAAATTTTACCCCTCTTATCTCAGCATCTACTATTTCATATCCTTTGTTCTTCCATTGCCCTCTACTCCACTTAGCAATGAAGCCTCGACTAATGCCTATGTTTTTAATTATTTTTAAAAAACCAACATCACGCTTAGGTTTATATGTGCCGAATGGTTGTTCAAAATTACTATTCATAATAGATAATCTTTGGGCAGATTTTATTCTGTGGGACTAAAAAAATAATAGCAAGCTTAAAAGGTGATAAAATGGCGCGCCCGGAAGGATTCGAACCTCCGACCCCCTAGTTCGTAGCCAGGTACTCTATCCAACTGAGCTACGGGCGCGTTATTTTAAAATCGCATTGAATGCGGACGCCATTATATCTATTTATAAATAAGCTTCCACTGTATATGACAAAATATATGGAACTATTTTATCCAATAAACCATCCCGCCGTGGTTTAAATTTCTCGAAATAAAAGATTCCTGCCTTATCCTCAACTATCACTAACTCAAGTTAAAATGGAACATCTGTTGCATTTATTCCTGCAAAATGCCAATTCAAATAACAATATTTATCGATAATAAAGTAGAACTCAAATATGGATTGTTCTTATATATAATTAAAATTTAAACAATATTTATACCGACCTTAATGCTTGTCTCCCTCCATACATTCATATGGCTCAAATATTGCTTAATGATCTTATGATCAATAGTTTCGAGTAATGCCCGATAAAGCTGTAATCTAAAGGCAATTCTCGAATAAATAACCAGATTGATTAGTTAAGAAAATATAATAAAGTAGTTAACGTAGCTGTTCTTGAATATGTTGTGCTTAGGTAAATAATCAGTCTGCTCTCGGAATTGATTTTAGTTTGTCAGGGTATGTCATGAAGGTGAGTTGCAAGAAAATTATCTAAGCCATGTATAAAGGGGATAGTTTTGATCATAACTTGCAATTGATAGGGGAAAATAATAATGAGTGACAATATAGAAGTTGCACCTTGGCGTCCCAATGATGCAATCAAAGGGTTACTAATAATCTATGGGCTTACAATCATATCCTGTGCAATTATTAACATGTGGATGAAAGCATCACCTATTGGTCCTTGGGTGGGAGATGAAATTCAAAATTGGTATTGGTTCGATAATGTTACATTCCAACTGATGGCGCTTTGGTGGGCTCTCATGTTTGCGGTCGTCGGGTATTGGCCATTTCATAAAATTGAGAACCCTATGAAAAGGGGGGTCATTCTTACAGCTGTTTCCTGGGTTTTGGGGTTCTTTACTGCTAAAGCTATTTACTGGTCAGGACTTGGTGCTGACTGGGTTTTCCCTATAGTAGGATCGTTATATTTTTATCTAGCTTTTTTCTCTTTTACAGGCGAAAACTGGGTAGTTGCCAATCTTAGTCAACCACGACAATTTTTTGTTTTAATGGTACTTATTTTGGGGCTGACTTACGTCACGACTAATACCAGTATTCGCTGGATTCCTGCATGGTGGTTTCCATTTATTCAGATGGGTGCAGCTACGGGACTTCTGACCTATCTCACACGCAATATGGCACAACCATTAAAAGGAATAACGCAGATGCTGATCCTTTTCCTTGCTGTATGTATCTACCTTTGGATATCTAAGATGATGGGCATTTGGGATCTGTCACTCGATGGGGTTTCAGGTTTCTGGCATATCGGTTACCTGGCTGCGGATAGCAGTTGGTTGCTTTGGTTTATGGTTGGATGTTCTGTAGTATATGGAGTATTGATACCACTTCATAACTGGCCTTTCACCAAGATACCCATGCCATGGGGCGGGTTGATCGCCTCTGCATTTTGTATCGGTCTAATCTCGATAGTTACAATTTTCCTTAAATCGCTTATTGGACCAGTCTTCACAGATATGAATGAAGCATTGACGTATGGATATATGGGAGTGAACTGGTCATTTGTCATTCCTTTAATCTTCGGTGTTGGTCTGAGCAAGCCTTACTTATGGGCTGGCCAGAAAACGCCCGGCACATGGGACGATGTAGACGATTAATGTTTATTTGTATATGGAATTTTAAATAAAAGATTTTCCAAACGTACAAAACATTATTAAATAGTTTACTAAGCGTTAGATTAACAACAAGCCCCGGTATATTTGCCGGGGCTTGTTGCTTTAAGTCAGTCAAACGTGAGCCAATAGATATAGACCACTCTATAGTTTAAAAGTGACTGAGCTAAATCAGCTCATTAAAAGAACAAGCAGAAATATAAATAATATTTTTCATTTTTATCTCCTGTCTAAAAGAAATAATTAATGCTTATATTTTCTGATGAACTCATCATAGTCAGGAAGTCTTTGGACATGTTCATGTAGCACTTGTTTAGAATGACAATATATACATAAAGCTTTTATGTTGGCAATTGAATTATTACTTGGATTACCGTCCATATGATGTGCGTGAAGAAACTTTTTGTCAGTTGATAGATCTATATAGCATTGTTCACAACGCCACTCACGATCGTCTTTGAGTTTCCTAGCAATCTTATCCCATTCACGCGAATAAAAGATTGGAACTTGGTCGTGATCATATTCAAATGTCCCTGAAATATTAGATTTAGGGATATGCTTAAAAAAATCTTTAATTGGAAAGTTACTGACAGAAAACTGTTTAAATTGGGAAGGTAGTTCATTTTGACAGTTTTTACATAGTTGTAATTTTCTGCCTCGCATTCTTTCCTCTGGTTTATATTCAGTATTGTTATAAGTAATAATGTACTGAAATAAACCTTGGTCATTGTTTGTTTTTTTATATCGGTATTTTCTGCTTACAGGATAATTATCTATTGTGCTACATCTAAAGAGATGGAACTTATGCCATTTCTGAGTACCGTCTTGAGAAGGGTGTCTCCTCGCATTACGCTGATTTATGAAAATGGCTATTTTTAATACATCACCATTAGGTGCAATATCATAGAGTCCTGATGTGGTTTCAATTATACCGGACTCATCATCAATTTCGATGCCTTCATTAAGTGCTGCAACGAATTTTCTTGTTTTTTCTGAGACAGAAATACCAATATTGGATACTGCTTTGAGAAGTTCCGTAAAAGTATTTAAATCACTCATTAAATTGATTTAAGTTCTTCGACGATTTTTAATATGCGTTCTTGGCTTTTAGTAACTGCTCTAAATTCTACTCTTCTTGACCGTGCCTGATCTTCGTGATTATTTACATCTTTGATAGGTATCCCGTGTGATAGACCATTAGCACGAATTACTGTGTTTAACCATGGATGCAAATTAGTTATAGGACTGAGTTGATAACAATATTCTAATACTGAATAGGCGCGTTCTTGTGATAAGTGAGCATTCTTGAGATAGATTTCAGTTTTTGTTGTCGCATTCTCCCAAATAGAACTGGTATGTCCTTCAATTCTAATTTCATCAATATCTTTTTTATAACGTTTTGATGAAAGCAGTCTTATATAACGTGGGAAAAAATCATCTAGTATGATTTTAAAATTATCTCTTAATTTAGCACTACCGGCTTCGAACAAAATATCGGGTTCATTAAATCTAATTGTCGAATCTTTCTCTAGTGTTGCGTCCCAATTCTGTAAATCATTTTTGAATTCTTTGAGTAAATCTTCATATAACCCTACTTGTAATTCACTGTAGGTAGCGGCAATTTCTTTCACAGCACGACCTTGTTCTATTACCTCGGTCGCTGTTTTCTTAAGATCAGCACTACTTTGTTCCACCATTAGCATGTAACTAATTGCAATAAGAAGAAAAATGACCATTAGGCCGGTCATCAAATCTGATATGCCACCATGCCAACTGTCTTCTTCCATTGTATTTACCTATTATTTCTAACCATTAATTGTTCTATTTGTTCTAAGAAGTTTCGATAATTGTCACCAAATTGATTAGTTAATGAAACAAGACTGTCATTTAAATTCTTAGTTGCTTCGTTCATTTTTGCATTCAGATTGTTAACTGAATCGGAAGAAGATTTTATATAGGCTTCTAGTTTAGTGTTCGTTTGCTCTAAAGACTCAATGGTTTTCTTATTATTTTCATCCATGACGGTAGTAATGGACTCAAAGGCTTGAGGAATTCTTTCTAAGTCATTAGACACTGTTTTAAGGGAATTAATGGATTCTCTCAATTGCTCTTGTATCGCAATGTTATCATCCAGCATGTTTTTCATGGTGTTGAGTGTTAACGTTGTTCTATCGCAAAATTCTTCGAATTCTTTATTTCTATTTGCAATATTGCTTACAGACTCAGATGTTTTTTCCAGACTATTGACAGCCTCAGAGAGTGTTTTTTCTGTTTGTTCTATTGATTCAATATATCGTTGTTGCCATTCAACTAATTTCAAACATGCATCATTCAGTTGTTTAAAATTCTCTCCAAATTGTTCCGTTAAATTGTTATTAAAATCAGTGATGACCATTTCCAAAGCCTGAATAATTTCTTTTGTCGCACCTTCGGATAATTTTTCTAATGTTTGATCTAGAGAATCTCTGACTTTCGTTAACTCGTCCTTTGATTCTATTCGATGGTTTTTAACTTGCTCGATAATGGCCTCGTTGGTCTTTTTGCTTTCATCAAGGAATTCCTTCAGTAAACGTGTTTGATCCGATAATTTATCATTCAAAGGATTACCTGTTTTAGAGTAAGGAGAAGGAAACGCCTTTTGAACAATAGTGATAGCTAACGAGGAAAGCATACCTGCGATAGAGGTTACAAAGGCTAGTTTCATCCCTTCAAGCAAAGGAGGAATACTGCCGCTTATATCATCGACATTAAAATTATAGAGGCCGAGTAAAATTCCAAAAAATGTACCGAAGATACCTACAGTAACCACTTCGTTCCGAAATGATCGGTGGTTTAATCCCTTATTATTTACGAAGGTAAAGAAATCCCAAGCCATTAAAAAAAGGATAAAGCCGATAAAATAAATATTTAATTGGCTCGTACTAGTGGAGAGTCCTCTTATGAATACATCTAAATCCATAAATTTTCCTTTTTATTTATCATTATTATGCAATCAGCTAGTGATGAAAAGGTAATCCATAGACTCAAAACCATAATAAAACGATTAATTCAGAATTAATTTAATCCTTATATTAGGGAAAACTTATGAAAAAAAGAGAGGGTAAATTTTAAGTAATTGTTTATATTGGCTGGGGGTAGAGGATTCGAACCTCTACTGACGGAGTCAGAGTCACAATAAAAAGATGATAATCCGTACACTAAATAGATACTTAAATAAAAGTACTGTATAAATCAATAAGATATGTTTTATATTGGCGGAGAAGGAGGGATTCGAACCCTCGATACGGGATAAACCGTATACTCCCTTAGCAGGGGAGCGCCTTCAGCCACTCGGCCACTTCTCCAAATATTCTTATTTAAGTTCTAAAGCGATGCTCGCGCTTTTACCTTGAGCGACGGCTGTTACCATGTTTGGTGGTTAGGATAACGCTGAGTGAATACTGGGTAAATACCTAAAATTAAGGTATTTTTATTAACTGCCAGAAGAGGATTCCTCTCCTGTCTGTTCTTTCTGAATTCGATCGTAAATTTCTTCACGATGCACAGCCACATCTTTTGGGGCATTTACGCCGATTCTAACCTGATTCCCTCTGATACCTAATACTGTGACATTTACTTCGTCACCTATCATGAGCGACTCTCCGACTCGTCTCGTTAATATCAACATCTCAATTCTCCTGATGCTTCCTTAATCATCATTATTAAATTTAAAACTATTAAACTATTTAAAACAGCTGTTTTTTAGTGTTTTCAAACTTAGTTTTCGGCTAACGCACCATTTTCCAAACCAAAGGCACTATGTAGTACACGTACTCCGAGTTCTAAGTATTTTTCGGCCACAATTACAGAAACCTTAATTTCCGAGGTAGAAATCATCTGAATATTGATTCCTTCCTCGGCCAAGGCCTTAAACATCTTGCTGGCAATTCCAGCATGTGAGCGCATACCTACACCTACCACAGATATTTTCGCAATTTTATTATCGCCAGTAACGTTTTTACCGCCAATGCTTTTGGCTGTATTTTCCAATATCGATTTTGCTTTTTCAAAATCATTTCGATGCACCGAAAATGTGAAATCGGTTGTGTTATCCATGCCCACATTCTGCACTATCATATCCACTTCAATATTGGCATCAGCGATTGGGCCCAAAATTTGTGATGCAATGCCTGGCTGATCGGGCACACCAACAATCGTCAGCTTTGCTTCGTCTTTATTATGTGCAATACCTGAAATCAGTGCTGCTTCCATTTGTTCATCCTCATCAGTAATCAGCGTTCCGGGACCTTCCTTAAAGCTGGAAAGTACACGTAAATTTACATTATATTTTCTGGCAAATTCCACAGAACGAATCTGCAATACCTTGGAGCCAAGACTCGCCATTTCCAACATTTCTTCATAGGTTATACACGGCAAGCGCTGAGCATCTTCAACTATACGTGGATCAGCGGTATAGACTCCATCCACATCAGTATAAATACGGCATTCATCGGCTTTTAATGCAGCTGCCATAGCAACTGCTGTGGTATCTGAGCCCCCTCGACCAAGGGTAGTAATATTGCCTGCTTCATCATTACCCTGAAAACCGGCAATGACGACAACCTTACCTTCTTCTAGTTCTTTATGTACTCGAACTGATTCAATATCCAGAATTCTTGCCTTGTTGTGGGCATTGTCAGTACGAATGCACACTTGCCCACCGGTATATGAAACCGCAGGTTGGCCTTTATCAGAGAGACACATACTTAATAAAGCAATGGTGACTTGTTCACCAGTTGATAACAATACATCCAATTCTCTGGGAGTTGGTGATTGAGAAATACTCTTGGCCAGACCCAACAGACGATCGGTTTCACCACTCATGGCTGAAACCACCACCACTACCTGATGACCTTGTTTGACTGTCTCGATGACACGATCAGCAACGGCCTGAATACGATCGACTGAGCCAACCGAAGTACCACCATATTTTTGAACAATTAGCGCCATGTAGCGTAAATATCCCTTTTAAAAAGCGCGGGATTCTAGCTTATCTATTGATTTTAGGAAAGCATAGGAAACTTTTAAAATATATTATGCGGATAACTGTTCGCGTATCCAGTCAGGTACTTTCTGAAGCGCGCCATCCAGAGCGGCAGGATCATTGCCACCAGCCTGTGCCATATCTGGTCGGCCTCCACCTTTACCACCAATTTGTTGCGCAACAAAATTAACCAGATCGCCGGCTTTAATCTTATCAGTACTATCTTTGGTTACACCGGCAACCAGACTCACCTTGTCGTCATTGACTGTCGCCAGTACTAATACTGCTGTGCCCAGTTTATTCTTTAGTTGGTCAACCGTATCTCGCAGGGTTTTTGGGTCACCACCTTCCAGAACCTTGGCAATCACATTAATGCCATCGATAACTTCTGCACCATCGGCCATATTGGAGCCTGCACTACTGGCTAATTTGCCCTTCAACTGCTCGAGTTCTTTTTCCAGTTTACGAATCTTTTCGACCTGCATGGACAGTCTTGAATCAACTGACTCGATATCGGTTTTTAACAAATCAGAGACATGTTGCATTTTGGCTTCAACATTTTCTACCCACGCCAATGCGCCCATACCCGTTACTGCTTCAATACGCCTAACGCCAGCAGCAATGCCCGTTTCGGAGATGATCTTGAATAAACCTATATCGCCCGCACGACGAACATGCGTACCACCACATAACTCTTTGGAAAACTCTCCACCAACAGACAGCACGCGAACATTGTCATCGTACTTTTCGCCAAATAAAGACATGGCTCCAGACTCTTTGGCCTGTTCCAATGGCATAACATGTATCTGTGTATCTTCGTTAGCAAGGATTTGTTCATTAATTAATTGTTCGATGGTTAATAACTCATCACGAGTTAATGGCTCTCCATGTGAAAAATCAAAACGCAAACGATCATCGGCAACCAATGAACCTTTTTGTACTACATGATCACCTAACACTTTTCTTAAAGCAGCATGTAATAAATGCGTTGCCGAATGATTACGAACAATGCGCTCTCGACGTGTAGCATCAACAGATGCATGTAAAACATCACCTACATGCAATTCCCCTATTCTTAATACACCAAGATGAATATGTGATTGACCTTGCTTCTTAGTATCTTCCACTTCAAAGAAAACATCACTGGCATATAACTCGCCTCTATCACCAACCTGTCCACCAGATTGCGCGTAAAAGGGAGTTTCCAATAGTATTACACCACCTACTTCCCCGCGCTTAAGTGTTTGCACATTACGGCCATCCTGATAAAGCGCAGTAACCGTTGTGTTTTGTTCAAGTCGTTCATAACCGGTAAAACTGGTTACCAGATTATCATCCGTATTAATCGTCATGCCGACATCAAACTTACTCGCTGCACGCGCACGCTTGCGTTGTTCAGCCATAGCCGCATTGAAGCCTTCCATATCAACTTCTAGCTCTTTTTCGCGAGCAATGTCTGCAGTTAAATCTACCGGGAAACCATATGTATCATATAAACGAAATACATCTTCACCCTTTAATATCTTACTGCCATTTAAATCAGCGATAATGTCATCGAGTACTTTTAAACCTTGTTCAAGCGTTTCAGCAAAACGTTGTTCTTCGGTCAATAAAACTTTTTCAACATGTTCTTTTGCTTTGCTTAACTCTGGATAAGCCTCACCCATTATTTCTACAAGCGCATTAACCAGCTTATAAAAGAATGGCTCGGTGAAGCCGAGTTTGTTTCCATGACGTATCGCTCTTCGAATAATACGTCGTAACACATAACCGCGACCTTCATTGGTTGGAATCACAGTATCTACAATTAAAAATGCGCAAGAACGAATATGATCTGCAACGACCTGACTGGATGTTGTTTCAAGATTCTGATTATCGGCTAACTCTTTTAGAGCAGAGATTAAATGCTGGAATAAATCGATGTCGTAATTATTATGAACATCCTGCATCACTGCCGTGATTCTTTCCAACCCCATACCAGTATCAACAGACGGATGAGGAATCGGTTTTAGGTTGCCATCCGGATCACGATCAAATTGAGTGAATACCAGATTCCATATTTCAATATAACGATCAAGTTCAGCATCTTCACTGCCCGGCGGACCGCCCGGCACATCTTCACCATGATCATAAAAGATCTCACTACATGGACCGCATGGACCAGTATCGCCCATCGACCAAAAATTATCTTTCTCACCACATCGACTAAATCGCTCCGGTGAAACACCTATCTCTTTTAACCAGATATCTGCAGCTTCATCATCGTCTTCATATACTGTTACCCAGAGACGTGATTCGGGAATCTTTAACACCTCGGTTAAATATTCCCAAGCATAAGTAATTGCTTCTTTTTTGAAATAATCACCAAAACTAAAATTGCCAAGCATTTCAAAAAACGTGTGATGACGCGCTGTATATCCCACATTTTCTAAATCATTATGTTTGCCGCCCGCACGAACACAACATTGAGAACTCGCTGCTCTGACATAATCACGTTTCTCCCTGCCAAGAAACATATCCTTGAACTGAACCATGCCAGCGTTAGTGAATAACAGGGTCGGATCATTGTTTGGCACAAGAGAACTACTCGCAACAACAGTATGTCCTTTGTCGGCAAAATAATTCAGAAAAGATTGTCGAATCTCGTTACAGGTCTTCATTAATTTAATAATTGATTGATGACTTCAGAATTAAAACCGCGACTATATAGGAATCGAGACTGTTTTGCTTTCTTTTGATAGTCATTTGGCACATCTTCACCAAATTTCTTGGTTCGAATACCTTCTGCCATGGAAATCCAATCACGATTTTCATCATATAAATAAGTCATGATCAGGTCCTGTTCGACACCGCGTTGTCTGAGTTCCTGCTCTATCTTAATTGGACCTTGTCCTTTATTGATCCGATGATGAACAAAACTTTCTGTGAAACGAACATCACTTTGCAAACCTTCAGCAGAGAGTTTATCAAGTAATTCTTCGATTAAGCTTTCATTTTCACAAGCTCTTGCGAGCTTATACTGGAGTTCTTTGCGACTATGTTCACGGCGCGCCAGGAAGTCACAGGCTTTCTTCAATACCTCCTGGCGTTCTGTTGTCAGGCAACCTCCTCTTCAGCAGGTGCTTCGTCTGCTTCATCTGCAGGAACTGGCAATGCCGTTGGTAATAATTCCTGACGAATTTTTGTTTCCAGTTCCTGTGCGATTTCAGGATTTTCTTTTAAATAGTTACGCACATTGTCTTTACCCTGGCCAATACGGTCATCACCATAACTATACCAGGCACCAGCTTTGTCAATTAAACCAAGCTGCACACCTAAATCGATAATTTCACCATCACGAGAAATACCCTCGCCATAAAGAATATCGAATTCTGCCTGTTTGAATGGTGGCGCAACTTTATTCTTGACAACTTTCACACGGGTTTCATTACCAATCACCTCATCTCCCTTTTTAATCGCGCCAATACGACGGATATCAAGGCGTACAGAAGAATAGAACTTTAAGGCATTACCACCGGTGGTGGTTTCAGGGTTACCAAACATGACACCAATCTTCATACGAATCTGGTTAATAAAGATAACGCAGCAATTTGCACGCTTAATATTGCCGGTCAGTTTACGTAAGGCCTGTGACATTAATCGAGCCGCTAGCCCCATGTGAGAATCGCCCATTTCACCTTCGATTTCCGCTTTCGGCACTAATGCAGCAACCGAGTCGATAACCACGAGTTCTACTGCGCCGCTACGAACCAGCATGTCACATATCTCCAATGCCTGTTCGCCGGTGTCAGGCTGAGAAACTAACAACTCATCAATATTCACACCGAGTTTTTCTGCATAGATAGGATCCAATGCGTGCTCTGCATCGATAAAGGCACAGGTCTTACCCTGTTTTTGTGCCTCGGCAATCGCGGATAAAGTTAATGTTGTTTTACCAGAGGATTCCGGACCATAAATTTCAACAATACGTCCATAAGGTAAACCACCTGCACCAAGTGCGATGTCTAATCCTAATGAACCGGTACTTACGGTTGGAATAGCCGCAACTGGCTGGTCACCCATTTTCATCACTGAGCCTTTACCAAATTGCTTTTCGATTTGACCCAGTGCCATGTTTAGCGCTCTCTTTTTATCATCTTCTAAGTTTGCTGTTGCCATCACACACTCTCCATACATTTCTGATTATTAAACTAGGTCGACACCCTTAATTGACTTGTTGGAAAAATCTTACTTAATACTTTTATTAATGTCAATATTTTTTATTACCTTTATACTTTTTACTATATAATAAATTTTATTTGGTTGTAAAACTTCAGTTATACTAATGCAGTTATGTTATGCGAAATAAAATGGGCTATACGCCAGAGAATGCAATTTATAGAAGTAACTGCTTACTATTCTGGCGTAGTAACGCGTAGTGATGTGGCAAGAGCATTTGCTATCTCGGATGCGGCGGCAACAAAAGATCTGAAACTGTACAGCGATATTGCGCCTGAAAACCTGAGTTACAAACATAGTGTATTTGGATTTGTGCCAACATCCGCATTCAAACCCGCATTTGCGGACTTATCCGTGGCGACGGTATTACCGTTGCTAGAAGCAAACCAAACAATGAACGGTAGCCCCAACCCAACAGAATCGGTGTTCAATATCCCGGCAGTAAATATGGTGTTACCTAATCGTTTACCCTCTGCCGCGGTACTATGCCAAATCACAAGGGCAATTTATGGTCATAAAAAACTCAGGGTAAATTATCGTTCGCTTACCGACAGCAAACAGAGGACTCGTATTATTGAACCGCATTCATTGGTGAATACCGGTTTTCGCTGGCATGTACGCGCCTATAATGAAGATAGTTTCGATTTTCGTGATTTTGTCTTATCTCGTTTTGAAGAAGCGAACTGTTTAAATGACAATGCAGAATCCAGCGCCAGTTACGATGAAGACTGGATAGAAATGATCATATTAAAGCTCAGCCCACATCCAAAACTAGATAAACGGCAACAGGAAAGCATATTAATTGATTACAAGGCGAGTGATAATGTGATTAAAGTTAATTTAAGACGTTCATTAATCGGTTATCTATTAAGACAATTAGCCGTTGATACCTCAAGTGATCATTCACAAGATCCAAAACAGTTTCAGTTGATCTTATTAAATCGTGATGAGATAGAACCGTTTGCCAGTTGGGTATTTCAGGATTAATCGTGGGTAATGATGCACAACGACCTATCAATGAAAAGCTGCAGAGAGGCATAGAGTATCTGCAGAAACTAACACTATTTTTCAATCATTTTTTATCCAGGCTATCCAGTAACCCTTGAATGGCAAGACAGCAAGCTTGTTCACGCACCGAAATACGATCACCATCAAATTGTACTTTTGTTGTTTTGATAGTGTTATGTGAATCACACCAGCCAAAACAAACGGTGCCGATTGGCTTCTCTTCTGTGCCACCATCCGGACCAGCTATACCTGTAATTGAAACACCATATTGAGCATGACTGTTTTTAATCGCACCGCTAACCATTTCAGCAGCAGTCTCTTCACTGACAGCACCATGATTTAACAGGGTTTCATGCTGAATATTCAACAATTCCATCTTTGCTTCATTGGAATACGTAACAAACCCTCTCTCATACCAGAGAGACGAGCCCGGCAAGCGAGTTAATAATTCTGCCAGACCACCGCCAGTACAGGATTCAGCAGTAACCAACTTTTGCTCTGCTTTATTTAAAGCCTGAGCAAGTTGCTGCGACAGATCAATGAGTATTGGATTGCTCATAATATGATTTTTTTAATTTTAATATTATAGATACAGCTTGATTTAGGCAGGAATAATGAAATGCATGAGATTACTGATTATGTTTAATAATTAAAATAAGCAATGAACAGAATCATCTATTATGTTTTCTTTTCTCTATAAAAAAAGACTGAATCAACTCACGACACTCTTTTGCCATCATACCTGATTCAACTTCAACACGGTGATTTAGTAAAGCATTATTCGTAATATCAAAAATGCTTCCACAAGCACCTATTCGTTCATCTTGTGTAGCGAAAATCACTTTTGCTATTCGCGCATGAACTAACGCACTCGCACACATTGGGCATGGTTCAAGAGTGACATACATAATAGTATCAACTAAACGATAGTTTTTAATTGCCTGACCAGCAACCCTCAATGCGATGACTTCTGCATGAGCGGTAGGATCATGCGAAGTAATAGGTTGATTGTAGCCTTCACCTATTAATTGGTTATTCTTAACCAAAACAGCACCGACAGGCACTTCACCACACTCCATGGCTTTTTGCGCACGCTGGTAAGCCATGTTCATCCAATGCTCATCAGTATAATTGCTCATAAATTCCACATCCGAATGCGTGTATTTGTATAATGCACAATACGATAACTCTTTATTCTGCCTTGTTACTAATTGGATATGTTACCTGCTTAACACCAATACCGCATAAACAAAAAGGCGGCATCAATCGGACCTTTTTATCGCATCTTTTGCGTCGAGCAGCGGAAACGCCCGACAGTAAAGTTTCGACTTGATAAATGCTTTGTCTTTCTCGCAGTAACACGCTCACGCCACATACGAAAGGAGCTCGGCTTCATTTCTGAACGCATTAATTTGATTACATCTTTTTCAGAAAGACCATAATCTTCGTGAATTGCCTCAAATGGAGTTCTGTCTTCCCAAGCCATCTCAATGATGCGACTGATATCGTGACTAGAAAGTTCTGACATTTGTTAACCTCAAATACTAAAACAATAAATTAATCTTAAATCCCAAAACTGAATAGTGACCTTTTCAATAGTTTAGAAGTTTATTTCACTCCCACTCAGTAGCAAGATCATTATTTTCATGTTTAATATCAATTATTTATCACCTCACAATAGTTAGTGTGTAAGTAATGTGTAACTCCACCACTACTTTGCACGTTTTATTTGCGCTTGTGCAACTATTGCAATTCAATAGTTTACGCAATCCTTTGTTGCACATTGTAAGACGAAGAACGTGCTTTAACCAAACACGTTCTCCATATAACTTGTCATTTGTTCTTTTGTGTCACTCGTCTACAAAACTGCGCTTGTTGTTCAATAAGTGTGTCTAACTCACCATTCTCTAAAGCTTCACGCACCTTAGCTAGTACATCAGCAACTTCTGCTTCAGTACCAAGTTCGATTGCATACTTACCTTTAGCAAACTCTAAAGGCTTGCTTCCATAGCGCACTACAAGATTTATCTTTCCATCAACACTAGCAGTCCACCAACGCTT
>JAURNY010000015.1 GCA_030829955.1 Gammaproteobacteria bacterium | reverse complement strand
GTACATTCCAACCTGAACCTCTAAAATTTGATTCTAATTCTTGAATTATCTTGCCATTACCTCTTACTGGACCATCTAATCTTTGCAAATTACAATTAACCACAAAAATTAAATTATCCAGTTTCTCTCTTGCTGCAAGTCCAATGGCACCAAGTGACTCCGGTTCATCCATTTCGCCATCACCCATGAATGCCCAGACTTTTCGATTTGTATCTTTCTTTAGTTGGCGATTTTCCAGATAACGCATAAATTGCGCCTGATAGATAGCCATTAACGGTCCTAATCCCATGGAAACTGTCGGGAATTGCCAGTAATCCGGCATCAGCCAGGGGTGTGGATAAGATGAAAGTCCTTTACCGTCAACTTCCTGCCTGAAATTAAGCATTTGTTCTTCATTGATACGGTTGGTTAGAAATGCTCTTGCATAAATACCAGGTGCCGAGTGCCCTTGTACGAATAACAAATCGCCACCGTGATCTTCACAGGGGGCATGCCAGAAATGATTAAAGCCGACATCGTATAACGTTGCAGATGAGGCAAAGCTGGCAATGTGACCACCTAAACCATCATTTTTTTGGTTTGCCTTAACTACCATTGCCATTGCATTCCAGCGCACAAAAGATCGAATACGCCATTCCAATGCAGGATCTCCCGGAGTCTTTTCTTCCCTGCTTGGAGGAATAGTATTGATATAAGCCGTATTGGCAGAGAACGGAAGATAGGCGCCGGATTTACGCGCCCTTGCAACCAGCTGCTCTAATAGAAAATGTCCACGCTCTATCCCTTCACGTTCAAGAACGGAATCCAGCGCTTCAAGCCACTCTTGTGTTTCCTGTTGATCCAGGTCCTTATCTTGTTCAGACATACGCTATTATTTCCTGATTTAAATCCGAATAACACAGGATTTGCAGAACAAATGAGTATTATTCTTGTTATTGTTAAATAGTAGTTGAGCTATTGTCTTTTTTAAAGCATGGTTAAACAATTAAATTAATTATATTAGTTCTTAAGGAATTGCAGTATGAATATATCGTTGCAACAAAACAATAATCTGCCAACTAAAAGACAAGTAGATAATGTATCAAACTGGATTATGGTTTTTGCACATCCCTTTAATAAAAGTGATTTCACCTATAGCGCACAATTAATTAGTAGACGAAAACAATCCGGTAATAAAAAAGCGGATACAGCACCTGTCATATTGGATCTTCCGAATTCTAAACAAACTCATGTTTCATTTGCAGCGATTGAAAATGAAATGAATACGTTTGAGTTATTAACATTAGCGCGTAAGTTAATGGCGCAACATAAAGAGAGTAATCCTGCACAAATTGGCATTGTGATAGAGGGCTTTGAGACTGTCGAGAAAGAACGTATCGCTGAAACGATCATTTCAGCGATTTTGGCGGCATCTGCAACAATGCCATCATTTAAAAGTGAAGCATCTCCCGCATCAAAATTAACTAAAATTCTGTTGTATGGAGTCAAGGCAAGACATGGTTTCAAACAAAGTTTTGCTATAGCCGAAGGTAATGCATTAACTCGAAGCTTAAGTATGTTGCCATCGAATTATTTAACGCCAACTGAATATGTAAAGAGAGTAAAAGTATTGGCAAAGCAAAATAATTGGAAACTTGAGTTTTATTCTGAATCAACATTGAAGCGTAAAAGGGCTGGCGCTTTTCTAGCTGTTGCACAAGGCAGCCCAAAGGCTGATGCCGGTATTGTTCGTTTGCGATATACGCCAAAAAGTGCTCGCGGCAAAAAAGTATTTCTGATTGGTAAGGGTATCTGTTATGACACTGGTGGCACCAACCTTAAGCCGGCAAATTATATGTTTGGCATGCATGAAGATATGCAGGGTAGTGCAGTGGCACTGGGTACATTATTAGCGCTTACAAAAATGAATTTTAATCGACCTGTGGAATGTTGGATGGCATTGGCGATGAATCATATCGGTCCTAAAGCTTATAAGCCTAATGATGTGATCACGGCATGTGATGGGACAACAATAGAGATAGTGCATACCGATGCAGAAGGTAGAATGGTGTTGTCTGATACATTGGCATTAGCATCAAAAGAAAAACCGGATTTGATAATTGACTTTGCTACATTAACCGGAGCATGTATGTATGCAATCGGAACGTCATATAGTGGTGTATTTACCAATAAAAAAGAATGGCATCCGTTATTGATAAAATCAGGTGAAGATTGCGGTGAGCGTGTTTGGCCATTTCCTCTGGATGAAGATTTTGATCAAATGATCAAAAGCGATATTGCTGATGTGAAACAATGTTCACAGGAAAGTGGTGTTGATCATATTCTTGCGTCTCGATTTTTACAGAAATTTGTTAAAAATGATGTGCCTTGGATACATATTGATCTTTCAAGTAGTAATAAGAAAGGTGGTTTGGCACATATTCCAACTGACACTATTGGTTTTGGTGTGCGTTATAGCGTTAATTTATTAACGAACACATATTTAAGGTAGTTTTTTTTAAAATATAAGGATTATATTGCTGTTGTATGTGTTGTTACTGGTGGCAACTGATGTTTAAGTTGTTGAAAGAGCCTTGCAAACATTTTTTGTTTTAATTTCGCTTTAAATACAGCGTTTTATTATTACTAAAAGTATGCCAGTCATGCTCGAAAAAAAAACATTATTTATACGCGCGATCTGTATAATGCGCGGCTTTTAGTCTCTAGCGTATTATTATGATTCAGCAGTTACGAAATATCGCCATTATTGCCCACGTTGACCATGGAAAAACCACATTGGTCGATAAACTGTTACAGCAGTCCGGCACATTGGACAGCCGCAACCAACCGGCTGAGCGCGTCATGGATTCAAATGACATCGAGAAAGAGCGTGGTATTACTATTCTCTCCAAGAATACGGCCATCCGCTGGAATGATTATCGTATCAACATTGTAGATACTCCTGGGCATGCTGATTTTGGCGGCGAGGTTGAACGTGTATTGTCGATGGTGGATTCAGTATTACTATTAGTCGATGCTGTAGATGGACCTATGCCGCAAACGCGTTTTGTGACCCAGAAGGCCTTTGCCATGGGCTTCTGCCCGATAGTGGTAATAAATAAGATTGATCGTGATGGTGCGCGACCAGATTGGGTGCTGGACCAAACCTTTGATTTATTCGATAAGCTGGGCGCAAATGATAAACAGCTTGATTTCCCGGTTGTCTATGCCTCTGCCTTGAATGGTTATGCCGGTATGGATGAGTCTGTCCGGGTAGGCGATATGACACCGTTGTTCGAAACTATTATTAATCAGGTATCACCCCCCGATGTTAATCGTGAAGGTGGATTGCAAATGCAAATTTCTACACTGGATTACAATAATTATGTTGGCATTATTGGCATCGGCAGAATCAAACGCGGCAGCATCCATAGAAACATGCCGGTAAGCGTGATTGATCGGGATGGTAAAGCCCGTAAGGGAAAAATTTTACAAGTATATAGTTTCCTTGGGCTGGAACGTGTTGAAGTAGAAAAAGCTGAAGCAGGTGACATTGTTGCTATTGCAGGACTTGAACCTCTTGACATATCGGACACCATTTGCCCGCAGGATAACATCGAGGCTTTACCTGCCTTAACGGTTGATGAACCTACCATCAGTATGACCTTCCAGCCGAATACATCACCATTTGCCGGTAAAGAAGGCAAATATGTTACTAGTCGAAATATCTGGGATCGTCTGGAACAGGAACTGAAACACAATGTTGCCTTGCGAGTTGAAAAAACTACTGACTCCGAAAAATTCAGGGTTTCTGGTCGCGGTGAATTACATCTATCAGTATTAATTGAAAATATGCGTCGTGAGGGGTATGAATTAGCAGTAGGTCGTCCTCAGGTTATTGTTAAGGAATATGATGGCGTAAAGGAAGAACCCTATGAGCAGCTAACTGTAGATATCGAAACAGAGCACCAAGGTTCTGTGATGGAAAAACTGGGTGAGCGCCGCGCCTCTTTAAAAAATATGCAGCCAGACAGCAAGGGCAGGGTTCGTCTTGAATATATCATTCCTGCCAGAGGTTTGATTGGTTTTCGTACTGAATTTCTGACGCTCACATCTGGTAGTGGATTAATGTACAACGTCTTCGATCACTATGGCCCGCATATTAATGAAATGATAGGTCAACGTAATAATGGTGTATTAATTGCCAATGGTCAGGGTAAGGCTCTTGGTTATGCGCTTTTCAATCTGCAGGAACGTGGCAAGTTATTTCTCCGGCATGGCGAAGAAGTCTACGAGGGGATGCTGATCGGAATTCATTCGCGTGATAATGATCTGGTGGTCAATCCACTAAAGGCAAAACAGCTTACAAATATTCGTGCAGCAGGTTCTGATGAAAATATTATCCTGACGCCGCCAATCCGTATGAGTCTTGAACAAGCACTCGAATTTATTGATGATGATGAGTTGGTTGAAGTGACACCAAAATCGATAAGATTACGTAAGAAACTATTAAAAGAGCATGAACGCAAAAGTGCTTCTAGAAAAGCGAGTTAAATTTTAAAAAGCCTAAAGGAAAATACATATGAATAAATTGATATTTTTAATCCTTTGTTTGATTTCAACCTGGCTAACCGCGGAGGAAAATATGAATCAAGTAGACGCCATTATCGAAACCAGATTTGGCAATATCGAATTACACCTGTTCAATGATGTTGCGCCGGGACATGTAGTAAACTTTACTAAACTTGCAAAAGAAGGTTTTTACGACGGTACGATATTTCATCGAGTTATTCCGGGTTTTATGATTCAGGGTGGCGATCCAAATACCAAGAGTGAAGACAAGTCTCAATATGGTATGGGTGGCCCGGGGTATTCAATTGATGCTGAGTTTAATGAGCGTTCGCATAAACGCGGAATTTTATCTATGGCGCGTTCACAAAATCCAAATAGTGCCGGCTCACAATTTTTTATTGTGGTGACAGACGCTCCTTTTCTGGATGGTCAATATACTGTTTTTGGTGAAGTGATAAAAGGTATGGATGTTGCTGATATGATTGTTTCACAGAAAAGAGACGGCAGAGACAATCCTTTTGAACGTATAGAAATGAAAATTTATGTACCAGAGAGCAATGAATAAAAAAAGCCGGCGATGCCGGCTTTTTTATTTGTTAGGAAATAAATCCTATTTCTTCTTTGCTTCTTCTCTTACTTTGGTTTCTTCAATCACCTGTTCCGCAACATTTCTAGGACATGGTGCATAGTTTAGAAACTCCATAGAGAATTGACCGCGCCCGGAAGTCATGGTGCGTAAGGTGCCAATGTATCCAAACATCTCACTTAAAGGTGCTTCAGCTTTGATACGAACACCAGTAGCATTTGATTCCTGTGCCTTAATCATACCGCGACGTCGGTTCAAGTCACCAATGACATCACCAACATGATCTTCTGGTGTATAAACATCAACCTTCATAATCGGCTCCATTAACTGAGGACCGGCTTTTGGCATTGTTTGACGATAAGCTGCCTGTGAGGCAATTTCGAACGCGATGGCAGATGAGTCAACCGCATGGAAAGCACCGTCAAATAAATTCACTTTGAAATCCAGGCATGGATAACCGGCAAGAACACCTTTTACCATACTTTTCTTAAAACCACTTTCAACTGCTGGCCAGAATTCTTTAGGGACGTTACCGCCGGTTACGGTAGATTCGAACATGAAACCACTACCTGGTTCACCTGGTTCAATAATGTAATCAATCTTTGCATATTGACCAGAACCACCAGACTGTTTTTTATGGGTGTAACTATCTTCAACACGTTGAGTAACGGTTTCACGATAAGCTACCTGCGGACTACCTACGATTACTTCAATACCATGAGTACGTTTCAAGATATCGACTTTAATATCAAGATGTAGCTCACCCATACCTTTCATAATGGTTTCGCCACTATCTTCATCAGTTTCAATACGGAAAGAAGGGTCTTCTTTAATCATTTTACCCAGCGCGATACCCAGTTTTTCAGATGCGCCTTTATCTTTCGGTGCAATAGCAATCGAGATAACCGGATCAGGGAATATCATTGGTTCTAATGTGGCCGGTTTGTTTGGATCACAAAGAGTGTGGCCGGTCTGTACATTTTTTAAACCGATGGCAGCAACAATGTCACCTGCTTGTGCAGATTCAAGTTCAATACGATCATTTGCATGCATTTCTACAATACGACCGATTCGTTCTGTTTTACCTGTGAAGGTATTCAACACAGTATCGCCTTTGTTCAGTGTGCCCGAGTAAATACGAATAAAGGTTAATGCGCCAAAACGATCATCCATAATCTTGAATGCTAATGAGCGTAGTGGTTTATTCGCATCAACTGTAGCTACTGCTCCAGTTTCGTTACCTTCCAAATCAACTTCTGGTTGAGGCTGTACCTGGGTTGGATCAGGTAAGTAATCGACAACAGCATCTAAAACCATCTGAATACATTTGTTTTTGAACGCTGAACCACAATAGGTTGGGAAGTAGTTAAGATTGATAGTCCCTTTTCGAATACATGCTTTCAATTCATCAATAGAAATTTCTTCACCTTCAAGATATTTTTCCATCAAGTCGTCATCAGCTTCAACTGCGGTTTCGACTAATTTTTCACGCCACTCTTCTATCTTGTCTTTCATATCTTCAGGTGGTTCAGTGATTTCATAATTTAGAGGGTCATTTGGATCATTATAAACCCAGGCTTTTCTGGTCAGCAGGTCAACGGCACCAATAAACTGATCTTCGATACCAATAGGTAAAACCATGACAAGCGGTGTCGCACCCAAAACATCTCTAATTTGCTCAACTACGCGATAAAAATCAGCGCCAGTACGGTCGAGTTTATTAACAAAAATAATTCGGGATACTTCAGAATCGTTAGCATAGCGCCAGTTAGTTTCAGATTGAGGTTCTACACCACCTGAACCACAGAATACGCCGATACCACCATCCAATACTTTCAGAGAACGATAAACTTCAATGGTGAAATCAACGTGTCCCGGAGTATCGATAATATTTAAACGGTGGTCTTTCCAGAAACAACTGGTAGCTGCAGACTGAATCGTAATACCTCGTTCCTGTTCCTGCTCCATAAAGTCGGTGGTGGCAGCACCATCATGCACTTCACCGGTTTTATGAATTTTTCCTGTTAATTTCAGGATACGTTCGGAAGTTGTTGTTTTACCTGCATCCACATGGGCGAAGATGCCAATATTTCGATACTTACTTAAGTCAGTCATGGTATAGCTACTCGGTTATTAATCAAAAAAATCAGCCAGTTAGCGCATATCTAATATCGCTATCCAAAATTTAATGCTGGATTATTACCAGGGAAGTTCCGGGGTAAGAAACTGGCGCGGGCGGAGTATAAACCAGAAAGGTATTTGTTGTGAAATATCCTGCGTATTTACTTAATAATTTCACAAATTTGATATCGAAATGGCAGCTTTTTGATTTTTTAGCCTATAGTTGAACAGGCTGGTATCATCTAAGTATAATCCATTAAATGCACGATATTCCGGAACGTATCGCTGATGTCCTCCTTGAAGTAGAGGCTAGTCTAAGAATACATGGAAAATGGGGCGATGAAAGACCTGACGCGAGTGACCTTAATAGTAGTATTCCATTTTGCATGGATACTTTGAGTTTTGAACAATGGTTACAATGGATCTTCCTGCCCAGAATGAAAATCACGATTGAAGAGACAAGACCTTTACCCGCCCGTAGTGGAATTTATGAATATGCAGAAGAGTGTCTGCATAAAAAAGATCCGTCTAGAAGAAATTTGTTAAAGCTATTGAAGCGATTTGATGATTTGATATTGATTCAGGCTGGGGTGAGAAGGCATTAATTAGTGCATCCTATATAAAAAATAACCGCTCCGAAGAGCGGTTTATTATTAGGAGGATTAACTATATAAAATTATACTGCCATTGATTTTTCGACTAATGCTTTTACATCAGTCGCATAGCTTTCAGCCATTTTTGCAATTTTTTCAGAATCTTTAACTGATTTAGCATATATGCTTTGTGCAGAATTCATTTGAGCTTGCATATAAGTATTCAATGTATCCAGATCTTTGATACTAGCTGAAGCTTTTAATGCTTCGATGCTGGCTTTTGCATTTTCCTGCATAACTTTCAACTGAATAGCAGAGACCTTTTCAATGCTTTTCATGGTAAGTTCATTAATTTCCTTAATAGGAACTACAAATTGTTCGATTGAGTATTGCATTATATTTCTCCTGTAATTTTAGAATTGATAATAGTATACAGGTAATATGTTGCAATGCAACAAATATAATGCATTTATAATCAACAACTTAAAAAATATTATAGTCAATACATCCATTGATCCCAGTATGGGGGATCGGTAAAATATCTTTCATGTAATCCACAAAACTTCGTACCTTGGTAGACATGTGTTTACGATGAGCATAAACAAGATTTATTGGTAATGGTCTGGGTTCGAAATTCTCCAGTACTGGTATTAATTTCTTTTGCTGTATGTCGAGTCCAATCATATAGGATGGCAACTGTGTCAGCCCGCTACCATTGATCGCGGCAACCCTAAGTGCATCTGCAATATTGGCTTTCAAATAGGTCTTCTTGAGTTCGAGTTTTACTTCTTTACCTCCAACTTTAAATTTCCAGTAAAGCGGAAAAATAAGATTCTGCCCCATTGTTAGGCAGATGTGCTTATCGAGGTCCTCTATTTTGGAGAGCCACAAACCAACAAACGGCTAGAAGCTATGGGTAAGGCAACAATGGTAGAGTCTTGTAACTCACCGACCCGTATCGCTAGATCGACACCACGATCGATTACATTGTCGCAATCTTCAGATAACACAAGTTCAATCGCTATATACAGGAAAAGCTTCTTTATAGTCCTTAACTGCTCTAGCGAGATGAAATTAGCCAAAAGAGGGTGGTGCCAGAATTCGTAATGTACCGGTTGGTTGTTGCTGCATTTCCGATACATTCTGTTCTGCATCTTCAATATCCGTCAGGATATCGATCACGCGTCTGTGATATTCACTGCCCACTTCCGTTAAATTCAGTTGTCGGGTTGTGCGATTAAGTAATCGTGCTCCGAGTTCTTCCTCAAGACCACGAACATACTTTGAACACATAGCATTAGACATATCCATTTCTTCAGCCGCCGCAGCAAAACTACCCAATCTGACGACGGCAGCAAAACTCGCATACTAGTGATTCTGTCCATAATCTCAATATTAAATAATGGCTATAAACCTTGTGCAACCTATTGTGATTCATTTATTTCCTAATAAATGTTTGAGCGTTACTCAAATTTAATTACACTCATATTAATTACATTATAAACACTAATAAATTCTTGTTGATATGAATATTATCTTTATCGGTGTTAGCTTTTATATCGTTATCCAGTTTGTATTCGGCATGCTTATTAGCCACAAGTCTGATAATGAAGCGGATTTTATTCTTGCAGGCAGAAAGATTGGACCTTTACTTGGAACATTGACCGTATTTGCAACCTGGTTCGGTGCAGAATCGGTGATTGGTGCCGCAGGTAACATTTACAGTAATGGTTTGTCTGGTAGTAGCAGTGATCCGTTCGGTTATGGGCTATGTTTGATCGTGCTTGGAGCTGTTTTCGCAATCCCATTGTGGAGACGTCAATATTTGACTTTTGGTGATTTCTTTCGCGAACGATTTTCTTCAAAAGTTGAAAAATTATTCGTACTGCTTGTTGTCCCTTCATCTTTATTTTGGGCTGCTGCGCAGGTCCGAGCTTTTGGACAAATCGTTAGTGCCATAACACAGATTGATGTTGAACTGGCAATAGCTGGCGCAGCTTGTTTAATTACCATTTATACAATGGTTGGCGGAATGCGAGCTACGGCAATTACTGATTTGATTCAAGGTGTAGTATTAATACTTGGGTTAATTATCTTACTTGTTATTATCGTTAATGCAGCAGGTGGATGGTCAGTTTCATGGCAACAAATACCTGCTGAACGTATCTGGTTTAATGATACAGATACAAGCATTTTACAAATTATCGAAAAGTGGGCAGTGCCCATCTGTGGGGCGACTCTTGCAGCGGAATCTATCGCGCGCATTTTGGCAATGAGAAGTGAAAATACAGCGAGAATGGCAGCGGTTGGTGGAGGATTATTGTACATAGTGATCGGATTAGTTCCTTTTTATCTGGGATTGATTGGACCAGAATTAATTAGTGATCTGGACGATTCAGAGCAGATCATTCCTCTGTTGGCAGAACAATATTTATCAACATTTTTGTATGTCATCTTTTGTGGTGCATTGGTGTCAGCTATTTTATCGACAGTCGATAGTGCGCTATTAGCGGCTGCTGCATTGATTTCACATAATGTTATTGTTCCATTAAAGAAAAATGCTAATGATAAAGATAAGATTAAACTGGCTCGTGCCAGTGTTGTTGGTCTTGGCTTGCTTGCATATTTATTTGCAACCACTGCCAGTGGTGTTCACGAATTAATCTGGACAGCTGTGTCATTTGGTACTGCCGGAATTTTTGTAGTCGGCACTATGGGGTTATTTACAAGAATCGGGGGAGAAATAACCGCGTTTATAACTCTGATTATAGGAGCAGGTGTTTGGGCAATAGGTGAATTTGTAGTTGGTTGGGAAACGCCATTTATATATGCTTTATCGGCAGCTTTTTTAAGTTATTTGCTGACTGCAAAATTTGAAAAAACTGAATATATCCGGCTAGTTTATTGATTATTTACTCCTGATTTTGATAATCACAATCTATAAAAAGCGAAATAATCGTCTAATTTAACAAATTATTTCTATGAATTTGATGCATATTCTTATAATGATTGTACGAAAAAAGAGGTGTCAGCATGACAAAGACATGGAGAGTTGAAGATAAAAAAGTCGGCATTTTGGGGTTGGGTATCATGGGCAAGGCCTTGGCAGATAATTTAAATGCAGATGGTCATTTGGCTGCGTGCTGGAATCGTAGTCCCAAACCGGATTTTCCACACTTTAAGAATTCTCTCTCAGATGTGTTAGATGGAGCAAAAGTTATCTTTATCGTTTTGATAGATGGTCCTGCAGTATTGGATGTTGTTGAACAACTTTTACCCATGCTGACAAATGAACATATTGTGGTACAAACGGCGACGATAAAACCGGAAGAAAGTATAGAGACTAAAAAGCTTGTGGAGTCTGTCGGGGCAAATTATATCGAGGCTTTAATGGGTGGAAGTGAGCTTGCAGCGAAAACGCGTAAATTGCCATTATATCTTGGTGGTGAAGTAGCCATCATTAATTATTTAAGGCCATTACTGGAAACTTTATCTCATTCAGTTATTCATGTTGGCGAAGTGGGTAAGGCTTGTTCAGCTAAATTGGCCATGAATTTGAATCTTGCCATACAGCTCACGGCATTATGTGAAAGTTATACCTATGCAATTGAATCCGGTTTGAGTGACGATCAATATTTTCAGGTTTTGAGAAACAATACAGGCTGGAATTTTTTATGTGAGTATAAAGAGCCCAAGCTGCGACTACGAGATTACGAGCCTCAGTTTGCATTAAAAAATATGTTGAAAGACATTCGTTTGTCACTTGCAACAGATAAATCCAAACACGGTTTGAAGTTACTCAAAAATACCGAAGCAATTTATAGTCAGGCAAAGCAGGCCGGTTATGGTGAAGAGGATATGGTCGCATTACTGAAATTAATGCTTGAAGATTAATATATTTATCTTCGTTGACGTTCACTTCCACAAGACCAGCATAGACCAAACTGACCATCTATGGTCCCACCACATTGGCATTTCCAAGAGAATTGAAAATCGGGTTCTGAAAGTGCGGCGTCAATAAACTATTTTACATTTGTTGCATCTTGCTCATCATTAACCCAGATTTCTTGCCAACATTCATTAATCGGTAATTTGCCTATACCGCTCGATAAACTGGGATTACGTAAATGGCAGAGACTATTATTGCTCTCCAATAAACCATGAATATATCCTGCCATAAAGTGTTTCATGGCGGCGTAACTTGTCTACAAATAGTTTACTATTCGACGTAACATTTATATTGTTTTAACTGTATAAGTTGTAAAATTACATGATATGTTTCCTGTTTGTCAGGTGAAATACTTTCTTATTAATTAAATGGAATTTTTATCTAATTATTCCTGTCTGTTAAATAATTATCTTTAGAGCGGAGTGCAATGGCGGTCATTACTGAAATCAAACGATTACAAGACTATATTGGTCAACATATTATTGGTCAGAAAAAACTGGTCAATCGTCTATTAATTGCCTTATTGGCAGATGGTCATTTACTAGTAGAAGGTGCCCCTGGTCTGGCTAAAACACGTGCGGTAAAAGTATTAGCGGATGGAATTGAAGGTGATTTTCACCGTGTACAATTTACTCCAGATCTTTTGCCAGCTGATTTAACCGGGACAGAAATCTATCGACAGCAGGAAGGGTTGTTTGTTTTTCAAAAAGGGCCTTTATTTCACAATCTCATACTTGCTGATGAGATCAATCGTGCACCAGCCAAGGTACAATCAGCATTGCTGGAAGCTATGGCCGAACGCCAAATCACTGTTGGTAAACAAACCTACCAATTACCCGAATTGTATATGGTGATGGCAACCCAAAACCCGATAGAACAGGAAGGAACTTATCCTTTACCGGAGGCACAGTTAGATCGCTTTCTGATGCATGTCACTATTGATTATCCTGATGATACTGAAGAACATGCCATTCTAAAACTGGCGAGACAGGAAGCTAGAAGCAATTCGTCCCATAATATTGAGGAACAACTTAAACAGGATGTCATTTTTAAGGCTCGTGAAGAAGTATTGTCAATCTATATGGCAGAAAATATTGAGCAGTATTTATTAAAAATTGTTTTGGCAACAAGAAAGGCAAATGCTTACGGTGATGATTTAGCCAGATGGTTACAGTACGGAGCAAGTCCCAGAGCGACTATTACACTTGATCGTTGCGCGCGCGCCCATGCGTGGCTAGAACAACGCGATTATGTGGGGCCAGATGATGTACAAGCTGTAGTACATGATGTGTTGCGACATCGTTTAATCCTTAACTATGAAGCCGAAGCTGAAGGTATGACAACTGATAAGGTTATCTCGGAATTGATTGCCAGAATTGCTGTGCCCTAAATTGTTATGTCAGTTATTACTGAAACAGCCCAACACCCTGCATTAATTACAACTGAAGGTCTTATTGCCCTAAATAAAAAGAGTAAGGGTTTGTCACTAAAGTCTGGTGTAATCAGTGCAATTCAGTCGGGTGATTATCAGTCGGCCTTTAAGGGACGTGGCATGGAATATAACGAGTCGCGCCTTTATCAACCGGGAGATGATATCAGAAATATAGATTGGCGAGTTACAGCAAGAACGGGCAAGGCGCATACAAAATTATTTTGTGAAGAACGTGAACGTCCTGTTCATTTTTGGATTGATTTTCGTAATCCGATGTTTTTCGCAACTAAAGGTAAATTCAAATCAGTTATTGCAGCGGAGATGGCGGCATTATTTGCATGGACAGCTAACAGGCAGGGAGACCGGGTTGGTGGAGTGGTTTTTTCCGATACTGTGCATCATGAATTGAAACCTCAGCGTGGAAAATCGTCTGTGTTGAGATTAATCATGACTATGACTGAACACCCAGCCTGGAAAGAAAAGAAAAAAGCATCTTCACAACAATCCAGTCTGATATATTCATTGATTACATTAAGACGATTAGTCAGGCCTGGTAGTCTGGTGATTCTGTTAAGTGATTATCGCGGACTTAATGAAGAAGCAAGGTCTCATATTATCCGTCTGCGACAACACAATGAGGTCATCATGGTGCATATTTATGATTGGTTGGAAGCTTTTTTACCTCCAGCAGGTCAATATCGTATGACCGATGGTGAGCAGGAACTTGAGATTGATACACATAATAAAAAGCTGGTGAATGACCATCAGAAAAAATTCCAAGAACATCAACAGGATTTATTGAAGATAGCGCGCTCCAGTCATATGAATTTTCTGATTTGCCGAACTGAAGATGATCCGGAAAAAACTATTCGTCAGGGACTGCAAGTAATATGAATGCTCAGCCAGATACAGAGCAGCTGCCACTACGAGATATTCATTTGCCTGATGCAATATCATGGTGGCCGCCTGCATCGGGCTGGTGGATATTATTTCTGATTATTTTGCTACTTATAGCAGGTGCAGTTTATTTTTTTAAACGAAAAAAAGACTATCGTTATTCTTCGCTCTATCTAGCCAGACAAGAGCTTGAAAAAATAAAAAATGATTACCAGTCAGATTCTAACAATTTACAGCTGGCGCAAAATCTATCTGTCTTATTACGCCGAATCTGTATCAGTGTATTCGACAGAAATAAAACGGCATCAATGACAGGAAAAGAGTGGTTACAGTTTCTTGATGAATATATAGATAACCGGGAATTTAGTCAGGGTATAGGCAGTGTTTTAATTACAGCTCCCTATCAGGCTACCGTGAATTTTGATCATGATGAATTGTTATCACTGGTGACTAACTGGATTGGTCGAGTTGAAAAAGAGGTAAGCAATAAATGATTCATTTTGAATGGCCATGGATCGCTGCTTGTTTGCCTTTGCCCTTACTGATTCATTATTTACTACGTCCTGTTGTAAATGAAAATGAAGCCGCACTACGTGTACCTTTTATGAATGAGTTTTCAATAAATACACAAAGTGAACATCGTATTGATGTAAAACATCGTTTGTTATGGGTTGCAGCTCTCGCCTGGTGTCTTTTGATTTTTGCCGGAATGCGACCACAATGGATGGATGATTTTATTGATATCCCAGTGAGCGGCAGGGATTTAATGCTGGCAGTAGACCTTTCCGGAAGTATGGAACAAGAGGATTTCATTCTAAAAAATCAACAAGTGAATCGTTTGACGGCTACAAAATGGGTTGCTGGTGAATTTATAGATCGTCGCATCGGTGATCGATTAGGTTTGATATTGTTTGGTGAACAAGCATACCTGCAAACACCTTTGACCTTTGATCGTAAAACAGTGAAAACACTTTTATATGAGTCAGCTATTGGTCTTGCTGGTCAATCTACCGCTATCGGTGATGCAATTGGTCTTGCTGTTAAACGTCTACGAAATCAGGATGAGCAAAGCAAGATACTTATTTTATTAACTGATGGCGCTAACACAGCAGGTGCAGTAGAACCAATAGCTGCTGCGAATCTTGCAGCCAGAGAAGGGTTGAAAATTTACACAATAGGTATTGGTGCAGATGAAATCATCATGCGCTCGTTATTTGGTACGCTCAAGGTTAATCCATCAGCAGATCTGGATGAAAAAACATTACAAGCGATAGCTGATAAAACCGGTGGAAGATACTTTCGGGCAAGAGACACAGAACAACTTGAACAAATCTATCAGTTGCTGGATGAACTTGAACCCATAGAAAAAGATGTACAACGATTCCGTCCACAGACAGCTCTTTTCTATTGGCCATTGGCAATCGCTCTGGTATTGATGGTGTCAGTATTCCTGTTACGTAACAAGGTATATCACTATGCCAGTTGAGCTTCACTTTATAAGACCTTACTGGTTTCTTGCATTGATACCTTTGACAGGGTGCATATGGTATCTGGCCAGACAAAAACTGGTGAACCGACATTGGGAAAGTGTCTGTGATCCGGCTTTGCTCCCCTATATTCTGGTTGGACGTACAGGTGTCAGGTCGTATCGCGATATTGCGTTAATTGGAAGCATATTTCTGATCACAATTATGGCATTAGCAGGTCCTGCCTGGGAGAAGTTGCCGCAACCAGTATTTCAAAAAGAGTCAGCGTTGGTGATTGCATTGGATTTGTCATACTCCATGTACGCGGACGATATTAAACCAAGTCGTCTCGAGAGAGCACGCTTTGAAATTTCAGATTTACTTGATTTACGCAAGGAAGGACAGACTGCACTAATCGCCTATGCTGGCGATGCTTTTACTGTGACGCCATTGACAAATGATACACAGACTATCAAATCTCAGTTAACAGCATTATCACCAGAGATCATGCCTGCTCCCGGTAGTAATATAGAACTTACGCTAAAAAAAGCGCAAGAATTACTCAAGCAAGCAGGACAAAGTCTGGGACATGTTCTGTTGATTACTGATGAAATCGACGATAAATATAAAAGTCATATCAAGGATTTAAAAAGTGATGGCTATAAGGTTTCAATTCTCGGAATAGGAACTAAAGAAGGAGCCCCGGTAAAATTAGCTGATGGCACTTTATTGGAAGATCGTACTGGTTCGATTGTCATTCCAAAACTTGAAGTAAGGAGTTTACAAAAGCTTGCAAGAGCAGGTGGTGGACTATATGAATCAAGTCAAATCAATGACAGGGATATTGAGCAACTTAATCAATTTTTTAATAAAGGAGTATCAGCAGATAACAAAACTGAGTCGGATTTTGATACAGATCAGTGGCATGAGTTTGGTCCTTGGTTGGTATTATTAATTATTCCTTTTATGGCTTTAGTTTTTCGTAAAGGTTATTTAAGTTTTCTTTTATGTTTTTTTATTGTTCAGCCAGATGATGTTCTGGCACTAGACTGGAATGAACTTTGGTTTAATAAAGACCAGTTGGGGATGCGTGCGTTAGAAAATAAAGAAAATGAAAAGGCTTCGGAATTATTTGAAAACAGGGATTGGAAAGCGGCAGCAAAATATAAAGCAGGAGATTATTCAGCTACAGAAAGATTATTACAGGACGCGGAAGATAAACGTAGTCTCTATAATAAAGGTAATGCATTGGCAAAACAGGGGCGTTATGAAGAAGCAATAGCGATGTATGATAAAGTCTTGAATAAAGATGCCGAACACGAAGATGCAAAGTTCAACAAGGAATTGCTTGAAAAAGAATTAGAAAAACAACAACAAGGGCAGTCAAAAAAACCAGAGCAAACAAATGAAGGAACGGATAAAAACGAAAATGATGATGGTTTTGAATCCGATTATAATTTGCAGCGTTCAGGATCGCATGGTGAATCCGGACAGAAAGGAGATGGACAATCAGAAAAATCGGAAGAAATGTCTGATGGTGGTAAACAGGGAGGTGAAAAAAATAGCGATAATGATGAACAAGACAATATAAAAGAACAGAAAACTGATGAAGAAGAAGGCGAAAATAAACAGCAACCTTCCATGCAGGCACAGTCTAATGAGGTAGATGAGGAAAAACAGGCTTCTGAGCAATGGTTGCGCCGAATTCCGGATGATCCTTCCGGTTTATTGAGAAGGAAATTTAAATATCAATATCAACAACAAAGTCGACGTACTACAACTGATAAATACTGGTAGTAATATGTTAAAACGAATTATTACATTTTTTTTATTAATTCAATTCAGTCAATGTGTTTTGGCCGAGATTATTGTCAGTATCAATCGTGACACAATAGCTATCGATGAATCGTTTGATTTGTTATTTGAAAGCGATAAAAAGGTAGATAAGCAACCGAATTTTTCTCCATTAAGTAAAGATTTTATTGTTTTAAGCAGTAATCGACGTAGTAACACAAAGATTCTCAATGGAGAAATCAACCATTCTCAAGAATGGATGTTAAGTCTTTTACCTAATAAAACTGGTGATTTGACTATACCGTCTATAAAGTTTGATAATGATGCCAGCAAGCCTTTAACAATAAAAGTTGAAGAGAATAGTTCAACACAACTTGGAAATGTCGTAGATGATGTCTTCCTGGAAGTTTCAGTTAACACAGAGAGACCTTATGTTCAATCTCAGGTTATTTACACGGTAAAACTATATCGGGCAATTACTCCTAGTAGCTCTAGTCTTTCAGACCCAGTAATAACTAATGGTCAAGCGATCATAAAAGCACTTGATAATGATAAAAGTTATGAAAAAATCATAAATAATAAACGTTATGGCATATTTGAGCGAAGTTATGTCATATTCCCTCAAACCAGCGGCGCAGTGACTATCGATCCACTGTTATTTCAGGGGCAATTAGGTGCCAATAAATACATGCTTTTTGATCCATTTGGTCCACGACATCATCCAATAATCAAACGTTCAGATGCTATTCATCTGGATGTGCAACCCATACCGGATGCTTATACCGGTGATACATGGCTACCCGCAAAAGATTTAACCATTGAAGAGCAATGGGCTATATCACCTGATACATTAAGGCAAGGTGAAGCAGTCACTCGTACAGTAATTCTGAAAGCAACAGGTTTAATATCAAGTAATCTTCCTGCATTGGATAATAATTTGCCAGATGGTCTGAAACACTATCCTAATCAACCTGAGTTTGAAGAAATAGTTAATCATGATGGTGTGATTGGTGTACGTCAGCAAAAGATGGCAATCGTGCCAACAATTAGTGGCACGGTGATATTACCTGCTTTGAGAATTCCCTGGTGGAATACTGAGACAGATACTATGGAGTATGCAGAATTACCCGAGAGAAAACTGTTGGTGTCACCATCACCATCTGAAAATAAAGCTCCTACTATAATGCCTTCACAAGTTGAACCAACTTTGGAAAAAACGAATAACGTAACAACGTTGGAAAACGTGTCGCAAAATAATCAAACTTATTGGCGATGGATAGCAATGGGTTTTCTAATAATGTGGTTACTTACATTAATTGCCTGGTATGTTTCGACAAAAGGAACCAGATCGTTAAAGAATAACAATATACGTATTGAGACGTTATCGAGGTTAAAAAAGAAAGTATTTATAGCAGCAGAACAAAATGATGCCGGATTAACACGAACCGCGTTACTTGAATGGGCAAATAGCCATTGGAACGATGAAACGTTCAATAGTCTGGGGCAACTAAAATATAAAATGAATCCTGCATTACAAAAAGAAATGGATTTGATCGATGAAAGTCTCTATGGACGGTCAGGCAAGCAATGGCATGGTGAGAGTTTTATTAAAGTATTTAATCCGGCAACTTTCGAGAAAAAGACAGATAGAGAAAATTATCAGGAACTGGAACCACTTTATAAGACGTGAGAGAAAAACTCCTCATTGCTTATTATGCGTTTAAGGATAAACGTACACCCTGGTATGTGAAAGTTGTCCTATTTTTGCTGATAGCTTACATAATTAGTCCGATTGATATTATTCCTGACTTTATTCCGGTTTTAGGATTACTCGATGAAATCATACTTGTGCCAATCGTGTTTGCTATTATTTATCCCTTGATACCAGAAGAGGTAAAACAGGACTATAAAGAGTCAGAATTGACAGATAGTAAACATTTTGTGTTTGTTGGGATTTTTATCGTGGTATCTGTCTGGTTATTACTAATATACCTTGCTGCTTCTTATTTACTTCATGCGTTTTAAACGATCGTGACCTGCTGTTCGTTCAGTTTCTCCACGTAAGATTATCTCCGTTAACCAGTTACTTTTTTCTTCATCATCCTGAGGTTGAGCATTTAAAGTATCTGTGTTTGCAAAGGTGTGCGTGTAATAAGCCTCACATGATTCTTTTGCCATAGCCAGCATTTGCTTTGACTGCTGTTCATTTATATTGTCAATCACTTCTGCTTTTATGCGAGCAACTAAAGTTACTGCATGACGCATACAGGCCTGATCAATCTGGTTATCCAGTTTTTCTTCAGCCTGTAATAAAGCAGGCGAAGATAATAATAAAATCAATAAACGATATTGCATTTTTTCAATCTAATTCAGCGTTAAATACAGCAATACATAATGTAGCCCAGGCGATGATAAATAATAAACCGCCAAACGGGGTAATCATGCCAAGCCAACGAACATTAAATATACTCAGGCAATAAAGACTAACACAAAATAAAACAATCCCGGACAACATTGCCCAACCGGATATTTTTATCCAGATAGTCGTCGGAATCAGTATGGAAATAATGCCGATAAATATTAAGCCAAGTGCATGATAAAAGTGATAATCATTGCCCGTTTGGTAAATGGCCAGCATTCCTTCATCAAGTTTGTACTTTAACGCATGTGCGCCAAAGGCGCCGAGTATCACTGCCAGCATCGCATTACTGGCACCAAGTGCCAGAAACCATCTAGCGGTTGCATGCATCTCCATCATAATTTTATAAAACGCAAGGTCATTCGATCACTTTCACCGATAGCCAGAAACTCAGCTTCTTTACCTTTTGTGCGTAAACTGGGAGGAAGACTCCACACACCATCAGGGTGATTCCTTAAGTCATTTGGGTTGGCGTTGATTTCTGATTTTTCAACCAGCTCAAAACCGATGTCTTCCAGTAATTTAATTAGATATGGTTCGGGTACGTAACCTTTTTCTGCAGATTGTGTGTAATCATCTTCATCGCTGGCACGATGCTGTACAACACCCAATATCCCGCCTTTTTTAAGTACGCGATATATAGCGGGATATATTTTTTCAATACCGCCATAACGAATCCAGTTATGTGCACTGCGAAAAGTAACTACCATATCCTGCGAATTATCTGGAATTATCTCCAGATAATTATCCCCATCCTGAAAATCAACGACTTTAACTTCACCATAAATATCTGAATTCGCTTCAAGCAAGGAAACATGATTTAAATAAATACCACGTAAATATTCATTAGGATTATTACTGCCGAAATGAGCAATGGTTAATTTGCCTTGCTCCTTCAGTAGTGGTGCCAGAATCTCAGTATACCAACCACGGCCCGGCAAAATTTCCAATACACTCATGTTGGGTTCGATTCCAAAAAATGCCAATGTTTCTGCAGGGTGGCGATATTGATCACGTGCAACATTTTCAACTGATCTATGTTTAGCATTTACAGCTTGTTGAATCGCATTACCTGAATCAGCAATGGCTATGGATGAAAAACCTAATATAAAAATCAGTGTACTAATCAGTCTCATTTTTAGTGTCCTTATTGATATAAAGTAATAATTCGTTGCCGCCAATTTCATGTACAGAATCTATTGCGCGTATTGTAACTTCATTAACATTTGCAGGTATGATCATTGTTGATGAGCGGGTAAATGGTTGTTCATTGACATGAGGATGTCTTAATCCATGCGTTCCCAATACCTTACCGTTACTATCCAATACTTGCCAACCTTTTACAAAGTGATCCCAACCTTGATCCTTATGCCTTATTGTTACAGTAATTTTATAAAAGTCTCCATCAATAGCTTCTGCCTCTGCGGCAATTACATCGGCTTCATTTGCCAATGATTTTTGGAATATGATGACTGATATAATGAAAAAAAATGTACGCATGGGTTCGGATAATAGATAATTATTTATAAATTATGGACATCATGAAGCCTAAAGCAGTTCCAGCAAAATTATTATTGAATCCGGTGCATCTATTGGCATTTGGTTTTGGTAGTGGTTTGTCGCCGAAAATGCCGGGAACAATGGGGACTGTTATGGGTGTCTTGTTGTATCTCTTGTATCCGGCACAGCTTGATTGGCGTATCTATGGAATCATATTGCTGGTAGCAATAATTGCTGGCGTTTTTATTTGTCATTTATCAGCAAACGCTATGGATGTTCATGATCACCCAAGCATTGTCTGGGACGAAATAGTCGGGTTTTGGATAACGATGTTTATGGTTCCAAAAACATGGGAATGGATTGTCGTTGGATTTTTGCTTTTTAGATTTTTCGATATTTTAAAACCCTGGCCGATTTCAGCGCTGGATAGCAAGGTAAAAGGTGGTCTGGGAATTATGCTGGATGATATTGTTGCCGCGATCTTTTCCTTGTTGATAATTCAATTTTTCGTCTATTTGTTATAAAGTTAAAGCGTTACCTGAAATAATTTATTATTTATCGACTGATGAAGAATAAAATACGTCTATACTGTTTTCCCATAGTTATCATGCTGCTCTTCCTTGTTAACACATTGGCGCAGGCTGATATCTATAAATATATCGATAAACATGGGCATTTAATGTTAACTGATAACCCAACGCATGAAGGCTACAAGCGATTGGTAAAAACTTGGAAGGGCTGGGAAGAGGCGAAAGAATTACCTGAAAATTTTAATTTGTTAAAAAATAAGAAAAAATTTGATCCAACTATTCGCAGTGTAGCCAAACTTTACCAACTCCCTCATGCCTTATTACATGCAGTGATTACTGTTGAATCTTCGTACGATCCTAACGCTATTTCAAGAGCAGGTGCAGTCGGATTGATGCAACTCATGCCAGAAACAGCCAAGCGCTATGGCGTGGTTAATCGCAAGAATCCGAAAGAAAATATTTTTGGGGGTACACGATATTTACAATACTTATTAAAACTTTTTAATAACGATATGACGTTGGCTCTTGCCGCTTATAATGCAGGCGAAAATGCTGTAATTCGTTATGGAAAAAAGATCCCGCCATACAAGGAAACCCAGAACTATGTTAGAAAGGTATTGAAGTATTACAAAAAATATCAGGACTCAATGAGTTGACCTATATATTCGTCTGCTAGTGAACTGAAGGACAGAAATTTGCTTAGCGTAGAAACAATATTTACGAATTCTAAAGATCATTATAACTGTGATGTGTTGTTCGAACTTATCGCAAACGATATCGAGCGACAAGGTTATAGTATTCATCTAGGTGTTTTACCAGAGGACTTAACGAGTTCGCTGTTTCTGCATTTGCTAAAGATGGATGCTGATAAATTCAAAAATGCCGGTATCGGGCGAAGTGATGATTATATAAAAAATAAATTTGTTCGAACGGATGAGATTTGCTGGATAGCGGGTAACTCTGATGCAGGTAAGCAATGGTTGAAATGGATAACAGCATTGCAACACTATTTAAATCAAAGATTGTTTCTGGGTTTATTCTCATTTGAAAGTCACTTTTCTCATTATGGTTGTGGTGATTACTACAAACGTCATTATGATGCCTTTCGAGGTGAGGAAAATCGCGTTCTATCAGTCGTTGCTTATCTTAATTCTGACTGGACTGCTGATGATGGTGGTGAGTTGGTAATATACAAAGATGACCATGACAAGGAAGGGGTTAAGGTAGTGCCATTAATGGGGACATTTGTGGCGTTTCTAAGTGAAGAGTTTCCGCATGAGGTATTGATGGCAAATCGTGATCGATATGCCGTCGCCGGTTGGTTTCGAATCAATACCTCAATTAATAATAATATTGATCCACCGCGTTAATTATTTCTAATGAATAAAAAAAGAGCCGCAACAGCGGCTCTTTAAACTTTAGGTTTAATAAAAAGTTATTCGTCAGTGACACAACCTTCTGATGCAGATTTTACGTTCTTGATATATTTATATAAGGTTCCTCGAGTCGCCTTATAAGCCGGCATTACCCATTCGCTTTTACGTTTTTGCATTTCTTCATCGGTAATATCAACATCAATCGAGTTTTTAGTTGCATCAATCCTGATGATGTCGCCATCTTTAACCAATGCGATGGGACCGCCTTCCTGAGCTTCCGGTGCAACATGTCCAATGATAAAACCGTGTGAACCACCTGAAAAACGACCATCAGTAATCATGGCAACATCCTTACCTAAACCTGCGCCCATAACAGCTGAAGTTGGTTTTAACATTTCTGGCATACCCGGACCGCCTTTAGGGCCTTCATAGCGAATAATGATCACACAGCCTTTTTCAATTTTTTTATCTTCCAGCGCTTTTATCATATCTTCTTCAGAATCAAATACGCGGGCAGGCCCTGAAAAGGTTAATCCTTCTTTACCGGTAATTTTTGCAACCGAACCTTCCGGAGCAAAGTTACCTTTTAATATTCGGATATGCCCCGAATCTTTAATTGGTTTATCAAGCGTTGTAATGATGTTCTGACCTTCTTTTAGTCTGGGCACATCAGCAAGATTTTCTTTTATGGTTTTACCTGTGACGGTTAGACAATCGCCATTAATCAAACCTTTCTCCAACAGATATTTCATCACTGCAGGTACACCGCCAATATTATGTAGATCTTCCATGACATATTTACCGCTTGGTTTTAAGTCAGCAATAAACGGAACACGATCACTAACTGCCTGAAAGGCATCAATCGTTAATTCAACATCCACTGCTCTGGCCATGGCAATTAAATGTAATACGGCATTGGTTGAGCCACCGAGTGCGATAATAATCACCATGGCATTTTCAAATGCTTTACGGGTCATGATGTCGCGCGGCTTAATATCCTTTTCGAGAAGATTTTTAATTGCTTCACCGGCATTCAAACATTCCTCGACTTTGCCGGGATCTACTGCCGGCGTACAAGAAGAATAAGGAAGTGACATACCCAGTGCTTCAATCGCAGATGCCATGGTATTTGCGGTATACATACCACCACAAGCACCTGGTCCAGGGCATGACTTCTTTACAACTTCCATGCGTTCATCATCACTGATACTTCCGGCGATAAATTCTCCATAGGCCTGAAAGGCAGAGATAATATCCAGTTTCTGTTCTTTATAATGTCCCGGTTTAATCGTGCCACCATAAATCATAATTGAAGGACGATTTAAACGACCCATTGCCATGATGCAGCCAGGCATATTTTTATCACACCCCGGGATAGAAATATTGGCGTCATACCATTGTGCCGACATGACAGTTTCAATTGAGTCCGCAATTAAATCACGTGACTGTAATGAATAACTCATACCATCTGTGCCATTCGATATCCCATCACTCACGCCAATCGTATTAAAACGCATGCCAACTAGTCCTGCTTTTGCGACACCTTCTTTTACTTTTACAGCAAGGTCATTCAGATGCATATTGCAGGTATTTCCGTCGTACCAGACACTTGAAATACCTACCTGCGCCTTGTCCATATCGGCTTCTGTCATGCCTGTGCCATAAAGCATGGCTTGTGACGCGCCCTGTGATTTTTGTTGTGTGATAACGGATGAATATTTATTGAGTTTATTAGACATTTTTAAATTACATTTCGGTCGGTTAGCAAAGGTGCGTTAGAATACATGGACTTAGCTGTTTCATAAAGAATATTGATGATAAAAACACCGGATTTTGAGTCATGTTTTGCCGATCTGATAGCGATTCCATCGGTCAGCAGCATTGATCCTGCTCACGATCAAAGTAATCAGCAGGTAATAGACGCGCTTGCCAACTGGTTTCATGGGCTCGGTTTTGCCTGTGAAATCGTCGCCGTCAGTCAGAATCCCGACAAATTTAATTTGATCGCGACATTAGGTTCTGTAGAACAACGATCCGGCTTGGTGTTATCTGGACATACCGATACTGTTCCATTTGATGAAAGTGGTTGGGATACGGATCCATTTAAATTAACCAGTAAAGATGAAAATTATTACGGACTCGGCACCGCCGACATGAAAAGTTTTTTTCCGATAATTCTTGAAGCATTAAAAAGAATTGAAATCGCGAAGTTGCAAAAACGATTAACTATTGTCGCGACAGCAGATGAAGAAAGCACTATGAATGGTGCCAGAATATTAACCCGTGAGAGTGTGAAGGGTGATTACTGTATTATTGGTGAGCCGACAGGTCTTAATCCGATCCATTCACATAAGGGTATTATTATTGAGTCATTCAAATTAACGGGTCGTTCAGGTCACTCAAGCAACCCTGCATTTGGTAATAGTGCAATGGAAGGCATGCATATGGTGATGACCTCGTTGATGCAGTGGCGAACTGAATTACAGGCAAGCTTTTATGATGATTCTTTTAAAGTGCCTGTGCCGACGATGAATTTTGGTAGAATTCACGGCGGCGATAGTCCTAATCGTATCTGTGCCGAGTGCGAACTATCGCTGGATCTACGTGTGATGCCTGGTATGGATACAACTGAATTACAAAAATCACTAAAAGAAAGAATTCAGGATGCACTGGATAATACTGGGTTGAAACTGGATTTCACTAGTAAGGTTCTACCCGTGCCGCCAATGCATACTGATATGCATAGTGAAATCGTTAAACACAGTGAGACATTAACCGGTCATCACTCTGCTTGTGTGACGTATTGTACTGAAGGACCATTTTTTAATGACATGGGCATGGAAACCGTTATCCTTGGTCCAGGTGATATTGATGTGGCACATCAACCGAATGAATATTTACAACAAGAACGAATCGAACCGATGATCGATGTACTTTCAAAATTAATAATGCAGTTTTGTGGCAAGTAAACATGAGTGATAAACAAACATTTGTTGAATTATTCCGAGATGCAGCGCCTTATATTCATGCGCATCATGACAAGCGTTTTGTCATCCAGATGGGTGGTGAGATTATTGCCTCGAATAATTTCCAGCATTTGATCCATGATCTTGCCTTGCTACACAGTTTGGGTATTAAGTTAGTACTGGTCTTTGGAGTGCGTCCACAAATCGATGCCTTATTAAAAGAAAAAAATATTACACCGCAATATTGTGAAGCCTTACGCGTAACTGACGAAGCATCAATTACCAGTGTGAAACAGGCTGTCGGTGAAGCAAAGATTCAGATTGAAGCGTTATTGTCGATGGGCGTGCAGAATTCAACCATGCCACGTACAGATATAACTGTTGCATCCGGTAATTATGTGACGGGCAGACCTTATGGTGTCGTCAATGGTATCGACTTTAAATTAACGGGTCGTGTCAGAAGTGTAGAGCATGACACAATCAATAAACGACTAGATTCAAATGACATCGTTTTAGTGACGCCATTGGGTTATTCATCGACAGGTGAAATCTTTAATTTGAGTTCGATTGAAGTGGCTGCACAAGTCGCAATTAAAATTAAAGCAGACAAGTTAATTATGCTCAGCAGCGTAAGAGAATTAAAAGACGAAGCAGACAATATCATACGTCAATTAACCTGCGAGCAGGCAAAAACATTATTAGAGCCAGGACATTATAATGTGGATGAAACACCGGCAACGGCATTGGCACAAGGGATTAAAGCTTGTGAATTCGGTGTCGAGCGTATTCATTATGTCAATAATGAAGTAGACGGTGCATTGTTGCAGGAATTATTTACCCGTGATGGTATCGGTACATTATTAAGTAGCATGCCGTTTGATATGGTAAGACAGGCAAATGCCAATGATATTGGTGGTATCTGCGAATTGATCTCTCCACTGGAACAAGAAGGCATATTAATCAAACGTACAAGAGAAACTATTGAAGCTGATATTCAGGATTATAAAGTATTGGTTCGTGATGGTACTGTGATCGCGTGTGCTGCATTACATAATTATGCAGATGAACATATTATGGAGATTGCCTGTATGGCAGTCCATCCTGATTATCAAAACCAATCCATGGGTGACAAGCTTTATAAATATATGGAAATGCTTGCGGTAGAAAAGGGGGCAAAGGAATTAATTGCGTTAACAACGCAAACATCACACTGGTTTATCGAAAAAGGTTTTGCAGAAATAGCAACAGAATCGTTACCCGTGAAGAAAAAAGAATTGTACGACTATCAGCGTAACTCAAAAGTTATGCTAAAACAGCTTAATTAACAGAGTCTTCCAACACTTCATCTTCAGCAATACGAACAGCGATATTATCGTTCTTCAATTCAACGATGACATGACCACCATGTTCGAGTTTTCCAAACAATAATTCTTCCGCAAGTGGTCGTTTAACATTATCCTGAATCAATCTTGCCATTGGTCTTGCGCCCATGATCTTGTCATAACCATTTACTGCCAGCCATTCACGTGCTTCGTCGGTGACTTCAACAGTCACTTTCTTCGCTTCAAGTTGTGCTTCTAGCTCGATCAGGAATTTATCAACCACATTGGTAATATTACGTTGTTCAAGTGGTTTGAATTGAATGATGGCATCCAGACGATTTCGAAACTCGGGACTAAAGGTCTGCTTAATCGTTTCCATTGAATCGCCACTATGATCCTGTTGTGTAAAACCAACCGATGCACGGCTCATTCTCTCTGCACCGGCATTGGTGGTCATGACAATAATCACATTACGAAAATCTGTTTTACGGCCATTGGTATCGGTTAGTGTACCGTGATCAAAAACTTGTAATAACAAATTAAACACGTCCGGATGTGCCTTTTCCATTTCATCCAGCAACAATACACAATGCGGTTGTTTATTAATAGAGTCAGTCAATAACCCGCCTTGATCAAAACCAACATAACCTGGAGGTGCACCGATTAATCTTGAAACAGTATGGCGTTCCATATATTCAGACATATCAAAGCGAACCAGTTCGACACCCATTTGAATCGCTAGTTGTTTTGTCACTTCTGTTTTACCCACACCGGTAGGGCCGGCAAAAAGGAAGTTACCAATCGGTTTATCCGGATTGCCTAAGCCTGAACGTGACATTTTAATCGCATTACCTAGTGTCGCTATCGCTTCATCCTGACCAAATACAACCATCTTTAAGTTACGTTCAAGATTTTTGATCACATCTTTATCAGAAGAGGTGACGGTCTTGGCTGGTATACGCGCGATCTTCGCTACAATATTTTCAATATCATGCACACTGATTGTTTTTTTACGTTTGGAAGGAGTTAACAATTGTTGTGCAGCACCAGCTTCATCAATAACATCAATTGCCTTATCCGGTAATTGTCGATCATTAATGTAGCGCTCGGTTAACTCGGCAGCCGTTCTTAATGCCTGATTGGTATAACGTACATGATGATGATCTTCAAAGCGTGATTTTAAGCCTTGTAATATTTTTACTGTTTCATCAATGCTGGGTTCATTCACATCGATCTTTTGAAAACGCCTTGCCAATGCACGATCTTTTTCAAAGATGCCACGATATTCCTGATAGGTTGTTGAACCGATACATTTCAATTCGCCGGATGCCAATACAGGTTTAATAATATTAGACGCATCCATTACGCCGCCAGATGCAGCGCCTGCACCGATAATAGTGTGAATTTCATCAATAAATAATACGGCGCCTTTTTGTTTCTTCATTTGATTTACAACGCCTTTAAGACGTTTTTCAAAGTCACCGCGATATTTTGTGCCTGCTAATAATGCACCCAAATCCAGTGAATAAATAACAGCATCCAATAATACTTCCGGCACATCACCATCTACGATTAATTTTGCCAGACCTTCTGCGATTGCGGTTTTACCTACGCCGGCTTCACCAACATAAAGTGGATTGTTTTTTCGTCTTCTGCAAAGAATTTGTACGGTACGTTGGACTTCGGTTTGGCGACCAATCAATGGATCGATCTTTCCTTGCATTGCCTGTTCATTCAGATTAACAGCAAAGTTTTCAAGTGGATTGCTACCAGCTTCTTCCGCCTGAACCTCTTCTTCATTCTCGTTAATGGATTCTTCATTATCTTCAATCTTGGCAATACCATGTGAGATAAAATTCACTACATCGAGACGGGTTACATTTTCCTGGCTTAAAAAATAAGCAGCATGTGATTCGCGTTCACCAAATATTGCGACCAATACATTGGCACCGGCAACTTCTTTTTTACCTGAAGATTGCACATGAAATACTGCGCGTTGTAATACACGCTGGAAACCCATTGTTGGTTGTGTTTCGCGATCTTCCTGATCGTCCATGATTGTTGAGTTTTCTACCAGAAACTTTACCAGTTCACTATGCAGGCTATTAAGATTTGCACCACACGCTTTTAGCACTTGTGATGCTGATGGATTATCCAGCAATGCAAGTAACAAGTGTTCAACAGTCATATATTCATGACGTTGTTCTCTTGCTTCTCTAAATGCTTCATTAAGTGTTTGTTCCAGTTCTTTATCTAACATGGTGAATACCCCTCAGGCTTTTTCCATGGTGCATAAAAGTGGATGATTGTTTTCTCGTGAATAGTTATTGACTTCTGCTACCTTCGTTTCTGCAATTTCATGAGTAAAAATTCCACAAACGCCTTTTCCACGAGTATGTACTTCCAGCATGATGCGTGTTGCATTTTCTCTGTCGATAGAAAAAAACGCTTCAAGGATGTGTACAACAAATTCCATTGGTGTGTAGTCATCATTAATAAGGATGACTTTATAAAGCGGAGGGCGCTTGAGTTTAGGCTCGGCTTCCTGAACAGCCAAGTCGCTATCATGATGTTTGTCAGTATTATCTGACATCAATTATTCCATCTAAAACGTGTTGGTGAAGTTTTCTCATTTATTTCACTGTTATTATAATGATACGTTCATACAGTTAATTTCAAGTTATTTTTTTAGTAATTTAATAACGCATGTTTTATGCCATTTTTGATATATTGACTGAAGATGCTTTCACATTTTCCGCATTTAGTAATTTGTCCTGTCGCGCATTAAATTGGTTCATTGCATCAGGATGCATGTAATGTATAAATTCTCGTGCTGCAGGAGACAACACTTTGCCGGCCCTTAAAAATAATCCATAGCTTCTTTTCGGAAAATAAGTACTGAGCGGGACTCTTTCAAGCCGTTCATTTCCAGATAAACAAATATCTGTGACGATAGAAACACCTAAACCATTCTCTACATATTTTTTCAGGACTTCCCAGCCACCTGCTTCCAGTTTAACGTGATATTCAACGTTGTACTGTTTGAAGATTAAATCCACCATCTGCCAGGTCGACATATGCTGTGGCGAGAGAATTAATCCGTACTTACTAATATCCTGCATACTAATTTGTTTATTTTGCGCCAGCGGATGACCGACAGGCGTGATGAGTACTGGCTCGAATGTATATAAAGGTAGATAAATCACATCATCAGGCACATTCAGGGTTGAACCGACGGAAAAATCGACTTCACCATTTCTGACTTTTTCTACACCCAATGCGCCAGAACAGTTATCCAGTTTGATTTGTACATCGGGGAAATCAGCGTTATACCGTTTAATAATGTCGGGCAAGATATACAGAATCGCGGATTCAACCGCGGCAATCTTGAAGCTACCTGAAACAGACTTTTTACATTTCTCCATAAAGCTTTCTGGTAGTGTCTCCAGACCCTCTACTAGTGGTAGCGCGAGTTCGAACAAGGCTTCGCCTTCATGAGTCAGGGTGATTCTGGGACCTTTGCGGGTAAATAATTGCTCCGAAAGGTCTTTTTCGAGTGACTGAATAAGAAGGGAAATAGATGGCTGACTAAGAAACATATGCTCAGCAGCCCGTGACATACTACCGAATTGTGCAGCGTAGCAAAAAGCACGTAACTGCTTGAGACGGTTCTGTTTATAATAAAAACGACTCATATCAACAGTATAGCTAAGTATTAATTTTATTAATACTAATTATTAACATAATTAGCTTGCTAAATAGTTGAGAAATCTTTACTTTTGCTGCCCCGATATAAAGGTACCTGATTTTTGTTAAGCCAAGATTCAGGTGAATTCAATTTTCAATGCTTTAAATCACCAGGAGGATTATTCTGTGACTAGAGAAGAGCAAATTAAGCAATTAGAGAAAGATTGGGCGGAAAACCCAAGATGGGCAAACGTAAAACGTGGTTATACCGCTGAAGATGTGGTTCGTCTGCGAGGTAGTGTTCAGCCTGAATACACACTTGCAAAACGAGGTGCGGAAATACTTTGGGAAAAAGTAAACGGCACTGCGAAGAAAGGTTATGTAAATGCCTTTGGTGCAATCACTGCAGGCCAGGCAATGCAACAGGCAAAAGCAGGTATTGAAGCAGTTTATCTGTCAGGCTGGCAGGTTGCGGCTGATGGTAATACCTCTGAAACCATGTATCCTGACCAATCTCTATATGCATACGATTCTGTTCCTACCATGGTTCGTCGTATCAACAACACTTTCAAACGTGCTGATGAAATCCAATGGAAAAACATGGCTGATGGTAAAGTTGCTGAAAAAGATGCGATTGATTACTTCCTACCAATCGTTGCTGACGCTGAAGCCGGGTTCGGTGGTGTATTGAACGCATACGAATTGATGAAAAACATGATCGCTAATGGCGCGGCTGGTGCTCACTTTGAAGACCAATTAGCAGCTGTTAAGAAATGTGGTCACATGGGCGGTAAAGTATTGGTTCCAACTCAGGAAGCAGTACAAAAATTGATTGCTGCTCGTATGGCAGCAGACGTAATGGGTACCCCAACTATCGTATTGGCACGTACCGACGCAGAAGCAGCTAATCTGGTAACCAGTGACTTCGATGAAAACGATAAACCATTCTTAACTGGTGAACGTACTCAAGAAGGTTTCTACCGTGTGAAAAATGGTCTTGAGCAAGCGATTAGTCGTGGTATTGCTTATGCACCATATGCTGATTTAGTATGGTGTGAAACCGGTACCCCTGATATTGGTTTTGCTCGTGAATTTGCACAAGCTGTTCAGGCTGCATGCCCAGGTCAATTATTAGCATACAACTGTTCACCTTCATTCAACTGGAAGAAAAATCTGAGCGATTCACAAATTGCAAGCTTCCAGGAAGACTTGTCTGATCTTGGTTACAAGTTCCAGTTCATTACTTTGGCTGGTATTCACTTGAACTGGTATCGTACTTTCGACTTTGCATACAACTATGCACGTGGCGAAGGTATGAAACACTACACTGAAATGGTTCAGGAACCTGAATTCGAAGGTCGTGAAAGAGGTTACACCTTCGTATCTCACCAGCAGGAAGTGGGTGCAGGTTATTTTGATGACGTAACCACTGTCATTCAAGGTGGCGCATCTTCAGTAACCGCTCTGACTGGTTCTACCGAAGAAGAGCAGTTCCACTAAGTCAAAACTTAGTCTCCGTAATTTAAAGCCGGGCTTGTCCCGGCTTTATTATGTACAGGATGTACTGTATCCCGGTTTTGCAGGAGCATAAAACCGGGGTTATTTGTAATTTCTGACCCATTTCACTAAACGCCGACTTGCTAATTTTCTTTTAGCTGAGTTAAATAGCAGTTTAAGTTTTTAAAAAAATAATTATGAAACTGTCAGTTATTATCCCTTGTTATAACGAACGACCTACGATTGAAACTATTCTGGATGCAGTAGCTAATTGTAGTTGGTCTGATATTGAAGTTGTTGTTGTCGATGATTGTTCATCTGATGGATGTCGCGAACTGTTACAAGGCGACTTAAAGGGGAAATATAATCAACTGGTCCTGCATGAAACCAATCAGGGAAAAGGTGCCGCAATACGTTCCGGTATTAAACATGCTACTGGTGATGTGATTTTGATTCAGGATGCAGACCTTGAATATGATCCAAAAGAATATGATCGTTTAATGGTGCCGATTGTCGCCGGCAAGGCCGATGTTGTATATGGTTCACGTTTCATTTCGGGTCATGCGCATCGTGTTTTATATTTCTGGCACAGCATGGGAAATGCCTTTCTGACGTTTTTATCTAATATGTTTACCAATCTGAATCTGACCGATATGGAAACCTGCTATAAGGCATTTAAGGCAGACATCATTAAAAATATCGAGATTGAAGAAAACGGTTTTGGTATGGAGCCAGAAATTACGGCAAAGATTTCAAAAATGGATGTTCGAATTTATGAAGTTGGTATTTCCTATTACGGCAGGACTTATGCCGAAGGTAAAAAGATCAACTGGAAAGATGGCGTTAGAGCTATCTATTGTATTGTTAAATACAATTTATTCCCTTAAATCATTTTAAAGCTACTACGTTAATGTTCTCTATGTGAGGCGAACGCTATCTTATCGAGAAACGCCAGCATTAATGCAGATAAAACAAAAGTCATATGGATAATAACATACCAGAGTAATTTATCATTATCGATATTTTGAACTTCCATAAATTTTTGTAATAAGTGAATTGAAGAAATAGCAACAATAGATGCGGCAACTTTTAATTTTAGACTGCCGGAATCGAGCTTGCCTAACCAATCCAGTTTTTCATCGCCTTCATCAAGATCGATCTTGGAAACAAAGTTTTCATAGCTGCTAAACATTACCATCACTATAAGACTGCCGACAAGTGCCATATCAATCATTGAAAGAATATGCAGAATCAATTCTGCTTCGCTCATTGAAACAACATGCATAAGCGTATGTAAGAGTTCTTTAAAGAATTTTATGGTTAGTGCAACAACTGCTAACGATAGCCCAAGAAATATTGGCGCTAATAACCATCGGCTGGCAAATAAAGTTTTTTCTATCAATCTTTCCATTTTTAATTTTTCTTCAATAGTTGATTAAGAATAAATAGATAAATCTCATATAGCTTATCGAGATCATCTACTTTCACACATTCGTTTATTTTATGAATCGTATCATTGACTGGACCAAGTTCGATCACTTCTGCGCCAGTTGGCGCAATAAAACGTCCATCTGATGTGCCACCGCCAGTTGAACATTCGGTATCGAGATCACAAACAGTTTTTATCGCTGCTTTGGCAGCTTCTACCAGTTTGCCTGACTCGGTAATAAAAGGATGACCGGATAATTTCCAATCCAGTTGATGTTTGAGCTGATGTTTTTGTAGTAAATCGTTAACACGTGTTGTTAATGATTCCTGAGTTTGCTCTGTCGAGAAACGAAAGTTAAACACAACCTTGATGTCTCCCGGTATCACATTCTCTGCACCAGTTCCGGCATTGATGTTTGAAATTTGAAATGTTGTTGGTGGAAAATATTCATTACCCTGATCCCATTCGATTGATGTGATTTCTGACAAGAATGGACTAACCATATGTACCGGATTTTTCGCAATTTCAGGATAAGCAACATGTCCCTGAGTCCCTTTAACAGTTAAGACACCGTTTAATGAACCACGACGACCTGTACGAATAATATCGCCAACAGTTTTATCACTCGATGGTTCACCCAATACACACCAATCAATTTTAATATTCTGATCATTTAAATATTCGATGACCTTACGGGTGCCATTGATAGAAGGTCCTTCTTCATCACTGGTAATCAATAAAGCGACTGTGCCCGGATGATCAGGATGTTGTTTTACAAATTCCTCCGCAGCCAGAACCATACCAGCAATGCCCGCTTTCATATCTGCCGCGCCACGACCAAATAGAAAACCATCACGTATAACAGGTTCAAATGGATCGCTATGCCATTGTTCAACCGGACCAGTTGGAACAACATCAGTATGCCCGGCAAAACAAAATAGCGGCGCACCTTCTCCATGTGTAATCCAGAGATTATCGACATCATCAAAACGTAAATGTTTTGCTTTGAAACCGATGGTCTCAAGTCGCTCGGCAATCATTTGCTGACAGCCGGCATCCGTCGGAGTGACCGATGCACGTTGTATCAGTTCTTTTGTGAGTTCTAGTGGTGAAGACATAAGGTTATTGATTATCTAAAGTCCGGCATTGTATGGACTTATGTTGAGGACTGCAAAACCTAAACAGCTGCCTGAAATACAGCGAAGATTTCGCCAATCTTGTTTCTATTTTTAGTGTCACAGCTAATATTGCGGCGGACTTTAAAACCTTTGGTTCGCGCCCCAACACCTTTATACAGTCGCCGCGTATTCTGTGTGTCATGATTGGATATCAGAACAGGAATACCTTGTTTACTCAATTTCTCCGCCCAGTTAGCCAGGGTGATTTGTTCCTGCCAGTCAAAACCGCCGGAAAAATAATCGGTGAAATAGGCAGTCTTGCTTAATGGTGTATAGGGAGGATCACAATAAACGACATCGCCTTTTTTTATCTTTTGCATGGTTTCAACGAAACTCGCATGAATAAATTCTGCATTTTGTGAGGCCAGATGAAATGCCTGCATCTCTTTTTCCGGAAAATACGGTTTCTTATAACGGCCAAAGGGTGAGTTAAACTCATGTTTGGAGTTGTAACGACAGAGACCATTATAACAGTGACGATTCAGATAAATAAATAATGCAGATTTTAAACGAACATCTTTTGTTTCATTGAATAGTGTTCGATATTCATAATAGATTGACGCCTGATTATTAGCATCAGAAAAATAGGGCTTACAATAGTTGATAAACTTCTGACCATTTTTCTGCAAGGTTTTATAGAGATTGATTAAGTCCGGGTTGGTGTCAGCCAATAAATAATTGTCATAATTACTGTTTAAAAAAACTGCACCTGAACCTATGAAAGGTTCAACGAGACGATTACCTTCAGTCAAATGATCCTGGATACGATCAATAATACGATACTTTCCGCCAGGCCATTTTAGAAAAGGTTTTTGCGAGGGCATTTATTTATCTGCCTCGGCAGGTGTTGTGGCATTAATACTTAAGGCATGAATTTCCGTTTGCATCAGATCATTAACGGCAGCATAAACCATACGGTGGCGCTTAATTAATGGCTGTTCATTAAATAATTCCGAAACAACTTCCACCTTAAAATGTCCGGCACCGCCATGACCACTGTGCCCAGCATGCAAATGCGACTCATCGATAATCTGTAATTGAACAGGATTTAATTCCTTTTCAATACGTTCACGAATCATGTCGACACGAGTTTTAGACACTGGGGAAAACCTTTTTAAATGGTTTTACGATAACGTTTTCATAAACACCGGCAGCAATATAAGGATCAGCATTTGCCCAGGCTTGTGCAGCTTCAAGTGAATCAAATTCAGCAACAATTAAACTTCCGGTAAATCCGGCAGGACCAGGGTCGTCGCTATCGATAGCAGGGTGAGGACCGGCGATTAACAATCTACCTTCATCCTGTAAATTTTGTAAACGCGCAATATGATCGGTGCGCACACTCATTCGTTTTTCCAGACTATCTTCTACATCTTGACTGATAATGGCGTAAAACATATTAGCTCTCTTATTCGTTATTGGTTTCGTTTTCAGGTTGTTCAATATCTTTCAGGTATTGATATATATAAATAAAAATTGCGATCAAAAATATAAAGTTCAGTCCTGTCATTCCCCATGCTTTAAAATTTACCCAGAACTCAGTTGAAAAACTAAAGGCGACATAAAGATTGACGAACCCAAGAAAAATAAAGAATATGCCCCAACTCATATTGACGTTTCGCCAGACATGATCCGGAAGTTGTAATTTATTATCTGCCAGATTAAGCATGCGTTGGAACAGTGGCTTGTCACCAATAAAATGACTAGCGATGAGTGCAATAGCGAAACACCAGTTAACGATAGTTGGTTTCCATTTGATAAAGGCTTCGTTTTGTAAATAGATCGTCAGACCGCCGAAAATCAAAACGACAACAAATGTGATCAGATGCATTTTTTCGAACTTTTTGTATAGCAACCAATAGAGCGCAACCTGTATAAAGGTCGCAATGATGATGGTGTAAGTCGCAATATAAATGCCTTGCTCGCGATCTTCCGGAATATAGAAGGCGATAAAGAAAGCAATGATTGGAAAAAAGTCGAATAGGAATTTCATTTATAAATAGTTAATTAATTCAGTAAGTAAACACTATAACCTAATTTTGATCCGCAAACAGCATGAGCCAGTATTTTACGATTCATCCCGAAAATCCACAGGTGCGCCTTCTCACACAGAGCGCTGCCATACTTAGAGATTCTGGTGTGATTATTTATCCTACGGATTCTTCCTATGCCCTGGGATGTCGGATGGGGGATAAGGATGCATTGGACAGGATCCGCCAAATCAGACAGTTACCCGGCAATAAACCATTAACATTGGTATGTTGTGATTTATCCGAGATATCAACTTATGCACAAATTAACAATGCCGATTTCAGAACCATGAAATCTCTGACGCCAGGCCCTTATACATTCATATTGAAGGCAAAGCATGATGTGCCTAAAAGACTGCAGGATTCGAAACGCCGCGTCATAGGTATTCGTGTGCCGGATAACCCGATTACGCAGGGCTTACTGGATGCTATTGGTGAGCCCATTATCAGTATTAGTCTGGTCTTGCCGGATCAGGAATTACCGGAAAATAATCCGGAAATCTTTGCTGAGAAACTCGAAAAAAGAGTCGATTTAATCATAGATGGCGGGCCGGGAGGCCTTGATTTTACTACGGTTATTGATATGACCGGCCCGGAATCAATTGTCTTGCGTGAAGGTAAGGGATTCGAAAATCTATCAATGAATTAAGCGTAAAGTCTATATGTCTTGTTCGCAATCGGTATAATGCGCGGATAATCTAATTTCACATCATCAGGGGTACAATTCTTGGCATCAAGCGGTAAGCAGCGTGTGTTATCTGGCATGCGCCCAACAGGTCAACTTCATCTCGGCCACTATCATGGCGTACTCAAAAACTGGATAGAACTGCAAAAGGAATACGAGTGTTTCTTCTTTGTAGCAGACTGGCATGCGTTAACGACAGAATATGAAGACCCCACAATCATTGAGAAGAGTGTCTGGGATATGGTCATTGACTGGTTGGCAGTCGGTGTTAATCCGGGTGCGGCCAAATTATTTATCCAGTCCCGCGTGCCCGAGCATGCAGAGTTACATTTATTATTGTCAATGAGCACACCGTTAAGCTGGTTAGAGCGTGTGCCCAGTTATAAGGATCAGCAGGAAAAATTAACCAATAAAGATCTGACAACTTATGGCTTCTTAGGTTATCCCTTATTGCAGACAGCTGACATTATTATATATAAGGCAGGACATGTCCCCGTCGGTGAAGATCAGGTGGCTCATGTGGAGTTGGCACGTGAGGTAGTTCGTCGCTTTAATAATTTATACGGAAAAGAACCTGATTTTGAAGATAAGGTCGAGGCTGCCCTGAAAAAAATGGGCAAAAAGAATGCGAAACTTTATAAGAATCTGCGCAAGAGTTATCAGGAGCAGGGCGATATACAATCACTGGAAAAGGCAAAGGCATTACTAGAATCCCAACAGAATATCAGTATTGGTGATCGTGAACGTCTGAGTGGCTTTCTTGATGGTTTAGGTAAGGCTATCTTTCCAGAGCCTCAGGCACTATTAACCCCGGCATCAAAATTACTTGGTCTGGACGGACAAAAGATGTCGAAATCCTATGGTAATACGATTTCATTGAGAGAGAATCCGGCAGTCGTCGAAGAAAAGTTACGCACCATGCAAACCGATCCAGCCAGGGTTAGAAAAACCGATCCGGGTGAGCCATCAAAATGTCCGGTATGGAGTTTTCATCAGGTTTACACCGATGAATCAACACGTGAATGGGTAGTAGATGGTTGCACCAATGCCAGAATAGGCTGTATTGATTGCAAGAAACCTTTAATAGATGCTGTATTAAAAGAGCAGAGTCCAATACGTGAGCGCGCGGAAGAATATATGAATGATCCTGAAACTGTACGCGGTATTATTGCGGACGGTTGTGAAGCTGCCCGCGATGTTGCGCGCGAAACATTGGAAGAAGTTAGAGATGCAATGCATCTAGTTTATCGTTAGGAGATTCTCACAGATGTTATTTTGTCCCAATACTTCGTTAATAATTTGCTCGAATGCTCATTTATTTTTTATAAACTCCGCTTCCGCGCGAATTTTTGCCTCGTCTGAGAACAAAATTTCTATCTGTGCGAAGCTCTCTAAATTAAAATACGATTTATAAATGAACGAAGAAACTCAAAGCCAGGCTACAGGTATCGATCAAAAAGAGATGCCTTTTGCTATCGTTCAGGGTGCGCCGATTACGGAGTTACCCAAGGATTTATATATTCCACCTGATGCGCTTGAGGTTTTTCTTGAGGCATTCGAAGGACCATTGGATTTATTACTGTATCTGATTAAAAAACAGAACATTGATATTCTCGACATTCCACTAGCGAGAATTACTGAACAATACATGGGTTATATCGAATTGATGGAATCCTTGCAGTTAGAGCTTGCTGGTGAGTATTTATTGATGGCAGCGATGTTGGCTGAAATAAAATCACGTATGTTGTTACCACGACGTGATAGCGAAGAGGAAGAAGACGATCCTCGAGCTGAACTGATCAGACGTTTACAGGAATATGAACGTTTTAAACAAGCTGCAGAAAAACTGGATGAGATTCCCCGCTATGAACGCGACATTTTTGGTGCCGTGGTTGAGTTTACTGGTCGCAAGATCAATCAAAAACCACCAGATGTTTCGATGGACTCTGTATTAAAAGTGTTTGCAGAGGTAATGCGTCGTGCGGATATGTTTAGTCATCATCAGATCAAGCGCGAAGCGCTTTCGGTAAGAGAACGCATGAGTATTGTATTGGATAAGGTCAATCCGGATACGTTTACTGATTTTGCCGATCTGTTTCAGATTGAGGAAGGTCGTGCCGGTGTTGTAGTGTCATTACTTGCGATATTGCAATTAGTTAAAGATTCTTTGATTCAACTGGTCCAGAACGAAATTAATGGGCCTATTTACGTTAAGGCAGCATCATGAGTCAGAATAAATTAAAAAATATTATTGAAGCCGCCATTATGGTGGCAAACCAACCATTAACTATTAACCACTTACTGAATTTATTTATTGAAGGTGAAGAGTTACAACCTGAACGAAATGATATTCGTGCTGCTATTGAAAAGCTGCAGGTTGATTACGAGGGTCGGGGTATGGAAATTGTTGAAGTCGCGAGTGGCTTTCGTGTACAGGTAAGTAATGATTATGCCGAATGGGTAAATCGTTTATTCGATGAACGTCCACCACGTTATTCTAAAGCGCTATTGGAAACATTAGCCATTATTGCCTATCGTCAACCGATTACACGTGCAGAGATTGAGGATATTCGTGGCGTCAGTGTGAGCAGCGGTATCGTGAAAACACTGCAGGAACGTGAATGGGTTAAAGTTGTAGGTCATCGAGATGTGCCGGGCAAACCTGCATTGCTGGCAACGACTAAAGGCTTTCTTGATTATTTTAATCTGAAAAAATTATCCGACTTGCCTGCATTGGCGGATATTAAGGATTTTGATTCCATCAATCCTGATCTGTTTGAGGCACTAGAAGAAAACAAACCTGTCGATACCAGTGATAATGAAACACTAGAAAAACAGGATGTTGAAGACAATTCTGCTATAGAAGATTACGACGTCAACATTAAAAATGAATTAAAAGATGATGCAGAGGATGAGGGTGGCCTTACCGACACACAAGAAGCATCCGAATTTGATGAAAATGAACTGGAAGAAGATGCTGATGCTGAAGTCATTCCATTCAATCATTAATTAAGCCTTCATGGCAGAACGTATACAAAAAGTATTGGCGAATGCCGGTTTAGGTTCGCGTCGTAAGATCGAACAGCAGATTAAGGATGGTCTGATTACCATCAATGGCAAACCAGCAGAATTAGGCCAGCAAATCACAGCGAAAGATCGTATTTCCATCAATAACAGACCAATCCGTTTACATCTTGAGAAAGAAAAAACATGTAAGGTTATGGGATATTACAAACCGGCAGGAGAAGTCTGCACGCGTAAAGATGAAAAAGGTCGTCCAACTGTCTTTGAAAATATTCCTCGTGTTAGAAATGGACGCTGGATAAACATAGGCCGTCTTGATTTAAATACCACGGGTCTATTGTTATTTACCAATGACGGTGAACTGGCAAATCAGCTGATGCATCCATCGAATCAGGTAGAACGTGAATATGCTGTTCGAACGTTGGGCAGGGCAACACCAGAACAATTACAGGCATTACGCGATGGCGTCGAACTGGAAGATGGTTTGGCAAAATTTACTGACATAGTCGATTCCGGTGGTGAAGGCGTTAATCATTGGTATCACGTTGTTATTATGGAAGGGCGTAACCGTGAAGTAAGACGTTTGTGGGAGTCACAGGGGCTTGCTGTTTCAAGATTAATTCGCACACGTTACGGGCCATATATCATGCCGCGTAGAAAACGGCCCGGACAACATTGGCGCTTAGAGGAGGATGACATCGAGGTATTACAACAAGCGGTCAAACCTCTGCCGCCTGAGAAATAAGCTTAAATTTCAGACAATATATTGATTTAACAGTCATCCCTCTGTAACCTTTGCGCCCTTTTATAGCAGGTATTTTATAGTGTCCAAACGCCGCATGCTCGTCGCTGCAAATTGGAAAATGAATGGTTCAAAAGTAGCAAATGAGACCTTGATAAAAGGTGTCATTGCTGGTTTCAGTGACGCTGAATCAGTAAATAATGATGTGGCGATATGTCCGCCGTTTGTCTATATCGATAGCGTAGGGCAATTACTTGCTGATAGTGAAGTGCGACTTGGTGCGCAAAATGTATCGCATCTGGAAATTGGCGCCTATACGGGTGAAGTTTCTCCATCTATGTTGAAAGATATGGCTTGCCGGTATGTGATCGTAGGGCATTCTGAAAGACGTAGTCTTTATGCTGAAGGTGATCAACTAGTCGCACAAAAATTTGTTTCGGTAACTAAGCAGGATTTAATACCAATATTATGTGTTGGCGAATTACTGGAAGAACGTGAAGCGTGCGATACGAATGACGTCATTGCCAGACAACTTGATGCAGTCATTGATTTGGCAGGTATTGAGAATTTTAAAAATGCAATTATTGCCTATGAACCTGTTTGGGCAATAGGCACGGGTAAAACGGCAACGCCGAAGCAGGCGCAGGAAGTACATGAGTTTATTCGTCTGCGTTTAGCAAGACATGATGTTGCTATCGCGAATGATATTCGTATTTTGTATGGTGGCAGTGTAAATGCAAACAATGCACAAGATTTATTTTCGATGGCAGATATCGATGGTGGTTTGATTGGCGGTGCTTCGTTAATCGTTGATGATTTTCTCTCTATCTGTAAAGCAATGAGGTAACAACATGGCAACAGTTCATACATTATTATTTGTATTACAAGTTTTAGTCGCAGTAGCATTAATCGTATTTATCCTGATACAACAGGGTAAAGGTGCAGATGCAGGTGCAGCATTTGGTAGCGGTTCATCCGGTACTGTTTTTGGTAGTCAGGGTTCTGGTGGTTTCATGGTGAAAGTAACAAGCATTCTCTCAGTAATATTTCTGGCGAATAGTTTATTGCTCGGTTATCTCGCAACACAAAGTATTCAATCAGCACCGGAAAGTTTGATGGATAGAGTAGTGATTGAAGAAACAGTTGAACAAGCCGCAGTTGAAGATATGCCAGCCATGACTGAAGAAACTTTTAGCGACGATTTACCTGCAATACCTGCTGAATAAATATTTATTTCAAAAAGCCGATGTGGTGGAATTGGTAGACACGCCATCTTGAGGGGGTGGTGGGAGTAATCTCGTGGGAGTTCAAATCTCCCCATCGGCACCATAATGACACAGTACAATTACACGATTTTGTGGCGGGAACATAGCAATAATCAGTCATTCAAACTCTGTATTACCTGTTGATATGGAAGTTTATTTTTCTCTATTCTTTGTATCTTTTGTGGCCGCCTCATTATTACCAGCCTATTCTGAAGTGATGCTTGCTGGACTGCTTCTGAATGGGTATGACCCCGTGAAACTATTTTTATTTGCCACCGTGGGTAATACGTTGGGCGCATGTCTGAATTGGTTGCTTGGACGATATCTGTTGCGCTACAAACAACATCGTTTTTTTCCGTTTAAAGAAAACAGTTTAAAAGGGGCACAACATTGGTTTCAAAAATATGGCGTTTGGACATTATTAATGTCATGGGCGCCCATAGGTGGCGATGCATTGACGTTTATAGCCGGAGTAATGCGAGTTAAATTTAGTGTTTTTATTTTGTTAATAGCAATAGGAAAAGGCGCTCGTTATGCGATTTTACTTGGAGTTTTGAACTACATATAAGCTATGTTATTGATGATTAATAAATATTTATAATGAATTCATTCAGGCAATAGAGCATCAGTCACTTGCTTTTGTAATAGACTGCATGGCATAAGGAATATCTGGTTTTGCATCGATCTCAGCGTCAATTATTTAAAGCTTTAGTCGATAAAGCCGCTACAAATAAATGGATATGTTATTTTTTAACCGGTTATCTGTTCATGACAAATAAGATTTCGAGAATTTGTTACTGAAAATGCATCATTGTAAAAAGCCACACAAGTTATTTATAAAGTTTTAAAAACCCTATGAATTTTTATGTGATACCTTTTTAACATGATGTATACTCAACGCTTAATTTTGTATTAATTTCTTTTCTCTTATTTCTAAACTAATGCTAATAAATTATCTGCCAATTCTTTTATTTGTACTGGTTGGGCTAGTGCTCGGAGTCTTGTTAATGTCACTGGGATTAGTTCTGGGCAAGATAATGGGGCACGCACGTTCGGATTCAGAAAAACAATCCCCATACGAATGCGGTTTTGAGGCATTTGAAGATGCCAGAATGAAATTTGATGTTAGATATTATCTGGTTGCCATCCTTTTCATCATCTTTGATCTGGAAATTGCCTTTCTTTTTCCATGGGCGGTCGCGTTGGATGGAATAGGGTTAGTCGGATTTTGGGCGATGATGATATTTCTTGGGGTTTTGGTTATTGGTTTTATATATGAGTGGCGTAAAGGCGCACTGGATTGGGAATAAGCATGGGCACGGAAGAGAAAATTCACGAGCACGGGATTGTTACCACAACGGTTGATAATCTGGTTAACTGGGCCAGAACCGGTTCGATGTGGCCCATGACCTTTGGTTTGGCGTGTTGCGCGGTTGAAATGATGCAGGCAGGGGCATCGCGATATGATCTTGATCGTTTTGGTATGGTATTTCGTCCAAGCCCTCGTCAGTCTGATGTCATGATTGTTGCGGGCACGCTTGTTAACAAGATGGCACCAGCGCTTAGAAAGGTTTATGACCAAATGAATGAACCACGTTGGGTGATTTCAATGGGGTCTTGTGCAAATGGTGGTGGCTACTATCACTATTCCTATTCGGTTGTCAGAGGATGTGACCGTGTAGTGCCTGTCGATATCTATGTGCCAGGTTGCCCACCGACAGCTGAAGCCCTGCTGTTTGGCATTATTCAATTACAAAATAAAATCAAAAGAACGAATACAATAATTCGTTAATTACATTATTTATTGCTTATGACGTCGACTGCTGCATCACTCGCGACCAAGCTTGAGGAACGCTTCCGGGATCAGATTACAGATTGTATCTGTGATCGTGGTCAGGTTACGTTGGTAGTAATGTCAGAGCAAATCCTGTCAGTATCCAAAGCATTAAGAGATGAACCAGACTTTGCTTTTCAACAGCTGTCTGATTTATGTGGTATCGATTATTTAAGTTATGGTCAGAGTGATTGGGCAACAAAAGAAAAAACATCCACAGGTTTTAGTCGCGGTCGAGAACAAAAACACACTATAGAAGCAAATGACGAACACCGTTTTGCAGTTGTTTATCATTTATTATCAATTAAAAACAATATTCGTTTGCGTATACGTTGTTATCTAAACGCTGATACACCACGTATTGATTCAGTCACTCCCATCTGGAGTGGTGCAGACTGGTATGAGCGAGAAGCTTTTGACCTGTACGGTATTTTGTTTAATGGTCATCCTGATTTAAGACGTTTACTGACTGATTATGGTTTTATTGGTCATCCGTTTCGTAAAGACTTTCCTCTCGAAGGTAATGTTGAAGTGCGTTATGACCCCGATAAAAAACGTGTAGTTTATCAGCCAGTAAGTATTACCAATCGTGTACTGGTGCCGCGCGTTATCCGTGATGATAATCGCTATGTAAATAAAAATGAGGAAAAGCCGGATGCCTGAGATTCGTAATATGACAATGAATTTCGGTCCACAGCACCCTGCTGCGCACGGTGTGTTACGTCTCGTGCTTGAGATGGACGGAGAAGTAATAGAACGTGCTGATCCGCATATTGGTTTATTACATCGTGCGACTGAAAAACTTGCCGAAAGCAAACCCTTTAATCAAAGTATTGGTTATATGGATAGGCTCGATTATGTATCAATGATGTGTAACGAACATGCCTATGTTTTGGCGATTGAAAAGCTGTTAGGCGTAACACCGCCAGTGCGCGCGCAATATATAAGAGTAATGTATGCCGAGATTACACGCATCCTGAATCATTTAATGTGGTTAGGCGCACATGGTTTGGACTGTGGCGCAATGACCATGTTTCTATATTGCTTCCGTGAACGCGAAGACCTGATGGATTGTTATGAAGCAGTCTCTGGTACACGTATGCACGCTACCTATTTTCGTCCGGGTGGTGTTTATCGTGATTTGCCCGGATTAATGCCGCAATACGAAGCATCAAAATGGCATAGTCAGGAAGAAGTTGATCGCATGAATGAAAACAGACAAGGCAGCTTGCTGGATTTCATTGAATCATTTACTAATCAATTTCCTGATAGGGTTGATGAGTATGAAACATTATTAACGGAAAACCGTATCTGGAAACAACGTACTGTTGATATTGGTATTGTGTCTCCGGAACGTGCAATGCAATTAGGCTTTACCGGCCCGATGTTGCGTGGTTCGGGTATTGAATGGGATCTAAGAAAGAAACAACCTTATGATATTTATGCCGAAATTGATTTTGATATTCCAGTTGGTACAAATGGCGATTGTTATGATCGTTATCTCATGCGTGTAGAAGAGATGCGCCAATCCAATCGTATTATTCAACAATGTATAAACTGGTTAAGAAATAATCCCGGCCCCGTGATGATTGATGATCATAAGCTCGTGCCACCTAAACGTGCCGAGATGAAAGATGATATGGAATCATTAATTCATCACTTTAAATTATTTACTGAAGGTTAT
>JAURNY010000014.1 GCA_030829955.1 Gammaproteobacteria bacterium | reverse complement strand
ACCTGTACCTATAGCATTCGATACAAGCGTTATTGTCGCGCCTGCTATATCTGCCACGCCGTCATCAGCGGTAGCATCTATCGTGGACCCGGTGGCATCCAGCGTCACATTACCTGTGCCAGCCGTCACTAATCCAATATTGGTATTATTCAATAGGTCTACCAGTATATTGCCACCAGTGGCACTCGTGTCTGCATTGAATTCAGTTGAGGCAGATACATCCACAATCGTAGCTATACCTATAGCATTTGATACAAAATTTACCGTTCCACCACTAACATCAGCCACTGCATCATCTGTTACACCATGAATACTTCCTGCTGAGTTGATATTGACTGTTCCTGTCCCTGCATCCACAGCCCCTAAAGTAATATCGCTGCCATTCAATGTCGTCAGATCAATTTGATTATTCGCACCTGTTGCAACATCTATAGCGGTCAATCCTGCACCGTCGATATCAACATCGATCACTCCATTTGCCGTATCCAATCTGGTCAACGTCGTTGCGGTAACACCTGTAAGTGTAAGAGTGCCTGCACCACCAACCTGAATATCATCAAAATTAACACCGCCTACTCCAGCCGCTGTGCCACCGAGGCTATCAAGGGCAATACCACCTGAAATAGTGTTAGTTGCATCAACTGTTGATGCGATAATTTCAAGATTATCGTCAGCAGCAACACCACCGCTGACACCAATTCCAGCCAGCCCTAATAGAGTTAAGCCGCCGGAAGCATTACTCAGAGTAATATCAGCACTGGTATCATCGGCATCTTGAATGGCACCGGTTGCACTGGAGATTTCTATAGCTAAAGCAGTATTGTTGTCACTGAATAAACCGGTAATACGAATCGTACCTGTGGCTTCAATATCTATGGTTCCTGTACCAGAGTCGATTGTATTTGCACCGGTCATGAGAACATCACCACCATTTGCAAAATCATTATCTGCACTGAGTGTTATATTGCCGTTATTGGATGCAATCGGCCCTGAGGCTGTCATGGTAATGTCATCATCAGCGGTAACAGTAATTGCACCACCTCCAGTACTAACAATTGCACCGTTAAGCGCAATGCCACCCCGACCTGCAGCAGACGTTGTATTGGGACCACTTTGAATAGTAATACTTCCTACTGCCTGTACAGAGCTATTGCCATCGACGTAAACACTTTCATTATTGAGTGACCCAGCAATAGCACTATTTGCACCATTAACATCAGAACCTTCAAGGTCAATATTCTGACCGGCATCCAAAGCTGCAGTGCCTTCAAGTATTACGCCACCATCACCATCACCATCACCATCACCCGTGAAATTAATATCAGCTGTACCACTACCTGACGTATCAACTGTAAATCCGCTTCGGATAATAATATCTCTGTTCGCGGTGAAACTTACCGTTGCATCATCGGTAATATTTGCAGCAATAATTAAATCATCGCCTCCACCATTCAGGGTAATATCATCGCCGTCAACAATCGGTGTGGCATTTAGCGTTATACCACCACCATTCAGTGTTAACACACCGCCCGCACCACCAGTCGTAGTTAACACGCCATTCACATTGATGATAGTGGCGTTTACCGCGATATTTCCCGTGTTGACTGTGATATCGCTAACATCAATTTGCGCACCGTCAATATCAACTGTATCTAGTGCCTTACCGCCACCAATATTACCTGTGCTGACATTACCTGCCGCACCGGCATTTAATGTCAATGCAGTGTCACCCACCACGTCATCATTAATGGTTGAACTAAACGTAATATTTTCGCCAACTGCACCCGCAGTCTGTACGACAGTTGTTCCGCCAGCCTGCCCAAGATCAACGGCACCCGTAAAAATAATTTCACCAGAAAGGGCTATATAACCTGAACCATTTAAATCAATATTAGTACCGGTTACTAGGAGCTCTCCCGTATCGACTGTGACATCACCAATATCAATTTGCGCACCGTCGATATCAACTGTGCGCACTGCGTGTATACCACCAATATTACCTGTGCTGACATTACCTGCTGCACCGGCATTTAATATCAATACAGTGTTGCCCGATGCGTCATCATTAATGGTTGAACTAAACGTAATATCATCGCCAATTGCACCCGTAGTTTGTACGGTAGTTGTTCCGCCAGCCAGATCAAGATCAACGGCACCCGTAAAAATAATTTCACCAGAAGTATTGCCGGTAACAACATAATGTTCACCATTTAAATCAATATTAGTACCGGTTATCAGGATATCTCCCGACTCGACTGAGATAGCGCCAACATCAATTTGCGCACCGTCTATATCAACTGTGCCAACTGCCCTAACATCACCAATATTACCTATGCTGACATTTGCATCACCCACTCCATCAACAACGCCTTGTGCAGCATCAATCGTTAATCTATCTGTACCAGCAGCATTAAATCCTTCAATCGCACCTGTGATGGTTACGTTATTTGCTGCTACTGCACCACCATTTGTGGTATCAATTAATATGGCAGGACCATCAACATTTACTCCACTACCAATCGATACCGCCGCACCAGCAGTAACGATATTTGCACTGATAGTAATATCTCCAGCAGAGTTAGATAGGGTGATATCACCGGAGTCAGTTACTATGCCGTTGACTCCATCAAACGAACCAACCGTAAAACCATCTGCCTCATCAAGCGAAAAGCTATTACCCGCACCCGTAATGGAAGCCGCAATCAAACCAATATTATTTGTAACCACATCTAGTATTGCTCCAGCAGATGTGATCGCAACGTTATCTGCAATTATTGATTCACTGTCAGTTAATGCGCCACCCGTAGTAATCGATAAATCACCGCCATTAGTATTAATGCCATTTAAACCACCAAGTGCGGCACCACCTATTTCAAGGGCATTTGCTTCGTTTATAAAAGCTGAACCACCTTGAGTAATTAATTCAAGGTTTGCTGTATCTATATTAATGTTATTGGCACTTGTACCAATAGTGCCCGTAGCGTTGGAAGAATTACTTATCTCAAGTGCTACCGTGTTCGAGGTAATCAATGATGCAGTAGTTGCATTTGTATCGCGCAAAATGTCACTGCCGGCTGTTGTACCAGAATTCTGTATTCGTACATCACCCGTAGTAGAAATATTTTCAATAGTAACATCACCACTAGTATTATTTGCTAAACCCTGACCATCACTAATTATAATAGTAACGTCTGCTGAACCTGCTGAAATTGCGGTGCCATCAGCCATGGTGATTTCTGCTGCGCCGGGAAGTCTTTCAGCATCTACAACGCCATTTGCAGTACGTTGATTAGCAAGAATATTTACCGCGCCATCATTTGTGCTGATATCAGCATTAATCAGGATGCTTCTGCCCGCCTGCATAGTCAAACCGGCAGATACAGTGGATAAATTAATTGCATCAGTAATAGTTATATCGTTATTTGCCTGTAAAGTGATGGTCGCACCAATACCATCGAGTGTTGCAGGCGTAATGCTGTCATTCGAGTCAGGCCCTGTGCCACCATTGCCTTCGTCAAAAGCTAATATGTTATTAAATGTATCATCATTATTGACGCCAATAAGATCATCACCACCTGCATTAGAAATCGTGATATTTTTTGGGTCGAGCAGTAACTCACCTAAATCACCATTCGCACTTGTTAAATCAACAGCGCCGGAAAACTTTAGGTTTTCTTTTCCTGAAACTTCTGCAAAACCACCATTACCACTTTTACTACCGCCCGTAGCTGAGATATTGCCGTAGTATTTTGTCGTATTGTCTGACCAGACAATTACCTTACCGCCATCCCCTTCTGTTATTGCATCTGCATTGATAGAAGTATTATCACCAACATAAGTGATAGTGGCGTTTTTAACTTCTGCATTCTTTCCCTGATAATCACCACCAATTAAAACCTCACCACCGCCGGTTTCACCTGATACATCTATACGCGCGTTATGAAGCAGACCTACCTTTTCACCTTCAACGATTACTTGACCGCCTTTACCTGATGTTGACGCTGAAGTGATCAATGCATCTTCTGAAATGATTGCAGTATCACTAGCGAAGATTTCAACCATGCCACCATCACCATCCGATGATGGCGCACTTAATGTACCGGTATTGATTAATGAGTTGCTTGCGCCATTGGCAACAAGCTTAATCACACCACCTTCATTTTGAATTTTACTCGCACCGATAACGCCACTATTATTCACAACATTGGTAAACACATCTTTAGCAGCTTTACCATGCAGTATGACACTGCCGCCTTCAGCATTAATGGTGCCGGTGTTGGACACAGCATCATCTAAATCGTGAGCGTTTTGTAAAATCTTTTCATCAACAGTAAACTGAATTAATCCATCACCATCAAAATCCATAGTGACTTTCTTGCCCGCGAGAAGATTAACTTGCCCTGCTGTTGCTAGAATAGTGCCTTCGTTTTTAACTGCACCACCAACTAAACTTACTGAACCGCCAGTTGCAGCTTGAATTAAGCCTTGGTTAACAACCTTACCACCTTCAGTTCCATCAGGATTAAAAAAGACATGGTTACCTTTGAGAAATTTTTCTTCGTCAACTTTAAGACCAGAGGCAACGAGTGAGTTTACATTTATTGCCGCTGATGGACCGATCAAGATCCCGTTAGCGGAAAATAGCGTCACACTACCTACTGAATTTAATTGCCCGAGAATCTGTTCAGGTTTAATACCTGTACTGTTGCTATTTAAAAGATAATGCGCGGTTTTTGCTTGCTGAATATTTATAGATTGATCTTTGGCAATTGAAATACTGGAGGCAGAACCTATACCGCGCGATGTTGGAGACTTAATCGTGGCATGATTGCCGGAGGTGTCTCGCGAAACACTTGAATTTGCAGATTGAAAATTGGGGAGAACTTCTGCATAGGAACTGGTAGCAAAACCAAACAATAAACCTGCAGGAAGCGCAGTGCGCATGAAGGATACTGCAGGTTTTAGCTTAAACACCTGAGAATGCCTTCGCGATTGTTTTCGATTATTTGCCATATTTACAATCAGTTAAACCAAATAATTTATACTAATAATTTGTATAGCAGTTTCTAACAAAACATACTGCGCTGTGTATAACATAACCACTTTATCTAACTCATGTCTTAGTATCTGTAACATCAATTTAAAAACTATAGGTGAAATCAACCCAAATTTGCCCATGACGCCCGTTATCCGGTACTTCTCCACCAAGTCCAGTGGAGTACATCAAGCGGCTATCAATCATGCCTGGAATATTAAATCGCAAACCCGCACCCATACTTCGAAAAGTCACCCATTTACCAGAGGTATTTCTATCTTTTGCAGAGTCCAGAGGATCGTTTTGTTGCCCTGTTGCAAAATCATAGAACACAGAGAACTGTAAAACCTCTCCCCATGTACGATTATAAAAGGCAGGTTTATCAGCGATAAACGGCGCATTCATAATATATTCGCCTGACAAGAAATAAGACCTATCAAACAAGCCTTGTGCATCCGGAAAACCTCGAACGCTTTCAGGGCCGCCAACGGAATACTGCTCTAGTGGCACCAGCAAATCATTGGACCATTGAAATTCAGTTCTAAATAGAAACGAAGTTTTTTTAGTCAATAATTGCAGTCGTTGATAGTTAGCTTCTGCCTTTAGGAATTGACCTGCCGCAAGATTTCCTGAGCCACCTCGACGACTTGAACGTTGACCACCACTTCCCAGCTTAAATTGCTCTGGACTAGAACTCATCGCGCCAAAAATATCATTAAATCCCCTACTAACTGAAAGCGTAGCGAAGTTTATACCACCGCCAAAGTTGGAAGGTTCTTTTTGAAAAGCATTTAACAAAAACCTTAAAGGATAATAGGTATCAACTGAATCATAGTTAGCTTCCAGTTTAAAAACCGTCAATTTATCCTGGTTTGTTTGAAAGCCTGCAGTTGTCGTTGTCGATTTTTTTCTGGTCAGCGTTAATCTTGAAGATAAGTTTTCTTGTCTGGAACGTTTGAATGATTTCTGAAAATAGGCGTAATCATTTGTCGTTTCAGCTGAAATATTGGCTACAGCTAACTCTCCGCCTATATCAAACCGGTTTTTAAATGTCCCCATACCAGCTGAAAAACCATGACCCAAATAAAGCAGATAATCCAAAGCCCAGTAATCATTTAATTTAGGATTATAAGTTTGTTGATAGGTCACAGTAATTCTATCTGCAAAACCTATCGGATTATTCCAATTCACTGTAGTACGAAAACGATTACGACCAGTAGTTGGCAAACCATGGTCATCTATTCGAGCGGCAAAGTCATACCGTTTCTCTTCCTGAACCTTTAAGACGATATCAGCCTCACCAACTTTGATGCCCGGTTCAAATACACCGAACACACTGAGCCCTGGGTAATCTGTCAGCGTTAACAGTGCGGACTCAATAGTTTGTTGCGTAACAGGCTGCCCAATTAATTTCTGGAAAGGTCGTCGTAAAATATTTGCATCATATTCTTCATTGCTTTCGACACGCACCCGACCAAGACGACCAACAAAGATCTGAATATCAACAATACCATCTTGAACAGTTTGCACAGGCAATACAGCAGTCGACAAGATAAGACCCTTGCCACGGTAGTAACGAGTTACCCTATCGGATATTTCTTGCAGTTCACCAATACTAAAACCGCGCTCGGGCTGCTCCTGTTTTGCCTCTTCTAATACGGCAATTATTTCAGCAATACTAATTCCAAACTGGGGATAATCTTCACCATCAACTAAACGAAATTCCGTGACATTTACGTATGGACCTTCCTCAATATCAAACGGCCTATCTATCATGGCAGGGATATCGAGCTGAGAATCGGCAGCAACAAATTCTGCTTGCGGTTCTGTTAATTCACTTTCTGGTCTTTCCGCGCCAGATCGAACGTCACTAGGAGTAGCAGCAACAGGTAATCCAACTGGTTCAGCAGAAGTAATTTGAGAAATGCACAGACTAGTGACTAAAAGTGAATAATAAAAGACTCTTAGCTGTATTATTTTTTTAATTTTTAAAATCACTATTAATACATATAAAACATAAGGTTACTGTGATATTTATGCGCTATAAGCTAGTGGTTTTGCGAAGCGAATCTACATAAAAATTTCTAACAGACATCTATCAATTCTGCAGTTTTGTGGCAATGTGAATTCTAAAATATTTGATACAGATAAGACAGCTTAAACTACTGAAAATTAGAAGATTTTAGTTGATCGATGCAAAAAAAATAATTTGCATTTTCACAATAGGTATGATTTTTTCTTAAAAATTTAAGGCTTTTCTGTTATAGCTTCAATACTTAACTGCCATTCCTCAAGTTTAGTGTCAGATAAACCTTGTGGATATTCCTTTATAACTTGTTGAAATATTTCCTTTTTAAGCTGCAATTTCGCTTGCTCAAGTAACAATTTTTTAATTTTTGGACTAACCTGTTCGAGCTCAACTTGTACAGCTTGCTGCTTCTCACCACGCTTCAAAATATGAAAACCTGTTTCAGATTCTATAACCTGGCTTAATTCACCGACTTTAAGTTTCAGTAATGGCTCTTTGATAGAAGGTAGTATTTCATTAGTTTTAATTAGTCCCATGTAGCCACCATTCACACGACTTTGCTCATGCTGAGATTCAGCAATCGCCAGACCTGAAAATACAGATTTATCTTTTTTTATTTTTTTCAATATGTCATTTATTTTATTTTTCGTGGTTTTTAATGATTCATCATCTGTTGGTTTTGCCAAAAAAATCTGCCAGACATGAATTCGCTCAGGAATTAAAAATTTATCCAGATTGTTTTGGTAATATTCCTTAACCTGTTCATCCGCAGGAAAATTCTTGGGTAATTTACTTAAAATTAATTTATTTAGGTACGCATCTCGTAAAAACGCTTCTGCCCCGCGACGCATTAAAAATTCTATATTACTGTCTTCATCAAGCTTATTTGCGACAGCAGCAGAAACAACTGCCCGATTAATTGCTTCATTTTCAACAACTTGTTTAAATAATACTTTATCTGAAATGACACGCTCACGCTTTTGACTGCTCATGTTATTAAAAAACAAGGTGAGGTAATTCAGATCTATTGGCGCTAAAACTTCAGGTTGTTTATCTAGATTGGCCCATTCAGTCTGCTTCTTATCCTTGTTGTTATTTTGCTCAACATTTGCAGCTTCATTATTTGCAGCACCTAAACCTAATAATTCCTTACCCGAGAAAGCAGACACCAGGATAAATATGCCGATAATTATTAGTGCTAAAAAAACTTTCAGAATAGTGTTTTGCTTGGGTTTTGTATCCGACATATCTCTAGTTCCAGACCATATTATTGAAAAATAAATATTTAGTTGATTTCAACACTTAGATAAATAATTTAAGATAATGACTCTACAAAGATTACTGGTTATGATTGAACTATTTTAATTTAGTATCAACAATATCATAAAAATCACTATTACATATTCGCAAGTGCATATATGCAACATAGCATCAAATTCTTTATCGGACATAATGGTTAGTTAGTTATGTCGCCAAAATCAGCTAATTTAGCCATCATGTTTGCTGATATCAGCGGCAGTACACGTTTATTTGAAGTACTGGGTGATTCAAATGCCCGTGCCATTATCGCTGAAACACTGCATGCCCTCACAGACATTGTTCATACCTATGGCGGTACTGTTATCAAGACGATAGGTGATGAAATCATGTGTACCTTTACAACTGCTGATGATGCCACAAATGCAGCATGTCAGATGCAGGAAGACCTAGATGAGATCAATACCACCCAGGATGCTGATAAACCCGAGATAAAAATACGTGTTGGTTTACATTTTGGACCCGCACTACTCGAAGGTGGTGATGTCTTTGGTGATGCAGTGAATGTTGCTGCAAGAATGGCTGCACAGGCAAAAGGTGGACAAATTATTACCACAAAAACCACTTTAGACCTATTAGAACCTATCATGCAAGCTAGCGCACGTTTTGTAGATAATGCACCTATTAAGGGTAAGAAAGACGTTATTCAGATTTTTGAGATTATTTGGCAAGAAGAAGATGTCACCAGAATGGCGGCAGGCATGATGGAAGATGTGCCTCATTTAGAAGAATCCTCCATGTTGCTTGAATATCGCGACAAACAGATGACGATTAATCTTGATAGAACAGGTGTCGTTATGGGCAGAAGTCAAACCTGTGATTTACCTATTCATGAAAAACTTGCTTCCAGACAACATGTTCGTATTGAACTACGTAGAAACAAGTTTTTTATTATCGATCAAAGCACCAATGGCACACACGTTAAACTGGATAATGCTGAAGAATCTTTTTTAAGACGAGAGGAAATGCCTTTAACGTCCAATGGCGCCATTAGTCTTGGCAAATCGTTTTCTGAAGGTCCGACAGAGGTTGTTAAATTCACTATACGCCGTTAAGAAGATGTTTACTTTATTAAAAGCCAAACAATCTGGATGGATAATAGTTCATGGCTACTGCATATAAAAAAACACTATCATGGCATTCGCATGGTATTACAAATGTTGGCAAGGTGCGTAAATACAATGAAGATTCCATGCTGGAACGTTCAGAAGTCGGAATGTGGGTTGTGGCCGATGGAATGGGTGGACATGATGGTGGAGATGTTGCCAGTCAATTAATCGTTAGCACGTTAAATAAAGTACATGAAGGCCTATCACTCGAACGTTATGTGGATGATATTGAAGATGGACTTATCCAAGTTAACAGAAAGCTGATTACCAAGGCAAAAGAATCCAAAAAACGCACAACAATTGGTAGCACTGTCGTAGTACTTGTTGCTTATCAACACTATTCTATTTTTATTTGGGCTGGTGATAGTCGAATCTATCGATTAAGAAATAATGAATTAAGGCAGATGACCACCGATCATTCACAAGTAGAGCAATATATTGCGAAAGGAATTATAACGCGCGAAGAAGCGGCGACTCACCCCCACGGTAACATGATTACTCGCGCTGTAGGTGCCACACCTGAATTATTTCTTGATATGGATATTCAGGAGATGGAAAAGGGCGATCGCTTTCTATTATGCAGTGATGGTTTGACCAAGCACCTTAACGATATTGAGTTTCAAACAATGCTGCAAAAAGGTACTATTGAGGAAACCTGCAAAGAATTAATTGATCTTACTTTATCTCGTGGCGCTGGTGACAATGTAACTGCAATTCTGGTTGACATTGATTAATCATATATTCAAAAATTAAATTTAGTATTTAGAGGTATTTGCTCTGTCTGATTTCAAAACCGCATTAGACGCATTAGCAAAAGGGGAACTGGAGCTTGAAACGCTCTCGGTTCAACTAGATATGTTATTGGCTATGTCACCTAAATTCGCCACAAAAATGCTTGCTGAATTGGACGAATTTCAGGCTGCAAGCAACATCGATGATGAAGCCTATACCCACCTGAAAAGACAAATTAATGAATTTCGTCGCACAAATGCTTCAAAAACAGAATCAACAGATAATGAAGACTCTGATGCAACAATTTTTGATCCGGCTCCAGATGATAGCGATATATTTGATTGTGAGGATAAAACTGTACAGGCGACATCAGATGACTTCGATACTGAAGATAAGACGGTTCAGGCAACTGCTGATGATTTAGGAAGCGAAGATATGACTGTTCAATCTTCAGCTAATGATTTCGATAGTGAAGATATGACAGTGCAGTCCGACATCAATAGTGAAGACAAGACATTTCAGGTAACCATAGATAAAGAAAAAACACAGGCGGGTGATGATACTGATAGTGACTTGTTTGATATCAGTATGCCAGGCTCTGATACTTCTACACCATCTATTACTTCTCCCACCGGTCCTACTGGAACTGAATGGAGTGACCCTGCTGTAGCTGTTGGTGATCTTAGTGGTTCTTATGGTGAAGGTTCAGTCATTAAACAACGCTTTAAACTGGAAAAAGTCCTTGGTGTTGGTGGTATGGGTAAGGTGTATAAAGCACTTGACCTTCTGAAGCATGAAGCTAAAGACAAAAAGCCGCATGTTGCTATCAAGTTATTAAATGAAGACTTTAAAGGTCACCCTGAAGCATTTATCTCTCTGCAGCGTGAATCAAGTCGTCAGCAAAAACTGGCTCACCCTAATATTGCAACTATCTATGACTTTGATCGTGTAGGTGGCCCAGGCACACCTGTATTTATCACAATGGAATTGATGGAGGGAATGGAACTTAAAGACTTCATCAAAAAACAAGTCAAACCCAGGGGTGGTTTACCTTTTGATGAAGCTTATGAAATTATCAAGCAACTTGGTGCAGGCCTTATTTATGCACACGATAGAAGACTGGTGCATTCCGACTTCAAGCCTGGAAACGCCTTTTATTGTAATGATGGCACAGTTAAGACATTGGATTTTGGTATCGCGCGCGCTGTTAAAAACCCTGTCACCGGTGAAGCTGAAAAAACCTTATTTGATCCAGGTAAGTTAGGTGCCTTAACACCCGCCTATGCAAGTTATGAAATGCTGGAAGGACAAGAACCAGATACCCGTGATGATACTTATGCTCTAGGCTGCACCGCTTACGAGCTATTAACTGGAAAACACCCGTTTAATAAATTGCCTGCGAATAAAGCATTCGAAAATAAACTCGAACCAGCTTATATCAAAACACTTAATAAAAAGCAGAATCGTGCGCTTAAAAGATCTGTAGCATTTAAACGCGAAGATAGAAGTCCTAATGTTGCACATTTTCTGGAAGAACTCGAAGGAAAGGCTACATGGCATAAGAACCCATTCGTTATCGCTGCAACAGTATTACTTGTTATCGGTTTAATGTTTATAAACCCTGCACTAGATTACTTGCATCAAAGAGAACTGGGGCAGCTTGTTACGGAAATTACTCGGGGCACAGAACAGATCATCACAACAAAACTGGATGAAATACGTTTGCTTGAAAAAGCAGACCAGACAAAAGTATCTGATGAAGCTAAAGATGCTATCCAAAACTATTTCAGCGACAAAATTGCCAGCTTTATTGATACTAGTGGTGAAGATTATGACTTCCCTGCAGCTAATAAAGTGCTTGAAGAAATTAGAGAGTTCTATCCTGAATCTATCTATTTACAACAAAAAATAGAGCAGGTCGCAAGTAGCAAAAAACAGATTATAAGTGGCCTGAACAAACAATACATTGATGCGTTAAAAGATGAAAGTCTAGTTGATAATACTCGAACCATTCTGCAACAAATTGCTAAGATTGATCCCAATCATCCTCTTTTGGATGACCCTAGACCAAGCAATGCCTATCGTACTTATGCTAAGTTGAAATTTGATGAGCAAAATTATGATGAAGCATTGGCATTGGTCAGATCTGGCATGCAAACAGAAGGTGGTAAAGATGACCCGAGACTTTCTGACCTTGAGTCCCGAATTCTGCGGGCGCAAAAAGTCGTTTCGCTTGAGTCAGATTTGAACGCAGTTGAATTTCAACTCACCAGTCTGTATGCCTATCAGCAACAACAGGTAACTATTACTGAACTCGCTAATCTGGAACCCAATAGTGATACCTTGGTACGTTTATCTGAACAATTTAAACCATTGATCGATGAAGAATTAAATACAATTCTAAGTAGTGGTTCTCGTGCTGATGCAGAAACACTCGCATCTGACATGACTGAAGTTATGAGTGGTTTACAATTAAACCAACGATTAGCGAAATTAAAACTGGCTCATTTAAGTGGCGATGAAAGAAAAACAAAAATCACTGAACTGGCAACTACTAATATTTCCAACATCGATAAAGCACTAACACAACCAGGAGTGGACGATGACGTTTGGGAAAGCAATCTTCTTCGTGAAGTTAAAGAATTGGCAAGTATGGTTAGCGAAGATGAATCGATTAAACCAGAGCTGGATTCATATCGCGATCAAATTGCTATTTTATATATAGATAGGGCAAACATAACTCTGCAAGCCGAGCGTTATGATGCAGCAGACGACTACATCGATACAGCTGAGCGTTACGCGCCAGGTCTGCAACCCTTGCTTGATACTCGTCAATCTATTGCAGATGCCAGAGCTGAAACCGAACGTTTAGCGCGTGTTGAAGCTAACAAGTCTGACCTTAAAACCTTCACAGAAGCAAATAACATCGCAGAAGCTGAAAAAGTTTATGAACAGTTAAAAACGGACTTGCCTGAAAATGATAATTATCTAAGGTTTGAAGCTCCTCAAATGCTTGGCGATGCTTACGCGAGATTGGCACAAAGTCAGGCTGAATCGAAAGATTTCACTACCGCATTCACTGTTGTTAATAAAGGTCTGGAGATCGATCCAAATAACTCATTATTATTATCACTTAAGAACAATTATCAAGCAGAGGCAAATATTGTTGAACTAACAGAATTATTTAAAACAGCATTCACCTTCCGTACCGATGCCAGATTAAAAATCAGCCAAATTGAAACAGCTGATCCTGCACGCTATGCAGAATTTAGTAAAAATGCAGCAGAAATACTGTCAGGGCGTATTGATAACTTACGTACAACAGATGAAAACGGTGCTGCTGCATTAGCTGATACAGCTGCACGATTGTTTCCAGCTAATGCCGTGCTAGCTGATTTAAAAAATCAATTACAGTTACAACCATGGCCACAGTTAGCTGAAGCAAATAACACTATAGCAGCTGGCAAACTGACACTGGCAACAGAGATACAACAAGCGGCGGTTGTTGAGTTTGCAACACATCCAGAATATCTGATGTTTTCACAAACATTAGAAACAAAACTAAAAGAAGCTAATAGTGTTTATGATTTTTATCTTAAAGATAAGGAAGCCGGCAGTGGCGATGCAACAAAACTAAAACAAACCAGAAACCTATTAGCACGAGCACAAGCGCTTTGGACTGATAATCCGGATTATGCAACGGAAGAACAGGAATTGAACCAAGAAATTGCCCGTTTAACGCCCGATAAGATTCGTCGTGCTGAAAACCCTGATTTAGAATCCGCACTTGCAGCTAATCCAGGTAGTGCTAGTGCTGGTGCTGGTGCTGCATTTGAACAATGGACACCTATTGTCAGTGACTCTGAATGCACCAGTCGTCTGGCTGGATATGGTACTCGTGCCAAAGCTATTTGTTATGACATGATTCATCAGCAGGCGCGTGGTCCATTAATGGTGGTTGTGCCAGATGGAGAAGGCTTTGATAAACCTTTTGCTATTTCCAAATACGAGGTTTCAGTAAGTGATTACAGTAAATACTGTATCTTGAGTGGCACTTGTCAACCAATCAAAGATAAAGAACGAAGAAATGAACCCATGACAGGTATTTCTTTGCAGCAAGCTGAGTCCTATGCAAACTGGCTATCTGAACGCACCGGCAAAACCTATCGTATTCCTACGCGTGATGAATGGGTTTATGCAGCAAATGCAGGTGGCAAACAACCTAAAAAAGATTTTAACTGCCGTGTTACAGTTAGAGATAAATTGATTAAAGGCACAGGTATTGTGAGTGTGAAGTCAGGTAAATCCAATGGCTGGGGCTTAAAAAATTATATCGGTAATGTTCAAGAATGGGTAAAGGATGGAAACAGTATTTATGTGAGAGGTGGTGCTTACACAGATGCACATTCAAAATGTGATATCAGCCTTGAAAGAGATTCTGATGGCAACTCTGATGAAGTAACCGGTTTTCGATTATTACGTGAAAACGTAGGTTAAAAGTTTTATTAATGAGTAGTAAAACGTTAAATCAATTAGCTGCAGATTATGCAGATGGTATTATTAGCAAAGACACCTATCGCCAAGCAAGAAATGATCTGTTTAGAGCCATAATCGATGGAAATGTAAACGTCGAAAATAATGAATATCTTGCCCCGTTAGAACCGGGTAATGATCTTGAGACAACGACCCCACAAAACCGAGATACAACTCAAATCATCAATATTTCCAGTGCAGCACCAACTGGCAATATATCCAGTGAAGATATAATTGCGCCTGTTAAACAAAAAAACTTACCCATGCTTTACATTGCTTTCAGCTGTGTATTCGTCATCTTGTTAATTATTGCAGTTGTATTGTTTTATCCAAAACCTCCAGTCAGCAATTCCCAGACGAATACCGCTAATAGTGTTGAAAATAATCTCAATCCTGTCGATAGCAAGGCCGGAGAAGCACTGATTGCCGAATTTCTGAAGGCAAATGAGTGGACAAGAGAAAGTTTTAATTTTTTTAATGAAAAGTGGAATGCATTATCAACAAATCAAAAACTTGCAACAAGTCAGACAAAAAGAATGCAACGTCTTAGTGCCAACATCTACAAAAACTTCTTGGAAAAAAAAGCATTAATCAGTATTAACCCTGAAAATGCTAAAAAGCAATTGCAGGAACTCATTGAGTTTGCCGAAGCACTTGACATACAAGATAACCGTATGCAAATTCCAGAATAATAATTTTATTCTTCCGGAAAATTCGTTAAAGCACCATCATTAATTTGATCTTCTCGTTTCTGAAAATAAGCATTCTTTGTAAATTCATATTGATCAACCGCAGCTGCACCAATCAGTTCCTTTGCGCTTTTCAGATCGCTTTTAAAATCAATATAATTTAGTCCGATTAGACCCGTTCTCAATTCGTCGCTTTCCAGATAGATAACAGGACTCATCAGGCTGTCAACACCAAAACCTGCGGTATCGCGTAATGTCGAGGGACCGAGAAAAGGTAATACCAAATAAGGTCCAGTCCCTACTCCCCAATGTGCTAATGTTTGCCCGAAATCTTCTCCACCTTTAGGTAAATCACTACCAATAATGTCATTAAAGCCCAATAATCCCCAGGTTGAATTGATTAAAAATCGCAATAAGTCATTTGCCGCCTTTTCAAACTTAAATTGTAATAAAGCGTTAGCAATTGCAGGAATCTGTCTAATATTACTAAACATATTGCTAATACCATTATCGATAAAATCCGGCGTAATAAAATCATATACCCTGGTTAATGGATCAATGAGAACTTTGTCAGCAGCTTCATTAAAATTATATACACCGCGATTAAAACTTTCCCAGGGGTCTCTTTCATCAAGATTTTGTGTAGATGCACAACCCGTTAAAAAATAAAAGAATATGCTAATAACGGCAAATCTAATACCTAACAATATGTTGTTTTTCATTCTGAATCTCTAAATTTTATTATTTATGGTTTACAGTGATTTATTTGAGATTACTATACTAACCATACGAATTCTATTTTCCGCATTGTTACAATCACAAAAAATTATTAATAATGTCTATAAATATTGATACAAAAGAAGTCGAGAAATTCTCTGCTTACGCCACCAAATGGTGGGATAAGGATGGGGAATTCAAAACCTTACACCATATTAACCCTGTGCGACTTGCCTACATTGAATCGCGATGTAGTGTGGATGGCAAATATATTTTAGATATCGGCTGCGGAGGTGGTCTGCTCTCAGAAGCCATCGCAACAAAAAAAGGGATTGTTACTGGCATTGATGCCAGCATTGAAAATATCGCCTGTGCTAGAGAACATGCAAATGAATCCGGCTATGATATTAATTATCAATGCATTACAGCTGAAGAATTTGCCAAAAATAATATCGCAAAGTTTGATGTCATTACTTGCATGGAATTACTCGAGCATGTGCCCGATCCAGCATCACTAGTTGATGCCTGTTCTAAATTAGTCAAGCCAGGTGGACATGTATTTTTTTCAACATTGAACAGAAATATTAAATCCTATGCGCTGGCTGTTGTAGCTTCAGAATATATTTTAAAACTATTACCAAATGGCACACATGATTATGAACGTTTCATTAGACCCTCAGAGTTGGCAAACTGGTGTAAATCAGGTGGACTAGAAGTGAGAAACATATCGGGCATGAAATACAACCCCTTATTAAACACATGCCAATTAACAACAAATCCAGATGTGAATTATTTAATGCAAACGATAAAAAGTACGACATCATATGATTAACCACGTTTTATTTGATCTCGATGGCACATTAGTTGATACCGCAGTTGATCTTGCTAATGCCCTGAATGTCGTGAGACAACATAAAGGACTTGAAGTATTACCACTGGATGTTATTAAACCTACCGTGTCGCTTGGTGGCAATGCCATGATTAATTTAGCATTTGGTCTTAAAGAATATGATGAAGGGTTTGAAGAGATTAGAGATGCCTTTCTACGACATTATAGTGAAAATATTGCTATTCACTCTCGACTGTTTGATGGCATGGAAACTGTACTCAATCATATCGAAGATAAAAATATACCTTGGGGAATCGTCACCAATAAAAGTAAATGGCTAACCAATCCTTTGGTCACCGAGCTTGAACTTGATAAACGAACCAAATGCATCGTATCCGGCGACACTACTGAATACCGAAAACCTCATCCTGCACCGTTACATTATGCTTGTCAGTTATTAAATGCTGATGAAGCTGAAACGATTTATATTGGTGATGCTGAACGTGATATAGAAGCAGGTAAACGTGCTGGCATGCACACATTAATAGCATTATATGGCTATATTGATGCGGATTCAGAGCCAAATAGCTGGCAGGCAGATGGCACTGTTAATTCACCTGAAGAAATCATTGATGTTCTCACCAGACATAATCAAGGCTAATCAAAATTACTGTTCGCAAATAGCCTCGCCGGAAGGCAGTAATTTGTATTATGCAAATCTGTTTGAATCTGAAGAAACAAGAATCCATATTGTCGGCTTTCATGCCCTACATAATGAATTATTTACCATTCTTTCAGAGTGCTCAGATCCTGGTATTGCACACATAAAATTCCAATGGTGGCTAGAAGAAATTCAACGCCTATCAAATCAGGAGGCACGCCATCCGGTTACACAATATTTACAAAACCATCGACTAATATCAACAGATATCACCTCTGAGCTGCAAGTTTTTATTACGACTACTGAAAAGCTGTTGCTCATAGAAAGACCGAATAATTTAAACGATGCTCTTAAATTATTTGCTAATAATTCAGGTTTAATTTGGCAACGCTGTGCAAAGCAAAATCATATAGAACAGACTGTTAGTCTGGATTGTATAAAACAACTAGGAACAAACTATCACTACTTGATGGCGCTAACAGAAGCATCCACATTTCTTGTTGATCGATGCAATATTCTGCCAAAAGATAATAAATTT
>JAURNY010000013.1 GCA_030829955.1 Gammaproteobacteria bacterium | reverse complement strand
TGGTTAATTGTAATTTGCAACGTCTGGATGGGCCTGTGCGTGGCAATAGTAAAATCATTCAGGAACTCGAAGGAACATTTCGTGGTGCTGGCTGGAATGTTATTAAGGTAATTTGGGGTTCATATTGGGATCAACTTATTGCTCGTGATACGACGGGTTTATTAAACAAACGCATGGAAGAAGTTGTCGATGGTGAATATCAATCCTATAAAGCCAACGATGGTGCTTTTGTGCGTGAACATTTCTTTGGTAAATATCCTGAACTAAAAGCCATGGTTGCCAATATGTCCGATGAAGATATTTGGCGCTTGAATCGTGGCGGTCATGATCCGCATAAAGTGTACGCGGCTTATGCAGCTGCGGTTAAGCATACCGGACAACCGACAGTGATTCTGGTTAAGACGGTAAAAGGCTATGGTATGGGTGAGGCCGGTGAAGGACAGAACATTACTCATCAACAAAAGAAAATGGGCGAAAATGCACTCAAGCAATTTCGGGATCGTTTTAATATTCCTATTTCAGATGATGAAATAAAAGACACCCCGTTTTACAAACCGGCTGAAGATAGTGAAGAAATCAAATACCTGAAAGCACAACGGGAAAAACTAGGCGGTTACTTTTTTGGTAAACGTAAACCAGCGCCTGAACTGGAAATTCCGGATATTTCATTACATGAAAAATTACTTGAGGGCACTGGTGAACGTGAAATTTCAACGACGATGGCCTTTGTCAGAATATTAAATGCATTATTAAAAGATAAAAATATTGGTAAACATATAGTACCTATCGTACCGGATGAAGCTCGCACTTTTGGCATGGAAGGTATGTTTCGACAATATGGTATCTATTCTGCTGTCGGTCAGCTTTATGAGCCTGTCGACTCCGATCAGGTAATGTATTACCGCGAGGATATTAAGGGACAGGTACTGGAAGAAGGTATTAATGAAGCCGGTGCGATCTCTTCATGGATATCGGCAGCGACTTCATATCGCAACCATAATCTGCAAATGATTCCTTTTTATGTTTACTATTCAATGTTTGGCTTTCAACGCATTGGTGATCTTGCGTGGGCAGCAGGTGATATGCGTGCGCGAGGTTTTTTACTTGGCGGCACGGCGGGTCGGACAACGCTGAACGGCGAAGGCTTACAACATCAGGATGGTCATTCACATATCCTTGCATCCACTATTCCGAATTGCATTAGTTATGACCCGACCTACGCCTATGAGCTAGCCGTTATTATTCAGGATGGTATGCGTCGCATGTATCAAAACCATGAGGATGTTTATTACTACATCTCGGTGATGAATGAAAACTATGTACACCCTCCTCTACCCAAAGGAACAGAAGAAGGCATCATCAAGGGTATGTATTGTTTGCAAGCAACTAAAAAACCAAAAGTACATTTGTTGGGTAGTGGGACAATATTAAGAGAAGTCATCGCTGCAGCAGACTTGTTAAAAAAGGATTTTAAAATAGAAGCAGACATCTGGAGTGTCACCAGCTTTAATGAATTACGTAAAGAAGGTCTTGCTACTTCACGTTGGAATATGCTGCATCCAGAAGAGAAAAAGAAAGTCTCGTACGTTGAATCACAATTAGCCGATGTATCAATTCCTAGTGTTGCCGCCACTGATTATATGAAGATCTATGCCGATCAGATTCGTGAATTTATACCTGGACAATATATTGTTTTAGGCACAGATGGCTTTGGTCGCAGCGATACACGTGAAAAGTTACGTCAGTTTTTTGAAGTCGATCGATATTATGTTGCCGTTGCTGCATTACAGGCACTTGCGAATGAAGGAACTATACCTTCATCCAAAGTAATGGAAGCAATAAAAAAATATCAAATCGATCCAGACAAACCCAACCCGGTAACAGTATAAATGAGTCAGGAACAGGAAATTACAATACCTGATATTGGTGATTTCGACAGTGTTGAGATCATTGATATTGCTGTTAATGTCGGAGACAAGGTTAACAAGGAAGATACTTTGCTGACGTTGGAAAGTGATAAAGCGACTATGGATATTCCTGCACCTCATGCCGGTGAAATTACCGCAATTAAAGTGAGTGTCGGCGACAAGGTGGCTGAGGGTGCGCCTATCTTCATGATGAACATCAATGCAGATGAAAATATTAAATCAACACCTAGTGATAATAAAACTGAAAAATCACAGGAAGAAAAAAAACTTGTAGTAGAAAAAACAGAAACCCCAACAGAACCTGCTCAACCAAGGCCTGCCCCGCAGGTTTTAAAAACCAGTGAAAAGGTTGGTCGAAGTGATTCTGCTAAAGCACATGCCAGTCCTGCTATTAGACGATTTGCCAGAGAACTCGGTGTTGATTTGGGGCTAGTTTATGGTAGTGGTCCCAAAGGGCGTATCTTGAAAGAAGATGTAAAAGCCTTTACCAAGAGTGTGTTGACCAGTAACAAGCTAACACCTTCCGGTGGTTTTGCCTTACCTGAAATACCACCAATTGATTTTTCCAAGTATGGCACGATTGATACACAACCTCTTAGTAGATTAAAACGACTTGGCGGGCAAAGCCTGCATAGAAGCTGGATCACTGTGCCACATGTTACCCAGTTTGATGAAGCCGATATCACTGAGCTTGAAGAATTCAGAAAATCAAAACTGGATTCAGCAAGTAAACAGGGTATCAAACTGACATTAATTGCGTTTTTGATTAAAGCCGTAGTTGATGCCCTACAACAATATCCAGAGTTTAATTCATCACTATCAGCTGATGGTGAAAATCTGATACTAAAACAATACTTTCATATTGGTGTAGCAGTGAATACTGATAACGGATTGATTGTACCTGTAGTGAAAGATGCAGATAAAAAAGGACTATATGATATTGCAAAAGAAATCAGTGAACTAAGCGAAAAGGCACATGCTGGTAATATTGCACCAAAAGATCTTCAGGGAGGTTGTTTTACCATATCAAGTCTTGGTGGTATTGGTGGAAAAAATTTCACTCCAATTGTGAATGCTCCCGAGGTTGCCATCCTTGGCGTCTCTCGTGCCGAAATGAAACCGGTCTATCAGAACAACGAATTTGTACCGAGATTGATTATGCCTTTTTCACTATCTTATGATCATCGCGTCATTGATGGTGTTGCTGGCGCGAAATTTACGCAATTTTTAAGCACGGTACTAAATGATATTCGTCACATATTGCTTTGATGAAATCATTTTAAAATATTATTGAAAATAGCCTTCTCTGACATCTCTCGATTAATAGAAAATTTTAATCGTTCTAAACACTGAACTTCTGAAAGTGTCCAACAAATTTATTAAGTTGTACCGATGTATTCTTCAAGGAATCAGTTGCTAATTTCGCGCATTCGGACACTTCAGTGAGTTTGCTAGTCGAAGCCTGAATATTAGCGACATAACTATTAACTTCATTGACCGTCACATTTTGTTGTTCTGCGGCACTGGCGAGCTGAGAACTCATCATATCAATCTCACTCATGTTAGCAGTAATCGAATTAAGTGCTTCATTTGCTTGTGCTGCTTTTTTCAGGCAAGGCTCAATATCATTTCTGCCCTTTTCAACAACTTCCGCCGCATTAACTGTTCTGGATTGTAATCTTTCGATAATTGACTGAATTTCAACAGTAGAGTCCTGTGTACGTTTCGCTAATGTTCTTACTTCATCTGCAACTACGGCAAAACCTCTTCCTTGCTCACCCGCACGCGCAGCCTCGATCGCTGCATTTAGTGCTAGTAAATTTGTTTGTTCAGCAATACCTTCAATGACTTTAACTACCGTGCCAATGTTTTCGCTATCACTACGCAACTCTTCAATCACACTGGTTGTTACTGCAAAACTATTTGCTAATTCATTTAGCGAAGCTACTGTCTCTAAAACCGTTTGTTTACCATTTTGAACTTCGCCATCAGCCAATGATGCTGTGGTTGCAGTAATAGAAGCACTCTTATCTACATCAGCAATTGCTGATGTCATTTTTTCAATAGCACTGGCTAGATGATTAATATCACTTCGATTATTAGTTAAGCCAGATATGGTTTCATCCACAGTACATGATACCTCATTTGAAACATGACTAATTTTTGTTTCTGTCTCGCTTAACTTGCTAATCATAATCTGGCTACTTTCAATCAATACATTAATAGCTTTTGTCAAAGTGCTAATTTCGCCTTGTTTTGATTCATCAAATCGTTTTTGCAAATTGCCTTTTCCCTGAACCATTTGCTCGGCAAGCTCAGTTAATTCATGGCTTAATTCAAATAATTTTTTCATGATTAATTTTGCTAATACCTTACTCAGTACTGGCACTAACAATAATGAACAATAAAAAATAGCCGGTTGAGTTTGAAAAAACATGACGCCTGTAATTGTGGGAACTAACGCTGTGGCACAACAAGACAATATGATTCTTGTCGACAATGAAAAATTGTTGATCTTTACCATAATGTTCGCACCTTTTGAATTTTCTCAAATAATAAATGTATTTGTATCGTGTTATGACTAATAACGGCAAATTCATACTTTGCTTTAATAATTCATGATGAATCTGCCGAACTTTTGTACAATTCAATCATGAGCGATAACAAATCCATTCTGGTACCTGATATTGGTGATTTCGATGGCGTCGAAGTCATCGAAGTACTTGTTTCTAAACATGATTATATTGAAAAAGAACAATCATTAATAACCCTTGAAAGTGATAAAGCAACAATGGATATTCCATCACCATGTGGAGGCAAGGTCCTGGATATCACTATCAAAGTAGGTGATAAAGTAAATGAGGGCGATTTGATTCTAACGGTAGAAATAGCAAATACCGTAGCAATTGATAAATCAGAGCTGCCAGATAAAAAAGAACAACCTGCCAAATCAAGTCTCCCTGATGACGCGGTAGATGTTGTCGTTATTGGTGCGGGGCCGGGTGGATATACCGCCGCCTTCCGAGCCGCAGATCTGGGGCTAAAGACAACATTAATCGAACGCTATTCATGTCTTGGTGGTGTCTGTCTCAATGTAGGCTGTATTCCATCAAAAGCATTACTGCATGTCGCTAAAGTTATATCCGAAGTTGATGAACTAAAGGCGCATGGAATTGATCTTGGCATATGTAAAACACTTGATCATAAAGCTGTCAGAGACTGGACCGAATCCGTCATTGGCAAATTGACTGGTGGTCTTAAAGCCATGGCTAAGCAACGCGGTGTCAATGTCATTGAAGGTAATGCAAGTTTTAATTCACCTAATAATTTAACAATCACTAAAGACAATAACTCAGATTCTATTTCTTTTAAGCATGCCATCATTGCTGCTGGTTCGCAGGCAACCAAGATACCAGGCTTGCCCGATGATCCTCGAATTATTGATTCAACCGATGCCTTATTACTAGATGACATTCCAGAAAGGATGCTTGTCATTGGTGGTGGTATTATTGGTTTGGAAATGGCAACCGTTTATGCCTCATTAGGTACTAAAATCACTATCGTTGAAATGCTCGATTCATTAGTTGCCGGTTGTGATAAAGATATAGTACGTCCGCTGCTTAAACGCATTAAACAATCTTATGAAAATATTTATTTGTCAACTGCCGTTAAATCTATTGAAGCTAACAAAGATGGTTTACATGTGTCATTCGATGGTAAAGATGCTCCAGCAACTGATCGCTTCGACAAGGTTTTAGTTGCTGTTGGCAGACAACCAAATGGAAAAAAACTGGCTGCTGATGTTGCAGGTATTAATGTTGATGAGAAAGGGTTTATACCGGTCGATAATCAACAACGAACCAATGTACCTCATATCTTTGCGATTGGTGATATTGTCGGGCAACCAATGCTTGCACATAAAGCTACACACGAAGGCAAGATTGCTGCCGAAGTCATTGCCGGACATAAAGTCGCATTTGATAGCAATATAATTCCGTCTGTTGCTTATACCGATCCTGAATTGGCATGGGTTGGTGTTACAGAACTGTATGCAAAAGATAATAATATTGCCCATGAGAAAGGTGTCTTTCCATGGGCGGCAAGTGGTCGTTCATTAGCTTTGGGGCGTGATGAAGGATTAACCAAATTAATCTTTGATAAAGAATCAAAAAGAATTATTGGAGCTGCGATCGTCGGACCAAATGCTGGGGATCTTATTGCAGAATGTGCCTTAGCGATTGAAATGGGCGCGGATGCCGAAGATATTGGTTTAACTGTACATCCTCATCCAACCTTGTCAGAGACAGTAGCAATGGCAGCCGAGGCCTATAGTGGCACGATAACCGATTTGTATATTCCAAAACGTAAATAACGCTTATTTAATTTATCACTTTATCATCATCTATCGTGTTGACGCTTAACTATCATAGCTTTGGTGAAGGCAAGCCTGTTGTTATATTGCATGGTCTGTTTGGTTCTGCGAGAAACTGGCAGAGTATCGCCAAATCACTTTCAGAATCGTATCAAGTCATTACTGTCGATTTGCATAATCATGGTCACTCACCACATATTAATAGCATGACTTATCCCGAAATGGCGGAAGACATTGCACTTTTGATTCAGTCTTTAAAACTTGATCATCCCGCTATTATCGGTCATAGCATGGGGGGCAAGGTTGCAATGACATTGGCACTCATGCATGCAAACCAATTACGAGGTCAGGTTATTGTTGATATAGCGCCCGTCAGTTATCGGCATAAATTCTCTGGCATTATCTCGGCCATGAAAGCAGTAACATCGATCGAACTCGCAAACAGAACAATGGCTGAGGAAAGACTCGCAAAGCAAATTAAAGATCCCATGCTGGTGGCGTTCCTGATGCAAAACCTGATTAGAAGTGAGCACGGCTTCAAATGGCGCATTAATTTGCAACAAATCGAAAATCAATTAGCCGATATTGGCAGTTTTCCTGACATGCTAAAAGGAAAGCAATCGCGCGTTCCTTCATTATTTTTAGGCGGTGCTAACTCAGCCTATATAGCAGCAAGGCATAATCAGACGATATTTGATTATTTTCCCGCTGCAGAGATTAAAATGATTGAAGGCGCCGGACACTGGCTACATGTTGAGAAACCAAAAGCATTTCTGGCAGAAATAAACAATTTTCTCCGCTACTTATAAGTCAATTCAGCTTCACTGTATGCGGCTAAGCCGTTACACTATGCGACTTTTTCAAACATCTAAAATCTATGACTCAAGACATCAAAAAAGTAGTACTCGCCTACTCTGGCGGCCTGGATACCTCAGTCATTCTGACCTGGTTAAAAGACACCTATCACTGTGAAATTGTTACCTTCACCGCCGACATCGGCCAGGGTGAAGAAGTAGAACCAGCGAGAGCCAAAGCTCAACAACTGGGTGTAAAAGAAATCTATATCGAGGATCTGACAGAAGAATATATTCGCGACTTTGTTTTCCCAATGTTTCGCGCCAACACAATATACGAAGGTGAATATTTATTGGGCACCTCTATTGCCAGGCCATTGATTGCAAAACGATTAATAGAGATCGCAAATGAAACCGGTGCTGATGCTATCTCTCATGGTGCAACAGGAAAAGGAAATGATCAGGTACGTTTTGAATTAGGTGCTTATGCCTTAAAACCAGACGTAAAGGTAATCGCTCCCTGGCGAGAATGGGATTTAACTTCTCGTGAAAAATTACTTGCCTATGCAGAAAGCAATGGCATACCTATTGAAGCCAAACGTAAAGGTGGATCGCCCTATTCTATGGATGCCAATCTATTACATATTTCATATGAAGGTGGACAACTGGAAGATCCATGGTGTGAACCTGAAGAATCAATGTGGCGTTGGACGGTGTCACCTGAAGCTGCACCTGATACTGCAGAGTCTATCGAAATAGAATTTAATCAAGGTGACCCGATAGCGATTAATGGTAAGGCTTTATCACCAGCGAGTTTAATGGCAAAACTCAATGAATTAGGTGGTAAACATGGCATTGGTCGTGATGATATCGTTGAAAACAGATATGTCGGTATGAAGTCCAGAGGTTGTTATGAAACACCTGGTGGCACAATCCTGCTTAAGGCTCATCGTGCAATGGAATCACTTACTCTTGATCGTGAAGTGATGCATCTAAAAGATGAACTCATGCCACGTTATGCCAAACTAATCTACAATGGTTACTGGTGGAGTCCTGAACGACTTGCCATGCAAACTTTAATTGATCAAACACAAGCTAACGTAAACGGTGTTGTCAGATTAAAACTTTATAAAGGCAGTGTCAGTGTTACTGGCAGGAAGTCTGAGAAAAACAGTTTGTTTGATGAGACCATTGCTACATTTGAAGATGATGCAGGCGCATATAATCAGAAAGATGCAGAAGGTTTCATTAAACTGAATGCATTAAGACTACGCATTCAGGCTAAGCAACGCTCCTGATTAACCCCGGTTAAGCTCTATACAAAATTCACATCGCCTTGATATTTTTTAAGGCGATTTGTGAATTGGTTCTCATTTTTTTTCTTTTATTATCATTCCTTGTGAATTCATTCACATACGTCATACATTAAATATCACTATGCTATCTCATCATAGAAAAAATAATAATTATATTTACATCCGGAGTATGACAAATGGAATCCGTTTCAAATTTCGATAATATTGATCTAACTGACTGGCTAATGTAATAACAATGTTCATGAAAAATTCTCCAGTATATTTTTTACATTGTGTTTAGACATCTTTCTTAACACCTAAAATAACACCCGCATCAAACATATTATTTATTAATGTTGCACCACCATTCACTACAATTTCCGGATTAGGGTGCTGTAACTCTTCGGCAATATTCATTAGCAGTTCATGCGTGGTTTTATCAAGTTGAGCATTTATATGTTCAATCAATCTGGCCGATACCGGATTTAGCTCTATAAAGCTAATCTCAAAATTTTCCTTACGAAAAACAATGATGTAAGTCATGTCCGCAGGAGGGGTATCAGGTATAAAATCAGGGGAAAGTTTATGTACCGGCCAACGATAGGCAAGAGGCATTGAAACCGGATTTAAAACTGGTATACCCGACATCAAATCCGCAGAGGAGTCTATATGCTCAAAATCAGCTTCACGTTCATCAAAGGAAAGTGATGTTTCCACCCATTCGTAATGCGCTAACTCTTCGAGAAATGGAAATGCTTTTGGAATGCGAGAATTATCATCATTCAGATATTTCAGAAACTCTTGCGGCATTTTCGGAAATAAAGGTGTTCGTGCCTGATGCTGACTGACATAATCCCGCATTAATTTATGCCATGATTCATCATCCATTATCTTTCTGATCACCGGGAAGCTATTGCCCAGAAAGTTTTGAATATTGTTATATATTAATTCCCGATAGATCTGTAAACGACAATCTTCTAAACCTTCCGGCGGGATATTTTTTTCAGGATCACGCAAGTGCTGCGTAAATATTTTTTGAACCGACTTAAATGAATTAGGATTGCTGACGTTTTTGCTCATGACTTGCTACCTGATATTTATCCTGATAATGACGGATAGTTATTACTTCTTTTAATAATTCATCAATTGGAGGAATATTAAAGTCTCTTTCCAAGAGCGTAGGAAAAACACCAAAGTGTTGATACGCCGTATCCAATAATTGCCAGACAGGATCGATAACGTCTGCACCATGTGTATCTACTCTTATGTCTTCAGCTTCAACATAATGACCAGCAATATGAGCATAAACAATGCGCTCACCTGGTAAGGATTTCAGGAATTGTTCTGCGTCGTAATTATGATTAATACTATTGACATAAATATTATTAATATCGAGATGCAATAAACAATCGGCTTTTTTTAATACTTCATTGATAAAATCGATTTCATCCATCTCTTGCCCGGGGGCAGCATAGTAAGATGCATTTTCCATCGCGATTTGTCTGCCCAGAATTTCCTGCACCCTGACTATGCGATTAGCAACATGTTCAACCGCAGCTTCCGTAAATGGAATGGGCATAAGATCATAAAGTTGCCCCTCATCAGCACAGTAAGTCAAATGATCACTATAGACAGGGACATTAAACGTATCGAGAAATTGTTTAACCTTTCGGACAAAGGCTTCATCAAGTGGCGCAAAACCACCAATATTAAGTGACAACCCATGACAGACAATTGGACGTTGTTCTGCGACTTTTCTGAATTGATAGGCAAATTTACCACCTATATCAATCCAGTTTTCCGGTGCGACTTCAAGAAAGTCTATGACTTCCGGTACTGAATCTGCGAGCGGGCCTATAAAAGCCCGCCGCAGACCTAATCCAGCTCCCGTTATCGGGTATTGATTAGACATAACTAAAGTAAGGGGTACTTAGTTAAAGATTAGTGGCCACATTTACCTTCGCCAGATTTGCTTTCACCACAGCTTCCTTCGCCGCCTTTCTCTCCACAGCTTCCTTCGCCAGCTTTGTTTTCGCCGCATTTACCTTCGCCGCATTTACCTTCTTCTTTTTTGTTCTCACCACATTTGCCTTCGCCACATTTGCCTTCGCCATGACCTTCAGCAACCATATAACCGGATTTGATCTCATTTGCAGCAAAAGGGTTATCTGCAGCATTGACCAGATTACTGGCAGCCAGTGTTACTGCAAAGCTAGTGCCTAAAGCCAGTGATAAAGCATTTGGTTTTTTCTTGTCTAACATCCTAATCTCTCCTTAAAAATAGAGGTCAATCAAAAATTAAAAGTCATGACTTAAAACCCGGGTTCAACCCTAACTATTGACAGTTTTAAGGAACACGTACTTTCGTTCAAAGTTTAAGTAAACTTGTTCATGAAATAAATGATCAAGTATGGGCAAATCTGGACAATCAACAACGATTTAACATCAATGCCTTACCCCTAATATTCGACCAGAGAAATAAAAGGTTACATGGAAATGTAAGATTTCTTAATATTTTGCGGTTTCCGGAAAGCCCCGATATAGCTAAACCACGCTTGCCATTTTATGATGAAAGAGGCGATAACAATAATACGCTACCACCTCAACAGGCAAATCAGAACGTACTAGTTTTTAGCGCGCATATGTGGGAACAGGATCACATCACGTATGGTAGGACTATCGGTTAATAACATGACCAGACGATCAATACCGATACCTTCACCTGCCGTTGGTGGCATTCCATATTCGAGTGCCGTGATATAATCAGCATCATAATGCATGGCTTCCTGATCACCGGCTTCCTTATCTTCGACCTGTTTACGAAAACGTGCTGCCTGATCCTCTGGATCGTTTAACTCTGAGAAGCCATTTGCGATTTCGCGACCACCTATAAACAATTCAAAACGATCTGTAATAAATGGATTGTCATCATTTAATCTTGCTAACGGTGACACTTCGGTTGGATATTGTGTAATAAAGGTAGGCTCAATTAATTTTTCTTCCACCGTTTCCTCGAAGATTTCTAATTGAATTTTTCCAAGACCATAATTTGTTTCAATAGTGATTCCCAAGCCTTCCGCTATTTTTTCAAGCTGTTCTTTCGATTGCAATGCATCATCACCAATGTCTGGATTAAAATGCTTAATCGCTTCTACCAGTGTCATGCGTCTAAACGACTGACTAAAATCAAAACTCTGTCCCTGATACTCAATCGTATTTCCACCAGATAAACTACTTGTCATTTTTCTGAGCATATCTTCGGTCAGATTCATCAAGTCTTCATAATTAGCATAGGCTTGATAAAACTCCAGCATCGTAAATTCAGGATTATGCCTGGGTGATAAACCTTCGTTTCTAAAACTACGATTGATTTCAAATACTCTTTCAAAACCACCAACAACCAGACGCTTTAGATACAATTCCGGGGCGATACGCAAAAAGAGTTCCATATCCAGACTATTATGATGTGTAATAAATGGTCTGGCAGTGGCACCACCGGGAATGACATGCATCATTGGTGTTTCTACTTCGAGAAAATTTTCGCCTTTTAAATAGTCTCGTATAAATTCAATAACCCTAGAACGCAATACAAATGTATGCCTGGTTTCCTCATTCATGATCAGATCAACATAACGTTGTCGATAACGTGTCTCCTGATCCGTCAAACCATGATATTTTTCCGGTAAAGGTTGCAATGACTTTGTTAACAACTGGATATTATCCACATGAACACTTAACTCACCTTTATTGGTTTTCATCAGTGTACCCGTTGCCCCAACAATATCGCCTATGTCCCATTTCTTGAATTGTTCGTTATAGACACCTTCTTCAAGATCGTCGCGCTTGACATATAACTGTAACTGCCCACTCATGTCCTGTATGTGTGCAAAGGATGCCTTACCCATAACGCGTCTTGTCATCATGCGGCCAGCAACAGAAACCTTAATGGAAGCTTCTTCCAGTTCTTCCTTTGATTTTTCGCCATATTCTTTTACTAAATTTGCGCTAAGATGCTCGCGACGAAAATCATTGCGGTATGCCTGACCATTTTCACGTAAGGCGGTTAATTGATCACGGCGTTGCGCGACCAGTTCATTTTCTTCTATATCTGTCATGATGAGTATTGTTATAAATTTGATTTAATATTAACAGACTTTAACTTGAGTCCCATGTAAAACTCACAAACCACTTTTTAAACTGGCTTCTATAAAGTCATCCAAATCACCGTCCAATACGGCCTGAGTATTAGTCTTTTCTACACCTGTGCGTAAATCCTTGATACGCGATTGATCCAGTACATAAGAACGTATCTGACTTCCCCAGCCTATATCCGCCTTTGAATCTTCCATAGCCTGCTTTTCGGAATTCAATTTCTGCATTTCCATTTCATAAAGCTTGGCCCTTAATTGTTTCATGGCCTGATCCTTATTCTTGTGTTGTGAACGATCATTCTGACATTGCACAACAATCCCGCTGGGCACATGTGTTAAACGCACAGCTGAATCCGTTTTATTTACATGCTGCCCACCTGCACCACTGGCACGATAGGTATCAATTCGAAGATCCGCCGGGTTGATATCTATTTCAATATTGTCATCGATCTCGGGAGAGACAAATACCGACGCGAATGAAGTATGACGACGATTACCTGAATCAAATGGCGACTTCCTGACTAATCGATGCACACCGGTTTCAGTTCGTAACCATCCAAATGCATAATCACCGGAATATTTTATTGTCGCACTTTTAATACCAGCTACTTCGCCGGGAGAGACTTCTATCAGTTCTGTATTAAAACCATGTTGCTCACCCCAGCGCAGATACATGCGTAATAACATATCTGCCCAATCCTGGGCTTCGGTTCCGCCAGAGCCTGACTGAATATCGACGAAAGCATCATTGCCATCCATATCTCCAGCAAACATACGACGAAACTCCAGACCTGCTAATTGTTTCTCGCAGGTATCCAGATCATTTTCAACTACTTGCAGGGTATCGTTATCGTTTTCTTCGGCCACTAGCTGAAGTAAATCAACTGAATCAGCAAGAGTGCTATTCAAGTTTGTGATTGTTTCAACGATTTCTTCCAGACTGGCTCGCTCTTTACCAAGTGCTTGCGCCCGTTCCGGATCGTCCCAAACACCAGGCACTTCCAGCTCACGTTGTACTTCTGTTAAACGTTCGGATTTTTCTTCGAATTCAAAGATACCCCCTCAACGCCTTCAAACGCGTTTGCATATCGGATATCTGGGTTAATAAAGGATTAATTTCCAACATGAAATCTTCTAGGTTAAAAAATCAGGCGTGAGTCTAACCGATGCTGACGCACAAGTGAATTGAGAAACGATTTATTTAGCCATTACTGGCTATATCATAGATATTATTATCATTTTTAGTGAGAAACTGTGATTTAAACTCTTTTGCGGCAACCGGCTTACCCAGAAAATAGCCTTGAGCTTCGCAACAACCTTTCGAATCTAGAAAATTTAACTGTTCTTTTGTTTCAACACCCTCAGCAATTACATTTAGGCGTAGACTTTTTGCCATGGCGATAACAGCAGAAACAATAGCAGCATCATCATTATCAACCATAATGTCCCTGACAAAAGATTGATCAATTTTTAATGTATCTATCGGGAATTTTTTAAGATAATTCAATGAGGAATATCCGGTGCCGAAATCATCTATTGAAATGCATATGCCACGATCTTTTAATGCTTTTAAAATTTCCTGACTTCGGTTTATGTCTTCCATTAATGCACCTTCAGTAATCTCAAGTTCGACATATTTTGGCGCAAGGTCAGAAAATATTATTTGTCGAAATAAAATATCAGCTATATCAACTCGATTAAATTGTTTTGGCGACAGGTTTATCGCCATAATAATAGGAGAGTAGCCTTGTAGTTGCCATTCAGAATTTTGTCGACACGCCTCGGATACAACCCATTCTGTTATCGGTTGGATCAGTCCTGTTTCTTCTGCTATGGGAATAAATTTTGTGGGCGACACACTACCTATTTCTTCATTGTTCCACCGCAATAAGGCTTCGGCACCGACTAATTGTTTATCATGAATATTAAATTTAGGCTGATAATGTAATTCAAATTCATTTTTTGCTAGAGCTTGTCTAATTTTACTCTCAAGGTGAATTCTATCTTCAATATCACGATTCATTTCCGTTGTGTAATAACGATAACAGTTTCGACCTCCTTCTTTAGCTCTGTACATTGCATTGTCTGCATTACGAAGCAAATATTGCATACACGTATTATCTATTGGATATAAAGTAATACCTATACTAAGCGTTACAAAAAGCTCGCTGCCATTGATCTCAATAGGCAACATCATGCTTTCGAGTAATCTATTAGCAACAATAGAGGGATCCCCAATATTTGTAACTTCTTCCAATAAGATAGTAAATTCATCACCACCAAGCCTCGCAACAGTATCACCATCCCGAACACAATAAGATAGACGTTTCCCTACAATACGTAATAATTCATCACCTACTTCATGCCCAAGTGAATCATTAATATGCTTAAAACGATCAATATCAATTATCATTAATGCTACGATCTTTTCATTTCGATCAGCACGAATCAGTGCCCGACTCAATCTCTCCTTGAATAAATTACGATTAGGTAGGCCTGTGAGATCATCCACCTGAGCATAGTAAGCCAGATGATGTTCAATAAGTTTACGTTGTATAGCACGCTCTAATGCCAAAACAATTTGACGGGTATCGGAGGTTGCTTTATTTAGAAAATCCTTTGCACCACTTTGTACAACCCGACATGCCAGATTTTGATCTTTATCATTGGTAAGTACAACGATAGGTAAGTCTTCATCTATCACCAATAAACTGGAAACAATATTGGTATCAGGATCATTAGATAAATGAAAATCGGTCAACACCGCATCATATTGCTGAAGAGAAAGTTTATCGATAGCAGCTGACAAGGATGTTTCCCAATCAACCTGATAATTGACAAATCCCTCATTCTTCAGGGAATGAATAAGCTGCCAGGCAGCTTCCTGTTCATTTTCTATATATAAAATATGTTTAATATTTTTTTTCACCGAACCATCCTGTTCTTGAAAGAACTACAGCTATAACTTGCAAAAAGGAATATCGGCAAAAAAAATAGAAACTTTAGATAATTTTCCGTTAAAACCCAGTGAAATAAAAAGGTAAGCTATTGATTAACAATGTGTTCTACAATGAGCTGTAGAGTTTCGCGATTTTGGTATTCGTTGATATCCAGCCTGTAAACAACATGTATCTTATTCGTGTCATCTGGCCAGGCATCATCGGTCGTGTTAAAGCAAATGGCATCTATAGCCTTTTCGTTTTCTGGTATCTGCAAACGCATTTTTAAATGACTACCACCCACTACCCGTTTATCCAACACATCGAATGTGCCATCAAACAACGGCTCTGGAAATGCCTGCCCCCATGGACCTGCAGCCTGAATTGCACTGGCAAGAGAAAGTGACATATCGTCTGCAGACAAGTCTCCATCAGATAAATATGTTTTGTTAATCTGTTCCTCTGAAAGTGCAGTGTTTACACATTCCTCAAATATTTGTTTAAACGCTGCAAGTTGATCTTCGTAAATGCTTAGACCTGCCGCCATGGCATGACCACCAAACGACAAAATTAAATCAGGATTATTGAGCGTCATCGTTTCCAGTAAATCACGAATGTGTAAACCCGAAATCGAACGTGCTGACCCTTTTAATTTACCATCTATGTCTTTGGCAAAGGCAATTACAGGGCGATTAAAGCGTTCTTTTACCTTAGCTGCCAGAATACCAATAATGCCTTGATGCCAGTCGACATGATATAAACATAAGCCATTCAATTTCTGTTGCTCAAATTCAGCTAGAGTAGAATCAAGCTGCATAAACGCTTGTGCTTGCATCTCATCCTGTATCTGTCGTCGTTCTTTGTTTAATGCATCGAGTTGTTTAGCATGTTCCATCGCTTGTTCAGGATTATTACTTAACAGGCATTCAATCCCAAGCGACATATCAGTTAAACGACCCGCTGCATTTAACCTGGGGGCGACATTAAACCCAAGCGTTGAAGCATTAATACGTTGAGTTTGTTTCCCGGCAATCGTTAATAGCGCCTGTATACCAGGAAGAGATTTACCCTCTTGTATTAAACGCAATCCATAGGCAACCATAATGCGATTGTTTTTATCCAATGGCACAACATCAGCTACAGTTCCTAACGCAACCAGATCCAGCATTAATGCCAGATTTGGATAAGGAATGTTTTGTTCTTCAAACCAGTTTTCTTCGCGCAAACTTGCCCGTAATGCCATAAGTAAATAAAAAACAACACCAACACCCGCAAGATTTTTACTCTCAAAATCATCCCCGGGTAATTGTGGATTAATAATTACATCAGCTTTAGGTAATTCAGCAGGTGGTAAATGATGATCCGTGATTAGCACACCCAACCCCTGCTGTTTGGCATAGTCAACACCAGTCACACTGGAAATACCATTATCAACCGTCATAATTACATCCGGTTCGTACTCCAGAGCTACATCAACAATTTCCGGTGAAAGACCGTAACCATATTCAAAACGGTTCGGGACTACATAAGTAACATCGTTTAAACCCAGCGAGGTCAAACCCCGAATTGCCAATGCACAACTTGTTGCACCATCGGCATCAAAATCAGCAACAATCAATAGACGCTTATTTTGTTTAATCAAGTCTGTTAGCAACATAACAGCTTGTTCAATATTTTTAAGATTATGAAAAGGTAATAACCCCTTTAATGAATAATCAATATCATCACTATTACTAATCGATCTTGCTGCAAACACTCTTTTTAATACCGGGTGCAAGCTATCCGGTAATTCATGAGCTTGATTAATTTCTCGTCTGACAATCTGCATGAAATAAATAATATTTAGTGAATTAATTGCTTAATAGAATGTAGTGTTTCTTTTTGTTTCCAAAAGACGAATCTGGCATTTTTGCTTAATCTGAAGGTCAGATTATCAGTATGAATAATGACTTCATCAAACATACCTCGCTTCATATTTAATTTTAAAGGCGCCAGATAATTGTTTTCCAAATCAAGCAGCGCTTCAAACCAGCCTTCGCTGTCATGATAATAATTAAACTTTTGTAATTGCTGAAATGTGATCAGGATTTTGAAACTGTTTAGTTTTGGATCTATAAATGGAAACTGTTTATTCAGTTCATCACATGGTGTAGCGGCCACCATGGCTAAACCTTTTGTTAACATATCGTTACTGTATATTTTTGACCAGTACCGTTCCAAATCCGTTGGAAGCTCGCCAATTCCCCAGAACCATAGGCTATTTACGGGTAATTGTTTATGAACTTCACGCTCTGCATTTATCTCAGAGTCATGCAATAACATCTGTATTTCATTTAATAGCTGAGTCCATTTAACCCGGTCATCTCCCCTTGGCATATATGGCATTACATCTTTACCAACGACCATGTCCAGCGGTGTCGTTATTAGATTTTGTGCTTCAGGTAATTTTAAATACCAACGATAAGGCACGGGCACTTCTAATGCCATATCATGTTCATCGAGTAGTCTATTAACTTCCGCGGCTAATGATAAGGCATCATGTTGCGATAGATGAAAGCGTGTTGAATCAAGCAAGATCAAACCATCTCTATCAACACTAACATGCACAGGATCGGCTCTTAACCACATACCTTCCGGTGGCTGGTTATCATCACTTAAACGGGAAATTGCAGCGATAGGCAAGTCTTCTTCTGCATCTGAATGCAATCCAAACAAATTGCATAGTCTCGTACTGGGACTCAAGGTGTTAACCTTTTCAATCTCTGCGCGCGTTAAAAGCCAACTAAGCGAAGGGAGATCAGGCAATTCATCAGCTTGAAATGATGTATCAGGCCCAAATAAACCGGGGATATAAAGTGTCAGTGAACGCATGCTAAATGCTTTATTTCAACTCCCACTCAAGTTTACGTTAACACCATAAACTTATCAGTTTGAGATATTCACTGATGAGTTTATTTACTCAATATTGTCGAGTATTGCCTTTTTAACTTCATCCAGTGTTGCATCGATCTTGATCACCGGACCACTACTCTGTTTTACTGCCGTATCAGGATCTTTTAAACCATGACCGGTTAAGGTACATACGACACAACTATTTTCAGGAATCTTGCCAGATTGAATATCCCGCATGGCACCAGCAAGTGAAGTTGCTGAAGCCGGTTCACAAAATATACCTTCTTTTTCTGCTAACAGTTTCTGTGCGGCAAGTATTTCGTCATCACCACATTCATCAAACCAGCCTTGTGATTCTTCTTGTACTTTCCAGGCATAATCCCACGATTGAGGATAACCAATACGTATTGCAGTAGCTAATGTCTCGGGGTCATCAACCATTTCACCACGCATAAACGGTGCGGAACCACTTGCTTGATAGCCCACCATCTTTGGACGAGTTCCCACTATCGCACCACCTGCATAACGACAATTACCGTTACAAAACGCACATGCCTGAGTCACTTTTTGCTCACCCTGACAGGCATATTCTGAATAGCCAATCCAATGCGCCGTGATATTACCAGCATTACCAACAGGCAAGCAGTGATAATCCGGTGCACGCCCTAATTCTTCAATAATTTCAAAAGCTGCTGTCTTCTGACCTTGCAAACGATAAGGATTGATTGAATTTACGATCGTTACCGGCGAATGTTCAGCAACTTCTTTGACTAAACGCATGCCATCATCAAAGTTACCTTTAATTTGAATTACGATTGCACCTTCAATCATTGCTTGGGCCAATTTTCCTTGCGCAATCTTGCCATCAGGTATCAATACAAATGCTATAATGCCTGCTCGTGCCGCATAAGCAGCTGCTGATGCAGACGTATTACCTGTTGAAGCACAAATAATTGCCTTGGCGCCCTCATTAACAGCCTGCGTAACTGCCATGGCCATACCACGGTCTTTAAATGAGCCGGTAGGATTTAAACCCTCATACTTAACATAGATATCAACCGATTTACCCAATAAATCAGGAATATTATGTAATTTGATCAAAGGAGTGTTTCCCTCACCAAGACTAATAATACGGGTGTCGTCATGCACAGGCAATCTGTCACGATAGTATTCAATCAATCCTGTATAACGCTGTCTAAAACTCATAATAACTGCTCTTTAATGATATTTTATTTCATGGTCTCAACGCGGATACGAATAACTTTATCCTGAATGTTGTCATTCGCTTCGATCTTTTCAATTGATTCATTCATGTATTTTTCTTTTACTCGTTGAGTAAGAATAATTACAGAGACGGTCAGATTATCGTCATCACTCTCTTTTTGCAGTATTGCTTCTATACTAATTCCGGCATCACCAAGAATTCGTGTCACTTCTGCTAACACGCCAGGTTTATCAACCACTTTCAGTCTTAGGTAATATGCCGTTTCAACCTCTTCCATAGGCAGAATATCAATATCCGATAAAGCATCCGGTTGAAAAGCTAAATGAGGAACCCTATTTTCAGGATCTGTTGTTAAAGCCCTGACAACATCAATCACATCAGCAACGACTGCAGAAGCTGTTGGTTCTGATCCTGCACCGGCACCATAATAAAGTGTTGGACCAACAGCATCACATTTAACAAGGACAGCATTCATAACGCCATCCACATTCGCAATCAGTCTGCGCTCAGGAATCATCGTTGGATGAACACGCAGTTCAATACCGGCATCAGTTTTACGAGTTATGCCAATGTGTTTAATGCGATAACCTAGTTCACTTGCATAAACCACATCTTGAGGTTCGATCTTACTTATACCTTCGGTGTAGGTTTTATCAAACTGTAATGGCATACCAAATGCTATTGAACCCAAAATAGTTAATTTATGTGCGGCATCAATACCTTCAACGTCAAAGGTTGGATCAGCTTCGGCATAACCTAATTCCTGTGCTTCTTTAAGTACGCTATCAAAGTCACGACCCTTATCGCGCATTTCAGTCAAAATAAAGTTGCCAGTACCATTAATTATGCCGGCAATCCATTCAATCTGATTTGCAGCCAGTCCTTCTCTAACTGCCTTGATAATAGGAATGCCACCAGCAACCGCCGCTTCAAAAGCAACCGTCACACCTTTCTTTTGTGCAGCAGTAAAAATTTCATTGCCATGCATGGCAATGAGTGCCTTGTTTGCGGTAACGACATGTTTGCCATTTTCTATCGCAGTTAATACAAGTTCCTTGGCTGGTGAATATCCGCCAATTAGTTCAATGACAATATCGACTTCTGGGTCATTAACAACAGCAAATGCGTCATCACTAATCGTTTTGATTTTCTCCAGCCCTTGAATCTTGTTTTTATCAAATGCCTTTGCTGCCGCATGCGTTATCTGAATACCTCGACCTGCTCGACGTGATATTTCTTCGGCATTACGTGTAAGAACACTGACTGTGCCTCCGCCAACGGTTCCAAGCCCTAATAGGCCTAAATTAACTGGTTTCATAATTAATAATTATTTTAACTAGATCGTATTATTGTTGTTCCCGATAAGGGAATGATTAAGCAATACTTGTGTTCTCAACTTTTTCTTCACGCAACATTGCCCGAATATTACGCAAAGCCTGGCGCGTTCTATGTTCATTTTCGATCAAGGCAAAACGCAGAAACTGATCACCGTAACTACCAAAACCAATTCCCGGTGATGCTGCTACTTTTGCTTCAAGCAATAGTTTTTTAGAGAATTCAAGAGAACCCAATTTTTTATATTGTTCAGGAATCGGAGCCCATACAAACATTGTGCCTTTTGGACTTTCCACTTCCCATCCGGCTGCATTCAGCCCCTGACATAGTACATCGCGGCGATTTTTATACATGTCACAGATATCTCTGACACATTGTTGATCTTCTTCAAGAGCAGTAATAGCGGCAATTTGTATCGGAGTAAACGTACCATAATCCAAATATGACTTCATGCGTGTCAATGCATGTACAAGCGTAGGATTGCCCACCATAAAACCAACACGCCATCCCGGCATGTTGTAGCTTTTCGACATAGAGAAAAACTCTACAGCAACATCTTTCGCGCCAGGCACTTGCAATATTGATGGTGCTTTATAACCATCAAACACAATATCAGCATAGGCTAAATCCTGTACCACCCAAATCTGATGTTCTCTGGCAATATTGATAATCTTTTCAAAAAACTCAAGATCAACGCATTGTGCTGTTGGGTTCGCCGGAAAATTAATTAACAACATTTTTGGCTTGGGCCAGCAATCACGAATCGCTTTTTGCAATTCTTCAAAGAAATCGATACCGGGACCAATAGGCACATGTCGAACATCGGCACCAGCAATGACAAAGCCAAATGGATGAATCGGATAAGCAGGGTTAGGTACTAATACCGCATCACCTTTATCCACAACTGCCATGGCAAGATGCGCCAAACCTTCTTTTGAACCCAAAGTGACAATGGCTTCCGTTTCCGGATCTAGGTCTACATCAAAACGGGTTTTATACCAGTTACATATCGCCCTGCGTAAGCGTGGAATACCACGAGATATTGAGTAACCATGGGTATTATCACGTTGCGAGGCTTCAACCAGTTTATCAACGATGTGTTTCGGTGTTGGCTGATCAGGGTTGCCCATACCAAAATCAATAATATCTTCACCGCGATGACGCGCATCCATCTTCAACTCGTTGACAATGTTGAAGACGTAAGGGGGTAATCGGTTTATTCGTGCAAATTCTTCGTTCAAAGTAATGCTTCTCAAAAAAAGCGGGAGTATACGATATTCAAACTATTGCGTCAGTCACTATCCATGCTTTTTTAGCAAAAAAAGCATGCTATTCGCAGCTTTTTATGTCGCGTATAATCGCTACATGATTACTGTTGCTGCTATTCAAATGGTCTCAAGCGATCAACTTGAGGATAATCTCCAAAATGCCAAAAATCTGATAGATGATGCCGTACGCAAAAAGGCCAAATTTATCACTTTGCCGGAAAATTTCTCGTTAATGGGCAAAACGGACGAAGCACGTCTGGCAATATCCGAGGAATATGGTGAAGGTAAAATTCAATCCTTTCTGAGTGAGCAGGCTAGTTCCAATCAAATATGGTTACTCGGAGGAACAATCCCGTTAAAAAGCCAAGATCCACTGAAAGTCTATGCTGCCAGTTTGTTATTTTCACCTGATGGCCGGTGCTTTGCGCATTACAACAAGATTCATTTGTTTGATGTAATGGTCAATGAAGACGATGAGGAAGTGTATAAAGAGTCTGCAACCTTTGAAGCAGGTACAGAACCTGTCGTCGCTAACACAGAGATAGGAAATGTTGGCTTATCGGTTTGCTACGATTTACGCTTTCCCGAATTGTATCGAGGCATGCTTAAAGACAATATTCAACTTCTCACAGCACCTTCTGCCTTCACCGCGACAACAGGTGAGGCACATTGGGAAGTGTTATTACGCTCTCGGGCAATAGAGAACTTATGCTACGTAATTGCATCAAATCAGGGAGGCATACATGCAAATGGTCGAGCTACATGGGGGCATAGTATGATTGTTGATCCCTGGGGCAATATACTAGATTGCGTAGAATGCGGTCCTGGTATAGCAACCGCAACCATCGATTTGAAAAAGCAAAAACACACTAGAAAATTGTTTCCAGCCTTGAAACATAGAAAATTGAACTAATATTTATATCATGACTGATACATTAAAAATTGCAGAAAATGAACTAATCAACGCGCGCGGACTTGAAATGAAAGATGTGCACAACACATTGGATCAAGTCATGTTAAGTTCGATTGATTACGCCGATCTATATTTTCAGACCGCACATGCTGAATCATGGGTATTGGATGATGGAATTGTACGAGAAGGCTCTCATAGTATTGATCAAGGCGTTGGTATTCGAGCAATCAGTGGTCAAAAAACAGGCTTTGCCTATTCAGACGAAATTGCACTGCCGGCATTGACACAAGCGGCATCTGCAGCACGATCGATAGCCAGTAAAGGTAATAATACGCAAGTTCAGGCATGGAAAAAAAATACCCCTGCCAGCTTATATGTATCAGCTAACCCATTAGATTCGATCAGCACCGAAGACAAAATTGCCTTACTAAAAAAACTGGATAAGGCTGCGAGAAGTAAAGATGAACGCGTAAAGCAGGTGATGATTGGTTTGATCGGTTCGCATAACACCGTTTTAGTCGCGAATAGTGATGGCACATTAAGTGGTGATGTACGTCCATTAGTCAGACTCAATATCAATATCATTGTTGAAGATAATGGCCGTATTGAAAAAGGAAGTGCTGGTGGCGGTGGTCGCTTTGGTTATGAATATTTTATCAATGATGACCTAGCAATGAGCTATGTTGATGACGCACTGGAACAAGCCTTATTAAATCTTGAAGCTGATTCCGCCCCGGCCGGCACAATGCCTGTGGTACTTGGCCCGGGTTGGCCAGGTATCTTATTACATGAAGCAATTGGCCATGGATTGGAAGGTGACTTTAATCGCAAACAGACTTCTGCATTTTCTGATCGAATTGGTGAACGTGTAGCATCACCAGAAGTCACCGTAGTTGATGATGGCACAATTCTTAATCGTCGCGGTTCATTAAATGTAGATGACGAAGGAACACCAACATCATGCACAACATTGATCGAACGTGGGATATTAAAAGGTTATATGCAGGATAAACATAATGCAAAACTGATGGGAGTTTCACCTACCGGTAATGGCAGACGTGAATCTTATGCTCATTTGCCAATGCCACGAATGACCAATACTTACATGCTGGGCGGTGAACACGATCCACAAGAAATCATAGCTTCAGTTGAAAAAGGAATATACGCCGCACAATTTGGTGGTGGTCAAGTCGACATTACCAATGGAAAATTTGTCTTTAGTGCCAGTCAAGCCTACAAGATTGAAAATGGTAAGATCACGACTCCAATTAAAGGTGCCACCATTATTGGTAATGGTCCGGATGTCTTAACCCGTGTAAGCATGGTGGGTAAGGATATGTCGTTAGATTCAGGTATTGGTACCTGCGGTAAAGATGGTCAATCAGTACCTGTTGGCGTGGGTCAACCTACCATCCGAATTGATGATATGACAGTGGGCGGCACCAGCTTTTAATCGGGCAAACCTTTTATTGCAATTACGACTGCGATACTACTTAACGCAGCGGCAAACAAATAAGTTTGCATGGAACCTACACCTTCCCATAGATAACCGCTGACTAATGTCCCTAGCGCTAGACCGGCACCAAAACTGATACTGCTATAAAGTGCCTGCCCCCTTCCCTGATGCGCACCTCTAAACTCTCGATGAATATATTGAATAGCAACAGCATGATAAACCGCAAAGCTGGCCGCATGTAATAATTGGGCTAACAGCAACAAATATACATTGTTCACGAACAATGCAATCATCAACCAACGTATAGAAGCAAGTATCAAGCTCACAATCATTAACCATCGCAGACTCCATCTCTTGATAACTTTATGTAAAATTAAATAGATCAATACCTCAGCAAGCACACCGACTGCCCAGGCAATACCTATAAAACTGCTGCTGTAATCATTTGCCTCAAGATATATAGAAAAAAATGTGTAATACGGACCATGACTCGCCTGCACCAGAAAACATACCATGAATATCACAATCACGGCAGGACGTTTTAATATATCTAGAAATGAAATACTCCCTTCGTGAATTTCACTATCATGATGTTCAGATAGTGTCAGGCTATGCACCCATACTAAAGACATGAAAAAAATCAGGATGGGGATGATATCGCTGATAGGATTGGTTTCAAGATATTTTCCTAGAAGCAGAACACCAACAATGAAACTGATTGAACCCCAGATACGAATTACCGTGTAGTCATTATTATTATCTTTGAGGTGAGAAAAAGTGGTTGCCTCGATTAGGGGTAATCCGGCACTCCAGAAGATGGAAAAAACAAAAAGAATAATGAATAACCACCAAAATGCTTCGGTGAGCAAGGCAAAGGAAAAGCAGATTAAAGTACCAAAAGCACAAATTTGTATTATTCTGATGCGCTTACCATAATGATCAACTAACCAGCCCCATAAGGGTGAAGCGAATATTTTTGTGATCACTACTACCGCTGATAACAAACCAATTTCTTCGGCAGACATGGAGATTGATTGTAGATAGAGGTTCCAGTAAGGCATGAAACCACTGATAGTCAGAAAAAAAAGAAAATAGTAACCCGACAGTCGCCAGTAAGGCAGGCCGTCAATCTTTAACATTAGTCTGAGCTTGCTGGAATGTTTGGTGTTTGCGAATGGACATCGGCGTTTTGTCCGCGATGTCTCAAGTAGTGATCCATTATTACCAATGCCAGCATCGCTTCTGCAATCGGCGTAGCGCGGATACCGACGCATGGATCATGTCTACCTTTTGTAACTACTTTAGCTTGCTCACCATTAATATCGATAGTATCACCAGGAAGACGAATACTGGAAGTCGGTTTAAGCGCAATACTCACAGTAATATCCTGACCAGTAGAGATGCCACCGAGTACTCCACCTGCACAATTACTCTTGAAACCTTTTGGGGTTAATTCGTCCCGATTTTCAGTGCCTTTCAATACCACAACATCAAAACCTGCTCCAATCTCAACCCCCTTCACAGCATTGATACTCATCATCGCCTTAGCAATATCAGCATCAAGACGATCAAAGATAGGTTCGCCTAAGCCGACAGGTACTTTTTCTGCAATAATATTCAATCTTGCTCCGACTGACTCACCTTCTTTGCGCAGGCGATCCATATAAGCTTCCAGAGCAGCGACACGATCTGGATCAGGACAAAAGAAATGATTGTCATTAATACCTTTCCAGTCAACAAAATCGATTTTTTGATCTCCTATTTGAGATAAGTACCCACGAATGGTGACGCCAAATTTTTCATTCAAATATTTTTTTGCTATTGCTCCTGCGGCAACACGCATAGCAGTCTCTCGCGCTGATGAACGCCCACCACCTCGATAATCGCGGATACCATATTTTTGCTGATAGGTATAATCAGCATGCCCTGGGCGGAACATATCCTTGATATTGCCATAATCTTTCGACTTTTGATCTTCGTTTTCGATCAGTAAGGCTATTGGTGAACCTGTAGTTATACCTTCAAAAACTCCTGAGAGAATTTTCACCGTATCCGATTCCTTGCGCTGTGTAACATGTCGGGATTTTCCAGGTTTACGACGATCTAGATCGTGCTGCATATCCGCCTCTGTCAAAGACAGACCAGACGGACAACCGTCTACAATACAGACAAGTGCCAAACCGTGACTCTCACCTGCAGTTGTAACTGTAAATAATTTTCCTAATGTATTTCCTGACATGGTGCGATATTGTATAAGATAACCGATGCAGCGTACATGTTGAATTAAAAGATAAAATTCACCACTAATAGATATGCGAAAAAAAATACAAACTCTACAGACATCATTACCAGCAATCATATTTTTTCTTTTTTATCTCGGTATACAGAATGTTAATGCCGAAGCGATTAATATGAAATTAGAGAATATTGATGGTATCAAAGAACCACTTTCGAATTATATAGGTCAAGGAAAATGGGTTGTGGTTAACGTCTGGAGTCCAACATGTAGCGCTTGCGTAACAGAACTTCCGCGAATTAAAAAATTTATGGAACGTAACCCTGAAACTCCGATATTAGGTGTAACAATTGATTTCCCTAGCTTTGGCTATGGCAAAGCTGACATCATTAAATCATTTATTGAAATCAAGCCCCTTAATTACCCTCTATTTCTGGCAGATCAAGAACTGGCTTCAGAAGTAATAGGCCGACATCTGGTTGGAATTCCATTAATTGCCGTTTACCGTCCTGACGGTAAGGCGGTTGCACGCTGGCCGGGTGTTGTAGAAATTAATGAGATTGAAAAGTTAATTAAAAATTATGAGGAAGATAATGATCTATTATCTTCAGGTTTCGAGTAATCTCTCAATATACTTAAGAAGCGCTAATGAGTTGCTTGGATATATCACTCCCATTCAAAAAGGCATTGACCTGACTCATCACACCATCGAAGTCTAGTCCAGCCTCTTTCAACATATCACTAGGTGAGCCATGATGTAATAAAGTATCTGGTAAACCAATGATACTCACACGCTGAGCAATACCATGTTTAGCGATACACTCAATCACTGCAGAACCTGCACCACCTTGAACTACATTTTCTTCGAGTGTAATCAATAGATCATGATTTGCACACATATCAAGAACTAGTTCTTCATCTAATGGCTTTACAAAACGCATATTGACTACAGTAGCATCGATTTCATTTCCAACTTGTTCAGCTATACTCACCATGCTACCGAACGCTAGCAAAGCAACGTTGTTACCTTGACGACGAACTTCTGCTTTACCTATTGGCAGCGCCGCCATCTCTTCCTGTATTTCAACTCCAGGGCCACTGCCTCGAGGATATCGAACCGCACTCGGTCCATCGATGTGATAACCGGTAAACAGCATTTGCCGGCACTCATTTTCATCAGCAGGCGCCATCACTACCATATTAGGAAGGCAACGCATAAAACTTAAATCATAGGAACCATTATGTGTTGGACCGTCAGCACCAACACAACCTGCGCGGTCAATCGCAAACATTACGGGCAAGTTTTGCACTACGACATCATGAATTAGTTGATCATAGGCACGCTGCAAAAATGTAGAGTAAATTGCTACCACCGGCTTCAAACCATCGCAAGCCATCCCTGCTGCAACCGCTACACTGTGTTGTTCTGCAATCGCAACATCGAAATATTGATCAGGATGTTCTTTTTCAAAACGCACCAACCCTGAACCTTCACGCATAGCAGGGGTAATTGTGACAAGCCGTTTATCCTGCTTTGCCATATCGCATGCCCAGTCACCAAACACCTGACTGTAGCTTCGGCTGGTATTGATTTTATTGGCTGAAGGCTGAATACCTATACAGGGATCAAACGGCGTAACGCCATGATATTTAACAGGATCATCTTCGGCAGGCCCATAACCTTTACCCTTACGGGTAATAATATGTAAAAACTGAGGGCCTTCCAGTTCTTTAACATTCTTTAACGTATTGATTAATGCATCAATGTCATGTCCATCAACCGGTCCAATATAATTAAAGCCAAATTCTTCAAATAAGGTGCCTGGCATAATCAGACCTTTCACATGTTCTTCAGCACGCTTTGCAATCTCAAACGCATTAGGAATATTGGATAAAACTTTTTTACCACTTTTTCTAACGCTTGAATAAATCTTGCCCGAGATTAATTGTGCAAATCGATTTGATAAGGCACCAACGTTTGGCGATATCGACATATTATTGTCATTTAAAATAACTAATAAATCACTATGCAAATCGCCAGCATGATTTAAAGCTTCAAATGCCATGCCAGCTGTAATACTGCCATCACCAATAATGGCAACACATTTTCTATTTTTACCGGTATTTTTCGCAGCGATAGACATACCCAGCGCTGCACCAATCGATGTGCTTGAATGCCCAACACCAAAGGTATCGTATTCACTCTCATCACGTTTTGGAAAAGGTGCCAGACCACCCCATTGACGAATGGTATGTAAGCGATCTTTTCTGCCTGTCAATATCTTATGAATGTAAGCCTGATGACCTACGTCCCAAACCAGACGATCTTCAGGAGTGTTATATAAATAATGTAAGGCCACGGTTAATTCCGTGACTCCAAGACTGGCTGCAAAGTGGCCACCAATTTTACTCACTGTATGTAATAAATACTGGCGTAGTTCTTCAACGACATTTTTTAGTTGGGATTCAGGTAATTTCCTTAAATCTGCCGGGCTATCAATTTTATCGAGTAATGGTGTATTTAATTCTTCTATCATTGCTTTGTTCGATGGGAAAAGCTCAATATTATGAATATTGACAAAGTTACTGGCAAGAAATACATGTTACGGCATAGACTCATAACACGAATTCACTAATTTGGTGAGAATTTCACTATTTATTTCTATATAATCGCCAAGCTTTTTGCCGGCGACCCCAGTCTATGTTTTAATAGTGCAATTTTGAAACCGCACCAATTTTATATAAATCAGTCACTTGGAGTAATTTAATGGGCGTACCACTGATACAGCAGTACAGAGTCGGTAGATATATCATCGAACAAAAGCTTAAAGGTATAAAAAAATACCCTCTAGTACTTATGCTCGAGCCTCTGTTTCGTTGCAATCTCGCCTGTGCTGGTTGTGGCAAGATTGATTATCCAAAAGAAATCCTTGATAAACGCCTTAGCTATGACGAATGTATGGAGGCCATTGACGAATGTGGTGCGCCAGTTGTTTCAATAGCAGGTGGTGAACCACTAATCCACAAAGAAATGAATCAAATCGTAAACGGGTTTATTGATCGAAAGAAATTCGTTTACCTTTGCACCAACGCAATATTGCTGAAAAAACATATTGATGAATATAAACCATCTCCATATTTAACATTTTCAATCCATCTGGATGGAAATCGTGAACGCCATGACGCATCTGTTTGTCAAGAAGGCGTATTCGATAAGGCAGTTAATGTAATTAAACTGGCGATTGAAAAAGGCTTTCGTGTGACGATTAACTGTACTTTGTTCCAGGGCGAATCTGCTAAAGAGATTGCTGAATTTATGGATATGGCGATGGAATTGGGCGTTGAAGGCGTAACCATCTCACCCGGATACAGTTATGAGCGTGCCCCAAAACAGGATGTTTTCCTGAAGAAAAGAGAAAGTAAGCAACTTTTCCGTGATGTGTTCACGCTGGGTTTTGGTAAGAAATGGCGTTTTAATCAATCTTCGCTATATCTGGATTTTCTTGCTGGCAATCAAACTTATCAATGTACTCCTTGGGGTAACCCAACGCGTAATGTGTTTGGGTGGCAAAAACCATGCTACCTATTAGTGGGTGAAGGTTATGCCTCATCATTCTATGAATTAATGGAAAATACTATTTGGGATAACTACGGCACAGGTAAAAATCCGAAATGCACTAACTGTATGGTGCATTGTGGTTACGAAGCGACTGCAGTAGATGATACCTTCCGTTCGCCATTAAAAGCATTCAAGGTGTTTTTGAAAGGTCCAAAAACAGAAGGTGAAATGGCACCTGAACTTCCTGTTTTATACGATGATGATGTCGAAATGAAACCGACACTAGTTAGAGAAAACAAAGAAAATCGTAGTTGCGGCAAGAACAAACAAGTCGCTTAATGAATTTAGCTCTTCTGGTCGCCATGCCAGGACTTTTTATATGGCTGGCAATTCTGTTTTTACCTTGGCGCCCGTGGAGTATACGGGAGACACTTGACGCCGACTCTGTATTTCTATCATTAGATCTGTCCAATGTTACTGTCTTAATACCTGCAAGAAATGAAGCAGAAACCATTCAACAAACTCTCACTTCGCTCAAAGCCCAAGGACAAAACCTCAACATTATTCTGGTTGATGATCAATCGAGTGATAATACGATAGAAAAGGCATTGTCTGTCGATTGTGAAAATCTGCAGATCATCCAAGGTAAACCACTGGAAGCTGGCTGGTGCGGCAAACTCTGGGCACTGGAACAGGGTCGACAAAACATCTCAACAAAATACATTTTATTACTTGATGCTGATATCACGCTAAAGCCGAGCTTGATCTCTACAGTATTAAAAAAGGTGACTGAAGAAAATTTACAAATGTTGTCATTAATGGCTTTTCTAAAAATGGAAACAAGCTGGGAAAGGTTTTTAATGCCAGCCTTTATTTTCTTCTTTAAATTGCTTTACCCGTTTAATTTGGCTAATCGTCATGGTAATAGTTTTTCTGCAGCTGCTGGTGGTTTTATATTGCTTGAAAACAAAGTGCTTAAAGAACTTGGTGGCTTTACCTGCATCAAGAACGCTTTAATTGACGATTGCAGTCTGGCAGCACAGATAAAAAAAGCGGGTTATCGTTGCTGGACCGGTCTAACACATTCTGCCAAGAGTATTCGCAGTTATGATGATCTGAAAACTATTTGGAAAATGGTAACGCGAACGGCATATACACAGTTATTTTACTCGCCTTTACTGCTTATACTTTGCACAATCTTAATGTTTGTTGCCTTTATACTGCCATTATACATTCTATTTACATCTACTGGCACTATTATGTTTATTGCAAGTATTACATTGTTAATACAGTTTTTGTGTTATTTACCTACTATTAACTATTATTCACTGCCGCTCTATCTTGTCATAACATTACCGTTGGCAGGTGCGCTTTATTTAATCATGACCTGGCATTCAGCTTATGAATATTATTTTGCCAGTGGTGCGACTTGGAAAGACCGCAATTACCAATAATGCAACAAAACCATTATTTATTTATCAAATATACTAACAAACCCGTAGAGATAAAAATGAACAAAATATTTGTCTTAACAAACAGGCTATTCCTCTCTTATTTCCTGTTTTTGCCTTGCCATGTATTTGCTGCCGAAATGAATTATTCCTCGATCATCGAACCTGTCCTAGAATTACACAAAACATTAATTGAAGCGATGAAGCTTGGCGAGTCTGAACAATTTGAAAAACGAGTTGAATTATTATCACCAGTTATCAAACGTAGTTTCGATACCAGCCTAATTGCGAGAATTATTATTGGTCGTGCATGGATAAATTTGGATGAAGCACAACAAGATGAATTTATTAATTTATTTAATGAACTCACTGTCACAACCTATGCTGATCGATTCAATAATTATAATCAGGAAATATTTTCAACAAAATCGACAGAAACACTAAAAAACGAGCGATATTTAATCAGAACAGAATTAAAAGCGGCAGATGATACGGTTGCACTGGATTACATCGTTCAGCAAACTGACTCACAATGGAAAATTGTCAATGTAATTGCTAATGGTATCAGTGATTTATCGCTAAAACGTGCTGAATATGCGAAAATAATTAAGGTATCCGGATTTTCAGCACTAGTAAACAAAATTACTGCCCAGATCGCAGATATCAAAAAAAATGATTAAACATTCCTAACAGGGTTTGTCAGTTGCTTAATCCTGTGTCAATATTCTATCAAAATTTCCAACATCTTTAATTGAGAGAACTATGATGATTTCAAGAAGTATTTTTGTTTCTATAAAGCTGGTAATTCTTAGTATAGTCATCGCTTTTTTTACTGGTTGTGCCGGTAATAATATCAAACAAGATGTTGTCCATAACACTGATTCAATTGAACCTGCCAACAGGCTATTTTTTGATGTCAATGAATCATTGGACAAAAATATTTTTAAACCAGCAGCTGAAGCCTATGTAAGTGTCACACCTAAACCAATTAGAACTACTGTGACAAACTTTTTTAATAACATTACATATCTAAATGTTGTCCTGAACTCTTTTCTACAAGGGAAATGGAAACAAGGCATACATGACTCATTACGTTTTTTTTACAACTCTACTATCGGCATCGGGGGGCTTTTTGATGTTTCTACTGCGTTAGAAATATCAGCTCACGATGAAGACTTTGGTCAAACATTAGCAGTATGGGGTGTTGATCAAGGATCATATCTATATCTACCTTTTTTCGGCCCAAATACGGTTAGGAATACAACTAACTTTGTACCTTCTACCCTATTGAATCCACTGTTTTATGCATCAGGCATCGTTTTATTACCGGTAACCGCGTTGAATGCAGTAAATACCCGTGCAAATCTGCTTGAAGCATCAAACATTCGTGATGAAGCAGCGCTTGATCCTTATGTCTTCACCCGCGAGGCCTATCTACAGCAGCGTGAGCATCTTATATTTGATGGTAATCCACCGGTCTCAAAATATGATGATTTTGTTCTCGAAACTGAACAGGAAAGTTCATTAATCATCGAATAGATGTTATTGCAGCTGGGCAGCCAGATAATCCGCCCAATGCATAATCGGCACTGGACTCGCCTGTCTTAAATGTTCAAGACAACCAATATTTGACGTCAATATGTAATCAGGTTGCTCCGCAAGCAAATTTTCCAGTTTATTTTTTCTAAGCTTGTGTGAAATTTCCTTCTGCAATATAGAATAAACACCAGCAGAACCACAACATAGATATGCATCATTTACATGCAATAGCCTAATACCCAAAGTGCTTAATATTCTCTCAACTAATCCATTTAGTTTTTGCCCATGCTGCAAGGTACATGGACTTTGAAATGCTACAGCATGCTCAAATGATTTAAATTGCAATGCTCCAATATCCTGTTGTTGAAAGTACTCGGCAATATCGACTACTTGTTCGGAAAAAATAGCTGCTCTGTCAGCATAGTCGACATCATTTCGAAAGTGATAACCATATTCTTTAAGATGAACACCACAACCACTTGCTGTTGAAATTATTGCTTTGGCACCTTTTTCAATCAACGGCACTATTGCATCAATATTTGCCTTCATAAATGCTTCTGCCTGCCCGCTTGCATTTAGATGATGGCTAAGCGCACCACAACATTGCTCACTAATGACTTCAGTCACTTCAATTCCAAGCTTATCAAGCAATAACTTAACTGATGCATTTATATTTGGTGCCAGGATATTTTGTACGCAGCCACCTAGCAATATGACTTCTTTATGATTATTACTATTTGGAGAAATAACTAATTCTATTTTCGCATGTTTAACCGGAATTAGTTTTTTTATTACATTTGGCATTAATGGTCGTACTAGCTGGCCAAGTGCTAATAAACCTGCAAAACGCTCTCGATAAGGCAAAACCCTCAAAATTACATTCCGCAATAGACGGTTACCTAATGAACGCTTTGCCAAAGGTTCTGCGTGATGACGTCCGATATCAAGTAACTTGCCATACTCGACTCCGGAAGGGCAGGTTGTTTCGCATGCCCTGCAGGTTAAACAACGATCCAGATGCTCAAGTGTTTTATGTGAACTCGGCTTATCTTCAAGTAATGATTTAATTAAATAGATTCGACCTCGAGGTCCATCCAGCTCATCACCCAACAGTCGATAAGTCGGACAAGTTGCATTACAGAAACCACAATGAACACAAGCGCGTAATATACGCTCGGCTTCCTGTCCTGCTGAAGTCGATTTAAATTCATGTGAAAAATTCGCTTCCATAAATCAGATTTCAGAATACATTCTACCCGGATTAAGAATATTGTTAGGATCAAAAGCCATCTTTATACGACGCTGCAAGGCAAGCATTTCCCTACTTAAAGGTTGAAACTTATCAGTGCAATTTGTTCGATCATAAAACAAGGTCGCACTACCCTGATATTTTCTGGCCAAATCAAATACATATTCTGCCGGATGATCTGTGGCTAACCAGTATTGTGCTCCACCCCAATCCATAAAGAATGGCTCATCAGCAAAATCAGGCTTATGTATTATCGGCAAGGATAAACGCCAAAGGTTTTTAGATGTTTTAAAAAATGCATGAGAATGATTACGAATTGATGCCCAAAATGATTCTGCGTTAGCTAGCGCATCAAATTTCAGTTCATTTATAAGTTTTTCGATTGACGGCTGATGTCCACTTAATCGAAGATACAAATTTTCACCATCATAGGCAGTTGCCGAAAAGGGTACTGGCTGAGAGGCCAATTCATTTAATATCGTTTTTGCATCATCAAACGACATTTGTTTTAGATAACTTGCTTCAAACCGCGGCACAGGCAATACCTTCAATGTAACTTCCAATATCACACCTAATGTTCCAAGCGACCCAGTCAGTAATCGTGATACATCATAGCCGGCAACATTCTTCATCACTTGTCCACCAAAACTCAGCAACTCACCTTTTCCATTAATACATTTGACACCAAGCACAAAATCTCTAACAGCACCCAGATAAGGTCTTGCAGGGCCACTCAAGCCAGAAGCGACAGCACCACCTATTGTTCCATCATTAAATTGTGGTGGTTCAAATGCCAGAAGTTGGCCAGATTCAGTGAGTATCTGTTCAATTGCTCTCAACGAGGTTCCCGCTTTTGCTGTTATATAAAGCTCGGTAGGCTCATACTGGATAACACCTTGGTAATCCCGTAAGGAGAGTGACTCACCATCGATCTTATTTCCATAAAACGATTTACTGTTTGTACCACTAATCGCCAATGGCTGTTTATTCTTAACAGCATTTAATACCTGCTCCTGTATAGATTTAATATCAGTATTCATGGCATCAGAATCTTTCCAGGTCAGGAAACGCGTCTTTGCCCTGATGCACATGCATGGCGCCAAATTCAGCACAACGATTTAATGTGGGTATTGCCTTTCCAGGATTGAGTAATTGTTTATCGTCAAAGGCCTTTTTTAAATTATGAAACTGAATCAATTCTGCTTGTGAAAATTGAATACACATTTCATTTATCTTTTCGATACCAACTCCATGCTCACCCGTAATCGTTCCACCCATGCTTAAACAGAGTTGTAATATCTCACTACCAAAGGCTTCTGCCCGTTTGAGTTCGCCTTCTTTAGTTACGTCATAAAGAATCAGTGGGTGTAAATTACCATCACCGGCATGAAAAACATTCGCAACGGCGAGGTTATGCTTTTTTGACAATTCATTAATGCCTGAGAGTACTTCAGCAAGATGTTTGCGAGGTATCGTGCCATCCATACAGTAATAATCCGGTGAAATACGACCGACTGCCGGAAAAGCAGCCTTTCGCCCCGCCCAAAATAATTGCGATTCTACAAGGTCCCTGGCAACCCGGACTTCGGTTGCACCAAATTGTTGTAATAAAGCTGCCACTTCCTGCAACTCTTCTTGCATTTCCTCTTCTGCACCATCAACTTCACAGAGTAATATAGCTGCCGCATTTATCGGATAACCGGCATGCACAAAGTCTTCAACTGCACGAACACCAGCCTGATCCATCATTTCAAGGCCTGCAGGAATAATCCCCGCTGAAATAATGCCGGCAACGCTATCCCCTGCTTTTGTCAAATCATCAAATGCCGCCAGAATAACGCGACTTACTTTTGGTTTAACCAAAAGCTTCACCGTTACTTCAACAACAATACCCAACATACCTTCCGAGCCATTAATCAATGCCAATAAATCATAACCTGGTGTGTCCAGTGCCTGACCGCCTATCGTCAATAGTTCGCCTTGTATGGTGACAATTTTTACACTTAAGACATTATTGACAGTTAATCCATACTTCAAACAATGCACACCACCTGAATTTTCAGCAACATTACCACCAATGGTACAAGCAATTTGTGATGAGGGGTCGGGGGCGTAATAAAGCCCTAAATGTGCAACCGCTTCTGATATCGCCAGATTTCTTACGCCAGGTTGTACAACAGCTGATTTTCCAATTTCATCAACTGAGACAATCTTGTTGAATTTGGCAAGACTCAATAAGACACCCCGTGCATGAGGCATGGCTCCCCCGGATAATCCAGTACCAGCTCCTCTGGCGATGACCGGAATACCATGTTCATAGCAATATCGACAAACAGACTGCACCTGCTCGATAGTTTCCGGCAATACTACACAACCCGGCATTACTCGATGTGCCGTTAAACCATCACATTCATAAACGCGCCGCGACTCTGCATCTAGCAAAAGTGCAGATTCCGGGACTAGTTTCGCTAAACCTGTAAAATTCATATTGGTAGTGTAAGCGCGGTAATAGGTAAAGAACAAGCCATGCAAAATGTAAGGTATTGATATCAGGTAAATATAAACAGGAATGTTATACTGCTAAAATATCAAAACCAGATATGACAGCCTGAAAACCTTATGAGCGAAGAAATACTAGTTAATGTCACTCCGCAAGAGACGCGCGTAGCCGTGGTGGAAAATGGCGTACTTCAGGAAGTACATATTGAACGTACTCAAAAACGCGGTCTGGTTGGCAATATCTATAAGGGTCGTGTCTCACGGGTTTTACCGGGTATGCAAGCAGCATTTATTGATATTGGTCTGGAAAGAACCGGTTTTCTTCACACATCAGATATTGCGGTCAACAATCAGGAGGAGATTGTCACTAATATTTCTGCTCCCGAACAACTACAACCTATTGAGTCAATACTCGCCGAGGGTGAGGAAATACTGGTGCAAGTCGTTAAGGACCCAATTGGCAGTAAGGGCGCAAGACTAACGACACGTCTATCCATTCCCTCACGTTATATTGTATTTATTCCGAATTATCCTTCTATTGGTATTTCACAACGAATCGAGGATGAAGAAGAACGTGAAAGACTAAGAAATATTATTCTGGGCTATCAAACCGGCATTGAAAAACTCGCAGTTGGCAACGAAGACAACGTAGTACTACACGGTGCGATGCGGGAGTCGGAAATTTTAAAGAAAGGCGGATTTATAGTTAGAACCGCTGCAGAACATGTTACTGATGAAGAATTGTTTCGCGACATAGAATTCTTGCGAAAAACCTGGGATTCGATTGTAGTTAGAGCAAAAAATACTTTTCCACCTGCCATCGTATATGAAGACCTGCCGCTCAGTATGCGAACCATGCGAGATTTGGTACATGGCGAAATTGAAAAAGTTAGGTTCGATTCCAAAGAGACGTATCAACGTGTGATGGAATTTTCCAAGCATTTTGTCCCGGAATTCCTCGGTCGTATTGAATACTATACCGGCATTCACCCTATCCTAGATTTATATTCTGTTGAAGACGAAATTCAACGTGCATTAAATAAAAAAGTACAGTTAAAGTCCGGGGGCTATCTGATTATTGATCAAACCGAAGCCATGACTACCGTTGATGTAAACACAGGCGCATTTGTCGGTCACAGCAATCAGGAAGAAACTATTTTCAAAACAAACCTAGAGGCAGTTCAAACGATCGCCAGACAACTCAAGGTAAGAAACCTTGGGGGCATTATAATTATCGATTTTATAGATATGCAGGATCCGGAACATGGTAGACAGGTATTACGCTCTCTGGAAAAACATGTTGAAAAGGATCATGCAAAAACTACTCTAAGCGAGCTTACTACCCTGGGTCTGGTACAGCTAACCAGAAAAAGAACGAGAGAAAGCCTTGAACATATTTTATGCGAGGCCTGTCCAAGTTGTATGGGGCGAGGTAGTCTAAAATCTGCCGAAACTATATGTTATGAAATATACAGAGAAATATTACGTGAAGTCAGACAATTTGATGCCAGTAAACTACTGGTCGTTGCCTCACAAAAAGTGGTTAATATTTTATTGGATGAGGAATCAGATAGCGTGGCAGAACTTGAAGTTTTTGTTAAACGTCCAATCACCTTTCAGGTGGAAACACTTTATACGCAGGAACAATATGACATTGTCTTACTCTGATCATTATTAATCAGATGAAAAAACTGTTTTCACGCCTATATAAAACTCTGTGGTATAGCTTTACAGGGCTCACCATCCTAGCGGCAATTGTTGTTACCCTGTTACGTTATTCACTGCCAAACATTGGCAATTACAAAAGTGAAATTGAAACATGGTTTAGTACATACTTAGATTACCCTGTTATCATCGGTAATATTTCTGCTACCTGGCAAGGCTGGAACCCGAATCTGTCTTTCAAGGACGTTACCCTACTAAGTAAAGAAGACGAAAGTGTGATTGCCCACTTTGGTGAAGTTGATGCAGATATCAATATTATATCTAGCCTGCTTCAATATTCAGTACAACCCAATCACTTATCATTGATAGGCACTAGCCTAACTATTACAAAAAAGTTAGATGGTTCTTTTTTAATCAATAATCAAACCAACTCTGGTGCTATTAACGATGACAATGATGAACTTGCCAACTGGATATTTAATCAACGACAACTTGAACTAAAAAATGTCGACATTGGCTGGATTGATGAAAGTAAAACATCCGATATAAAACACTTCAAAAATGTGGAACTACTCATCCGTTCCGATGGTAAACGACACCTGTTAGATACAAATATTTCTCTCCACGCCAATCATGAAGAAAGCCTGAAAATAAATATGGATATTCATGGTGATCCATTACAAGCGAACTGGGATGGGGAAATATATATTCATGGTAAACAACTCGCCGTTAAAGAGATAACAGGAACATTTCCATTGCAGATGGTTAATGGTCGCGCTGATATTAATCTGTGGACTAAATGGGAAAAAAATAAACTGATCAATGCATCTCTGCATGCGAAATTGAACAACTCTCTGCTCAAGGTAGGAAATGGTCAATTACAAATTGATGCTGCAGAGTTTAATATTGATGCAAAAAAGAAAACAGATAAACAATGGCTGGCTGCATTGTCCTTGTCCAATCTGGATACTGAACATGCACTATGGCCGGCCACCAGGCATCAATTTAATATTCATTTGGATGAGAATAATCAAATAGATTTAATTGATGGCAAACTCGACTTTGTAAATTTGCATGACATAGTCTCGCTTATACCTATTCAAATATTGTTCAAGAATGAATGGCAAAAGAATCTAGATTGGCAATCATTAAACGGGAAACTAAAAAATATAGAATTCTTCAATTTGGGTATTAGAGATAATTCAAAACTATATTTTTCATCTGACTTTGATTCATTCTCTCTTGCCTCTAAAGATGGAACTCATGGCGCCAATAATTTAAATGGTCATATCGTTTACAAAAATCAGAATGTCGCACTTGAGATTTATAGTAATAGAAGCGAGATAAAACTTGGCAGTTTATTTGATAATACTTTGAACGTTACCGATCTGGAAGGAGCATTATCTCTATCGCTAGTTGATTCTAATATCAATGTTAACGAGTTTTCTTTTAACTGCAATGACATTCCCTTTACTTTTAATGGCCGAATTTCACTCGCCGGCAACTGGCCATATCTTGATCTAATAGCGCGTCTGGATGAAACATACCTGGAAAATATTCCTCTTTTTTTACCAAAACAGACTAACCCTGAGCTAAGGGAATGGATTAGCGATGCTTTTATCGGCGGTAAAATTCAGTTTGGTTTTGCCTTATTCAGAGGCAAAATAAATGATTATCCATTTAATGACAATCAAGGCTTATTTCAGGCCATATTAAATGTTGATAAGGCTACATTGAATTACACAGAGGGTTGGCCTTACATTGATAGCTTGGCAGCCGATATTCGTATTGATAATGATGATTTAAATATCGATTCAACTTCCGGCTATATATTTAAATCGAATATTAATACCTTACATGCTCATATAAATGATATGGTAAGCGGCAATCATCACTTAATAGTAAATTCGGATTTAAGTGGTAATTTTGGTGATGCACTTACCTTTATTAATGAAAGCCCATTAAAACAAAACGACTCTCTTTATGAATTTGCAAGCAGAAATGTAACCGGACAATTTGAAATCAATATTAACCTAGATATTCCGTTAGGCGAGAGAGAATCCAGTGTTGATGGCAAAATCAAATTAAATAATACCATGCTGGATACAGTTATTCCGGGCGTCAGTCTGGAAAACATTAATGGAGAAGTAAATTTTACTCGCTACCAGGCATGGAGTAATGATATCGATGCTCTTTATCATGGCAAACCAGTTAAACTAAGAATTCCACATGATGTAAATGATGATGGCGAAAGTCAGGTCATAGTTGAGGGTGATGTCGACAAACTATTTATAATTCAACAGCTCGGCTTATTCTATCCTGCATTGTTGTCAGAGTATGCTCAATACTTTAAAGCATTGCAGGGTGAAACAAACCTTGAAGTCATCATCGATAAAAAACGTGATGATAAAAATAAGCTAAAACACAACATAACAATAAAAACTAATTTAAAAGGTATAAACATCGATCTTCCGGCACCATTTAAAAAAATAGCATCGGAAGAAAAACCATTTATTGTCACAACTCGACTTGAACAATCCAGAATAAACAAGATACATATCAAATTTGATTCTTTTTTTGATGCTAGTTTGTCTGTCAATAATCAACAAGACTTTAGTATTGACAGTATAGAAGTTGGTATTGGTGATGATATTAAGACTAAAAAACGAACTGATTTTTTGATCAGTGGTCACATACCAGCAATTAATCTTGATGAATGGATACACTTTTTAAATCAAGTAGATGAAACTAATGTAGTTACTAACAGCCCTGATAAATCCTTTGCTATCGAGTTACATGTCGATAATCTTATTTTGATGCAGAATAATTTTTCACAAGTAAAACTGATGTTTAGAAAAACACCTGATGGCTGGCAAACCAGTATTGAAGGTGAAAAAATTAAAGGGGAGGTTAATTACCTTGACTTAAACAAGACAAAAACCGATGAACTCCATGCCAGTTTTGATTATTTACATTTAATTAAACCTAACGACGGAAAAGAGTCTTCAGAATCTATCAGTATTACCGATTTTCCAAATGTTGATATCAAGATTAATAACCTTGTATACGAAGATCTAAATCTCGGACAGGCACAAATAAAAAGCATAAAAACAGACGAGGAAGTGGTTTTTAACAAGATTACGTTTAATCGTAACAATGATGTACAAATCGAAGCTACAGGAACATGGGTTGAAACGGATGGTGTTAATCGTAGCAAGTTTCGGGTCAATATTACGGCCAGTAAATTAGTAAATTTACTTGAAAGTCTGTCAAATGACTCAGCCAATATTGATGGGGGTAAAACCAGTATAGATATGAACATCAACTGGCTGGATACCCCAACTGATTTTGATCTGGCAAAAATAAATGGCGATATTGATATCGATATCAGTAAAGGGCAACTACTGGATGTAAATCCTTCTGCTGGACGTTTGCTAGGACTGCTTAGTATTACAACCTTGCCCAGACGACTTACTCTGGATTTTAGCGATTTATTCAATAAAGGCTTTGCCTTTGATCGTATAGAAGGCAAGTTTAATATTGAAAAAGGTGAAGCTTATACAAACAACCTGTTAATGACCGCCCCGGCTGCAGATATTACTATCACTGGCCGTACCGGGCTTATTAATGAGGACTATGATCAAGTTGCAACCGTCTTGCCGAAAGTTACCAGCAGCTTACCTGTAGCCAGCGCAATACTTGGTCCTATAGGTTTTGGTGTGGGTGCAGCTATTTATCTTGCAGGAGAAGTATTTGAGTCAATACCTAACAATATTAATAAAATCCTAAGTAAACAATACACCATACGTGGCAGCTGGGATGAACCAGTCATTGAAAAGCTGGAAAATAAAAAGTCTGAAAAATAATTCAGGGACGCGCGAACACGTAAAAGAGAATTGTCATGGTAGACGCAACGGTTATGCCTACGCCTGCTTCAATAAGTAAAATTCCCAAATGCTGACCGGCAACGGCATCTGTAGACAACACACTATAGTTTAGAAACTCTCCACCATTAAGCATACCTGCTACACCAACTCCGGCATAAAGTAATACACCAAATGCCGCCATAATACGTAACAAGGCCGGGTAAATAACTTTTCTTAATCTATCTACGCCATATATCAAACCATACAAGATGAATCCGACAGCAAAAATAACACCTGCCTGGAAACCACCACCCGGTCCATAGTCACCATGAAACTGGACATACAAAGCAAATAGCATAATCAAAGGAATCAGGATACGAGATACAATTTGTAATACCAGATGATGTTCCATTATTTAATTTCCTCTTGTACTACGCTTTGTCCTTTTGGTTTACCACGTCCAAGTAACATTAATACTGATATACCGGCAGTAAAAATAACTGTTGTTTCTCCTAATGTGTCAAAACCGCGAAAACTGGCCAATACAGAGGTGACAAGATTAGGCACACCAATTACTTCAAAAGAAGTATTTACATAGGCATCTGCAAGATATGTTTGAACAGGATTGGAGTGCTCGCCAAATGCCGGTATATCAGACAAACCATAAATCAATAATCCACCACAAATAAAAACCAGAAATAAACTGGTGAAATGTACTTTTACTACGCGTTTCTCTTCATAACTCGTTACTGCCAATGTGCCCAAAAATAATATGGTAGCTATACCTGCACCGACAGCTGCCTCGGTAAACGCAACATCGACCGCATCCAGACAAACAAACAATGATGCGCAAATCAGACTATAAATACCTGACATCATCACAGCGGCAAATAGATTGCGTTGCTGATTAATTGCTAATGCTGTAATCACCAAAAACAGCAATAGCACTACATTTACAAAAATTACGCTCATTGAGTGTTTTCCTTTAAATGAGGTTCAAGTTTTCCATGTAATGCGGATTTTGCTAATGCATGAGCGGCAGTAGGAGTTGTAAAAAGAATAAATAGCAATATCAAAAATAGTTTTACGCTAATCAGGCTAATTCCTGCCAGAATAATCAAACCGGTAATAATTAACATTATTCCTAATGTATCAATGACACTGGCAGCATGCAGGCGCGTATAAAAATCAGGCATTCTATATACGCCGATCAGTCCGATAATAACAATAAGGCTCCCCGTAATAACCAGAAGATTTGCTATAAAAGATAACATCTATATATCCACATCGTCAGGTAAGCTCGATCCTCTTCCCATGTCTCCATATTCAAAAAACTTAAGTATCGCAATTGTTGCTACAAAATTAATCAGGGCATAAACCATTGCGATATCCAGAAACTCAGGACGTTCTTTCATAAAACCAAATACAGCGATAAATAGCACAGTCACTGTACCAAAAATATTTACGGCCAGAATCTTGTCATAAACCGTTTTGCCAAAAATTGCAGATAACAATGCCATAAACATCGCCAGTAAAATTAATGCCGTTGCGAACTCAAGCATTTGCCAGCGCCTCTGTTTTACTGACTCGTTTATCCATCTCCCCCGTGGTCAAACCTTCAATTCCACTTTCTGCCAATGCATGCACTGCAATATATTCACCTTCAATATTAATAGCGATAGTACCGGGGGTAAGTGTTATTGAGTTCGCATAATTTACTCTCGAAAAATTACACTGCTGACTGCTTTTAAAATCTACTAGTTGAGGATTAATTGGTAATGCCGGATTCAGAATTCGTTTAAGAACATCAATATTTGATAAGACAATTTCTTTGATTAACCAAATCCAATAAGGAATAACACAAATAATCTGTACTAATAATACAGGTTGATCATAATCAAATAATTCCATACGAATGCTGATATAAAGCACTAGTAATACTGATGTAAAACCAAGTGCGAGCAATATAGTCGTATAATGACCAGATAATAATAACCATAGCGAAGCCAAAATAATCAGCATGCTGAGAAAATGCATAGTTTTATTGGCTTTTGTCATGTTAATCTTTTAGCAAATTTAACAAAGGATAATCGATATTATCCCTACTCTAGTGGAATTTACAAATGCAATGGAAACCAAATACAACTGTTGCAGCAATCGCTGAACAGGATGGCAAATTTTTACTCGTTGAAGAAAAGATTGATGGCAAACTTGTCTTTAATCAACCTGCTGGACACCTTGAACACAATGAAAGCCTGATAGACGCTGTTATAAGAGAGGTCATGGAAGAAACAGCATGGGAATTTGAACCATCCTCCCTGATTGGTATTTATCTGTATCCCAGTCCAAATGAATCTGAATTAACTTATCTACGTTTCTGTTTTCATGGGAAATGTATTAAACATTATCCGGAAAGAAAACTCGACACGGGTATTGTTCGTGGTGTCTGGTTAAGTGTTGAAGAAATCGAAGCGCAAAAAAACAGAATCAGAAGCCCGATGGTTTTAAAATGTATTAATGACTTTCTCAATGGTAATCATCATCCATTAGATTTGATTCATAATGCACAGAGTTTATGAAAAATACTCAGGAAAAAATTATTGTTGGTATTTCAGGTGGGGTTGATTCATCAGTTACCGCCTTGTTATTAAAACAACAAGGTTTTGATGTTGAAGCCCTGTTCATGAAAAACTGGCAGGAACAAGATGAATACGGTGCATGCATGTGGGAGGCCGATGTTGAAGATGCCATGCATGTATGTGACAAAATTGATATACCTTTAAATACAGTTGATCTGTCTAAAGACTATTGGGATAACGTCTTTCATAATTTTCTCGAGGAATATCAAAACGGTCGTACACCGAATCCGGATATTCTTTGTAATCAGGAGATAAAATTTAAAGCCTTTCTTGAACATGCAAAAGAAATGGGCGCCAGTCAGATTGCCACAGGGCATTACGCCAGAATAGAAAACAACAATAATCAATATCAATTATTAAAAGGTCTGGATCAAAATAAAGATCAAAGTTATTTCCTGTGTCGACTCAATCAGCCGCAACTAAAGCAAGCATTGTTTCCTGTCGGCGAACTGGAAAAACCGACAGTAAGAAAACTGGCAGAAGAACATGGCCTGATCACGCATGACAAAAAAGATAGCACAGGTATATGTTTTATAGGCGAACAACCATTTCGCCAATTTTTACAGCGTTATATTCCGCCAAATCCAGGTGCAATCAAAACAACAGCGGGCAAGACCATCGCAGAGCATGAAGGCGTATTTTATTACACTCTGGGACAGCGTCAGGGTTTAGGCATTGGCGGTGTCAGTGGTTATAATGAGTCGCCCTGGTATGTCGTACAAAAAAATATAGAAGAAAACGAATTGATTGTGGCACAAGATCATGACCATCCCTTATTACAGTCCCAAGGCTTGTCAGCATCTGAAATTAACTGGATTTCGGGTGAACCACCCAAATTACCCTACGAATGCTCTGCCAAGGTACGATATCGACAAGTAGATCAACTATGTCGAATCGAAAATCAGGAAAACGGCTCATATAAAATTGTCTTCAACAATCGGCAACGCGCAGTGACACCCGGCCAATTTATTGTTTTTTATAAAGATTCTATCTGTTTAGGCGGCGGTGTCATCGATAATACCTGGCCGTAATTGCACCAAAATTGCACATAATTTAATTTAACGCTGCACTGCAACTTGATTTATAATAGCCGCCCCTCATAACGGGAATTCGTTATTTCCCTCAAATTTTTAAATTAGTTGAGTACAGGAGAGCCGTTTTGCTTAAAGCTTATCGTGAACATGTAAAGGAACGTGAACAACTGGGCACCGTTCCCAAACCTCTAGATGCGGAACAAACTGCCGCTTTGGTTGAATTATTAAAAAACCCGCCCCAAGGCGAAGAAGAATTCATTCTTGAATTGTTAACTTACCGAATTCCAGCGGGCGTTGATGAAGCTGCCTATGTTAAGGCAGGTTTTCTGGCTGCAATCACTAAAGGCGAAGCAAGCTCTCCATTAATCGATAAGATTAAAGCAACCGAACTGCTGGGCACCATGCTAGGTGGTTATAACATCTCGCCATTAATTGACTGTCTTGATAATGATGAGTTAGCACCTACCGCAGCAAAGGCTTTATCCAAAACTCTGCTAATGTTTGATGCTTTCTTTGATGTAAAAGAAAAAACAGATGCAGGCAATGAGCATGCTAAACAAGTCATACAATCGTGGGCAGAAGGCGAATGGTTTACCAATAAACCAAAACTGGCCGATAAAATTACTGTGACTGTCTTCAAAGTCCCGGGTGAAACCAATACAGATGATCTCTCTCCAGCACCTGACGCCTGGTCACGCCCCGACATTCCCTTACATGCACTAGCCATGCTAAAGATGGAGCGTGATGGCATTACACCTGATAAACAAGGTGAAGTCGGTCCCATTAACAAGATCGAAGAATTAAAGGCGAAAGGACATCCGCTCGCTTATGTGGGTGACGTTGTCGGTACTGGTTCTTCACGAAAATCTGCAACGAACTCTGTGCTTTGGCACATGGGTGATGATATTCCTTTTATCCCGAATAAACGCGATGGTGGTTTTTGTCTCGGTGGCAAGATTGCACCTATTTTCTTTAACACCATGGAAGATGCTGGCGCATTACCGATTGAATGCGATGTTTCGAAAATGAAGATGGGAGATGTCATTGATATCTACCCCTATGAAGGCAAGATTAAAAACGCTGAAACCGGTGAAGAACTATGTGAGTTTAAATTAAAAACCGACATTATTATTGATGAAGTACAAGCAGGTGGACGTATTCCATTAATCATTGGTCGTGGTTTAACCGAACGTGCCCGTGAAGCACTAGGTATGGACTCAAGTGACTTGTTCAGAAAACCTGTTCCTCCAGTTGAATCAGACAAAGGCTATACCCTTGCGCAAAAAATGGTTGGTAAAGCCTGTGGCGTTGAGGGTATTCGTCCGGGCACCTACTGCGAACCTAAAATGACAACTGTTGGTTCGCAAGATACTACAGGTCCAATGACTCGTGATGAATTAAAAGATTTAGCGTGCCTTGGTTTCTCTGCTGATTTAGTTATGCAGTCATTTTGTCATACTGCAGCTTATCCAAAGCCGGTAGACGTTGTTACTCATCATACTTTACCTGATTTTATTCAAACACGTGGTGGTGTCGCCCTTCGTCCAGGTGATGGCATTATCCACTCATGGTTAAACCGTATGTTATTACCGGATACTGTCGGTACAGGTGGTGACTCACATACCCGCTTCCCGTTAGGTATTTCTTTCCCCGCTGGTTCAGGTCTGGTTGCATTTGCAGCCGCAACCGGCGTGATGCCATTAGATATGCCTGAGTCAGTATTAGTTAGATTCAAAGGTGAAATGCAACCAGGTATTACTCTGCGTGATCTGGTCAATGCTATTCCTTATGCAGCAATTCAATCTGGTGATTTAACTGTTGCTAAAGAAGGTAAGAAAAATATCTTCTCTGGTCGAATTCTGGAAATTGAAGGATTACCTAACCTTAAAGTAGAACAGGCATTTGAATTATCCGATGCCAGCGCGGAGCGCTCTGCTGGCGGCTGTACCATTCGTTTGGGTGAAGAACCGATTAAGGAATATCTATCGTCTAACATTACCTTATTACGCTGGATGATTAGTGAAGGTTATGGTGATCCACGTACTCTGGAACGTCGTGCGCAAGCAATGGAAGAATGGATGGCGAATCCGGTATTAATGGAACCGGATGCCGATGCAGACTATGTCAAAGTATTTGAAATCGATCTAAATGAAATCAAGGAGCCATTATTGGCATGTCCTAATGATCCGGATGACGTTAAACCATTGTCAGAAGTAGCCGGTACCAATATTGATGAAGTCTTGATTGGTTCATGTATGACAAACATTGGTCACTTCCGTGCAGCAGGTAAGATGTTACAGAAATTTACTGATGTCATCCCTACCCGTTTGTGGATTTCCCCACCAACGAAAATGGATCAACATCAACTAACTGAAGAAGGCTATTACAGTATCTTTGGTAAGGCCGGTGCGAGAACTGAAATGCCTGGCTGTTCATTATGCATGGGTAATCAGGCACGTGTTGCTTCGAAATCAACTGTAGTTTCAACTTCTACACGTAACTTCCCAAATCGTTTAGGTGATGGTGCAAATGTGTTTTTAGCCTCGGCAGAGATCGCTGCAGTATCTTCTATCCTTGGACACATTCCGACCATGGAGGAATATCTCGAATTTGCACAGGATCTGAAACCGTTGGCAGAAGATGTTTACCGTTATCTCAACTTCGATGAAATTGAATCCTTTCAGAAAATTGCCTCACAGGCTAAATCGAAACTGGAAGAGATACCTGTTACCGTTGCCTAAAGCTGGCGACAGTATGTAAAAAAGGCGGCCTCGTGCCGCCTTTTCTTTCTCAAGCTGTTATGATTGCAAACAATAAATTAACTCGCAAAAGACTATGACTACGATTAAGCAAAATGACCTGATTGATAGCGTTGCCGACGCTTTACAATTTATTTCCTATTACCATCCGCTCGATTTTATTAAAGCAGTACATGAAGCCTATGAAAAAGAGGAATCAAAAGCTGCTAAAGATGCGATGGCGCAAATACTGATTAATTCCCGCATGTGTGCAGAGGGTCATCGTCCTATTTGTCAGGACACCGGTATTGTCACTGTCTTTATTAAGGTTGGCATGAATGTGCATTGGGATGCCGAACTGTCTCTGACTGACATGATCAATCAAGGTGTATGTAAAGCATACAACCACCCCGATAATAAATTGCGTGCATCCATTCTTGCTGATCCTGCAGGTGCCAGAAAAAATACTGGCGACAACACACCAGCAGTCATTCATATGGAGATCGTTGAGGGTGACAAGGTTGATGTCCAGGTGGCTGCAAAAGGCGGTGGCTCAGAAGCTAAATCAAAATTTGTCATGCTTAATCCTTCTGATGATATTGTTGAATGGGTAGTTAAAACAGTTCCAACCATGGGTGCAGGATGGTGTCCTCCTGGCATGCTCGGTATCGGTATCGGTGGCACAGCTGAAAAAGCCATGGTCATGGCGAAACAAGCATTAATGGAACCCATTGATATCCACGAACTAAAGGCCCGTGGTCCTAAAACAAAAGCTGAAGAATTACGTCTGGAAATTTTTGAAAAGGTAAATGAACTTGGTATTGGTGCGCAGGGTTTAGGTGGTTTAACCACGGTGCTTGATGTAAAGATCATGGATTATCCAACACATGCTGCGAACAAACCAGTTGCCATGATTCCAAACTGTGCAGCAACCCGTCATGCACATTTTGTGTTAGATGGATCAGGTCCCTCATTACAAACACCACCAAGCCTAGATGATTGGCCAGAAATTAGCTGGGATGTTGGACCGAGTGCACGTCGCGTTAATCTTGATGAAGTGACAGCAGAAAGTATTCAGGAATGGCAACCGGGCGAAACCATTTTATTATCCGGCAAGATGTTAACCGGTCGTGACGCCGCGCATAAACGTATTAAAGATATTTTAGATAAAGGAGAATCACTGCCTGATGGTGTTGATTTCACAAATCGATTTATCTATTACGTCGGACCTGTTGATGCTGTGCGAGAGGAAGTGGTCGGCCCAGCAGGCCCAACAACTGCAACCCGCATGGATAAATTTACCGAAATGATGCTGGATAAAACAGGTTTGATCGGCATGGTCGGCAAAGCAGAACGCGGACCATTAGCAATTGACGCTATTAAGAAACACAAAGCTGTATATTTAATGGCTGTCGGTGGCGCTGCCTATTTGGTATCAAAAGCTATTACTGAATCACGTGTTGTGGCATTTGAAGAACTGGGTATGGAAGCTATCCATGAGTTTGAAGTTAAGGATATGCCAGTTACGGTTGCGGTAGATTCAAAAGGTAATGCTGTACACCAAACTGGACCACAGGAATGGCAAAAGATCATTTTTGAACGAAAGTCAGCCTAATCGATCGGAATATGAATGACGACTGCTCGATTAAGCTAGATGGCATTTTATCTGTATAATATGTAATAAAATCAATCTGGAGAAATCAAGTGCGTTTAAGCACGGCAGAATTCAAAGCATGGGATAGAAAGGCGATTACCCTACTTGGCATGTCCGGCGTTGGTAAAACTCGTCTCGCCTGCCTGTTGCGTCAGGCCAACTGGTTTCATTATTCAGGTGATTATCGTATCGGTACCCGCTATCTCAATGAGGCAATGCTCGATAATGTCAAACGTCAGGCAATGGAAATTCCATTACTGAAAAAATTATTGCTGTCTGATTCTATTAGTATAGACAGTAAAATTTCAGTCGACAATCTAAAGGCCGTCTCTACATTTCTTGGTCAATTAGGTGATCCTGAAAAAGGCGGTCTAGGCTTACGCGAGTTTAAGCGCCGCCAAAAACTTCATCACAATGCTGAAGTTGCTGCGATGAAAGATGTACCTGAATTTATTAAACGCTCACATGATGTCTTTGGTTACGAGAATTTTATCAATGATGCCGGCGGCAGTTTATGCGAATTGTCTGATCCTGAAGTAATGAAAATTCTGGCAGAACATAGCTTAATCATTTATATCCGTGCCACAGAACATGATGAAGTAGAGTTGATCAAGCGTGCAAAAAAAGAACCCAAGCCGCTGTACTATAGAGAAGAGTTCCTTGATGAACAACTAAACAGTTATATGCAGGAAAAGAATATTGAATATGCTGCATTGATTGAACCGGATGATTTCGTTCGCTGGGTATTTTCGCGTCTGTTTTATTCGCGGATACCTATATATCAAAAACTGGCAGATCAATATGGTTATACTATTTGTTCCAATGAAATTGCAAAAGTTAAATCAGAAACTGACTTTCTCGCGCTCATTGAAAAGAGTTTAGGATAAATACCATGCCATTAGTTGCAAATAGTAAGCTGCCAAGCTTTATTCGACTGCTAGATGATGGAGAAACCATTATATCTGTCGAACAGGCACAAAAACAGGATATTCGTGAATTGCATATTGGTTTATTGAATATGATGCCTGATTCTGCACTTGAAGCGACAGAAAGACAGTTTTTCCGATTGGTTGGTGAAAGTAATCAGATTGCTCAATTCTATCTGCACCCTTTTACGCTTGATGAACTGGAACGTAGTGCGGAAGGTAAGGCTCATATTGAAAAATATTATCAAACCTTTGACGAAATAAAATCACAAGGCCTAGATGCACTGATAATTACCGGTGCTAATGTTATTGGTACTGAATTATCCAATCAGCCGTTCTGGAAACCTTTAAGTGATATTCTCGATTGGTCGATAAATAATGTTACGTCCACTCTATGTTCTTGTTTGGCAACTCATGCTGTCCTTGAATTTAGATATCAACAAAAACGCATACGCTTGTCTAATGGTAAACGTTGGGGCGTTTATCCACATAGAGTTGTTGATAGAAAGCACCCATTGGTAGCGGGAGTAAATACTCGCTTTGATGTGCCGCATTCACGTTTTAATGAGATCTTGCCTGATCAATTTCATCAAGCTGGTTTAATGACATTAGTCGTGAGCGAGGATGGTGACGTACATCTTGCAACCAGTGAGGACGGTTTTCGTCTTGTGTTTTTTCAGGGTCATCCTGAATACGATGCAATTAGTTTATTAAAAGAATACAAGCGTGAGATTGGACGATTTATTAATGGTGAGATAAAGGAATATCCCCGTTTCCCGGAAAATTATTTTTCTTTGAAAAGTCAGGCAGTGCTGGAAGAATATCAAAGCCATCTTTTGACCTCTTTAGAAAAAAGCAAAACACCACCGGATTTCCCCGAGAAGTGGATTATTCCCTTGCTGGATAACACCTGGCACGATACAGCAGAGGCAGTCATTAATAACTGGATAGGCAAGGTTTATCAAATTACAGATACTGATCGTCATAAACCTTTTAACCAAAACACTGATCCGAATAATCCGCTGAACATAATTAAATAATAATTACCAGAGGAATATCTGATGGCAAAACAAGAAAAATCCTGCAAATGACAGTTTTAACGAGCCTGATATGGTAATTTTTTTTCCGGCAATGTACATGGAGACTCTATTTTAAAACTACTGGATCAGATTGCTTACGCTTGTGCAGCCAAATATTGCAAACCATATGTCATCACAGGATCAAGTTTCTTTCAGAAAACCGATTCGAGTTAGTGAACTGGCAACGTTTATAGAAAATGTAAATTATGTTGGAAATTCATCACTGAAGGTTGGTGTGAGAGTTTTTTTAAGAAGATATACATAAACAAACCATTCGTAATGCCAATTCCTTCTATTTCACTATAGTTGCTGTTAATTAAAATAAATAACCAGAAAAAGCACTACCACTACGACTTAAAACTGAATTTGAAAAACTTTATGAAGCCGGAAAAATCATCAGGTAATTAAAAGTGCCTATAAGACATTTTTGACAATATTACTTTATGATTATTTTCGTCTTTTAATACCAACCCCTTATCACTGATAATTTTCCCTATATGACTAATTGAACAAATAGCATTTAATTCTGCTAGTTGTTCGTTGTTAATATCACTCGGAAGCGTAAAACATAATTCATAATCATCACCACCTGTCATAGCCAGTTCATAGGCGCTATTGATATCAATTTTTTTAAGACTAGTACTCATTG
>JAURNY010000012.1 GCA_030829955.1 Gammaproteobacteria bacterium | reverse complement strand
TCAGGCGGATGAAGTTAAGGAAATAAAAATAATTCCGATGCCTTTGGCAAGTAAGCAAAAACTGGATTTAGATAAAACCTATATTCGTTTACCTTCTTTCGAAAAAGTCCGTAACGATTCTGCCTTATATGCACACACTTCACGTATCTTGCATCTGGAATCCAATCCATATAATGCCAAGCCGTTGGTACAACGGCATGGTACGAAAGATGTGTTAATAAATTTACCGCCAATACCATTAACGACAGAAGAAATGGATGCGGTATTTGCGTTACCATATCAACGTAAACCGCACCCTAAATACGGTGATGCCAAAATCCCGTCGTATGAGATGATCCGTTTTTCAGTCAACATAATGCGCGGTTGTTTTGGTGGTTGTACCTTTTGTTCTATTACCGAACATGAAGGTCGCATTATTCAAAGTCGATCACAGGAATCGGTATTAAAAGAAATCGAAGATATCCGCGATAAAGTCCCTGGTTTCACGGGCACTATTTCTGATCTTGGTGGACCGACAGCAAATATGTTTCATCTAAATTGTAAGGATGACGATATTCAGGCAAGTTGCCGTCGGCTTTCCTGTGTCTACCCTACTGTTTGTAAAAATCTAAAAACGGATCACAGTGAAACAACGTCCTTATATCGTAAGGCTCGAAGTATAAAAGGCATTAAGCGCGTCATGATCGCTTCCGGGCTGCGTTACGATTTAGCAGTCAAAGATCCTGAATATGTAAAGGAACTGGTAACACATCATGTTGGTGGCTATCTCAAGATTGCACCGGAACATAGTGAAGAAGGTGTGTTAAGCAAGATGATGAAGCCGGGTATGGGAAGCTACGATCAATTCAAACGCATGTTCGAACAGTTCTCAAAAGAAGCCGATAAAAAACAATATTTAATCCCCTATTTTATCGCGGCACATCCCGGTTCAGAAAATGAAGACATGCTGAGTTTGGCCATGTGGTTGAAAAAGCATGATTTCAAACTGGATCAGGTACAAACCTTCTATCCTTCGCCAATGGCATTAGCAACGGCTATGTACCATTCCGAGAAGAATCCTTTGAAAAAGGTACGTTATAAAAGTGAAAAGTTATTTGTACCGAAAGAACTGGATCAACGACGCCTACAAAAGGCTTTTCTTCGTTATCATGATCCGGAAAACTGGGATGTGATACGTACTGCTTTAAAAGACATGAACAAAGCTGAATTAATTGGTGATGGTGAAAACCAACTTGTCCCCGCGCCAGAAAAAACTCGAACAGGATATCAAAACAATATGCATTCCAGGACAGGACGACGTAAGAAGCCAACAAGAAGATAATCTTTTTATGCTGGCAATATAGAAAAAAACATCTATAGTTATAAGGTATATGATATCAATTCTGTTTGATGTTTATGGCAGCTAACAGAGAACCTGCTGATACACTGCCAGTCGTAATCGATTATCTGGAAAGTAATCAAAATTTCTTTCTAGACAATCCGAATCTGCTTTCAAAATTAAACCTCCCGCATATAACCGGTAGAAACATCAGTTCATTAATCGAATATCAGGTTGACCATTTAAGAAAAAGTGAACAGTTGCTGAAAACGCAGATAGAAACATTAATCAAGGATAAGGAACAATGTGACAATCTGGCTGAGGAAGCCAATAAACTGGCTCTGACATTAATGGATGAAACCAGTATAGAAGTGCTTTATGAAAAATTGTTCCAATTCTGCAAGCGAGAATATCAGTGCAGTCATTTACTGATTTTCTTCTTTGTCGAAAAACGACCGCGCCAGGACTATCGCAATCTTCGATTCAAACCGATTCATTCAAAACTACGCTATTTATTCTCGGGGCTGTATAATGTCAATAAACCCCTTTGCGACAGCCTGCCATCAGAATACATAGACGTCATGTTTGGTGACGACTCGCAAAAAATAAAATCAACTGTGTCACTACCGATAAATAATGAGGAACCACTCGGTTTATTTATATTAGGCAGCCAGGAATACAATGCATACCAACAAGGATTTTCAATCCACCTTCTAAATCATTTAAAAAACGTATTCGTAAAGCAGTGTAATGCGCTACTTGGGTAGTATAGAAATGGATGCTCATTCTACTCGCCCGGTCTCATTAACTCTCTTTTGATTTTGTTTCATCAAATGACGAGATTTTGACATTCTGATGAATGTTCATCAGAAACCAGGGATTATTGAGCTATTACCGGCAAACCAGCCCCCGCTATTATGGCAATCATTTTATCTTCAACAGTTGAACCTGAGACACCGGTCACAGTTTAATAACCACAATGTGACTCAATTGACCATTTTCATACCTACTTAAATTCACTCCATCTATCTGGCATATCTATTGCAAAAGTAAATTGCAAAAGTAAATTTAATATTAATTTCAGGAGTCAGAAAATGAATAATTTAAATTTAAATATACCACTCGCTATTTTTTCAGTCGGTGCCATTCTATTTCTTTTAGCACCTTCAAGCTTATTTATCTCAAACGCCTCTCACGAAATATTCATGACGGGTTTATTGATAGAGATGATTGGAATCACGGCCGGCTTGATTGCGTATTATAGATACAGAATAACCGAGAAGTATTTGAAAGAAATCTGATCAATACATTGACCCCCTTTAATTTCATAAAAACTGAGTAAAGGCTCTGCAGTCTATTATTTGAAAGCATTTTATTTCTTGATTTCTTAACAGATATCAATCGACACTTACCCTATTGATACATAATTCTTCATCAATTAAAAACTCATACGAACGAGTATCAACCACCTGGCCTTCTTTATCGAAAGAACGTTCGAAAAAGGATACTCTTCCTTGTCTATCTATTAATAACACAGTGGAACTACGCGTGCCGTAGCTTTCAAAATTTACAAATAGTGGCGAAAGTTTGCGTTCCCATTCAATACTGACCCCAGTTGAAGGTAGTTCGCTATCTGCGGCTACCGTCTTATCCGCAAGTAAATCAAATAATTCTTCCGGCTCCGGTTTTTCACTTGCCTGGATGACCTTCTCCATTGCAACCTTGCCTTTTTCCACTTTTGGCCAGGGACAATCCAGGTTACCGTTACTAATACCATACAGGCCGGGTTTTAATGTCAGGTAAGCATCTTCAACGCTGCTATAAAAAAATAATGATTGTTTATCTCCCACCAGAAAATTAAATTCATCATATGCATGGCTTTGAACCATAGCCCTTTGAATATAGTTTTTTGCAGACTCCTCGCCTTGCAGATAATCACTGACCAATGAGCCCCTGGAAATCGCATCGGGTTTGTTCTGTAATGGCTCACGGTAATTGGTCACGGCGGCAATACGACCATCTTTACTAACCCCCATCCACGTACCACCCTTGCGCAAATCTCTCCCGGCGAGAATTGAGGGATGATCGTGCCAAAATGATGCCGATTCGGTCGGACGTTCGTAAAATTCATCACGATTCGCTGCCAAAATAACCGGATAGTCAGGGTGTTTGTTAAAACTAAGCAGGAGCAAGCACATAGAGACATTGTATAGCGAACATAACAAAGCAAAAAGGTGTCCTGACGCCTTTTGCTTCTATTAGTGATCTGCCCCTAAAAAACGGAGCGTTTATCAGCTCCGCCGCACAGACCATTAATATCTGAAAAGCGTATCTTCACATTATTAACATGTTCATCACGAGAACTTAAGGCGAACCCTAAACGACGTTGACATGGCCGTGGATGCCATTAGTCAACGTAAAATTTCGTGCTTGAATATTGATTTGCATGATTTACTCCAGACTATTGGTTTTGTTATTCATGGGACGCAGACCAGAATATCTTTTTATTTCATAAAATTCGAATATAATTAAGAAATAAATCGAAATTTACGAAGTATAGGTTTGGCTATGATTAACTATAAACACCTTCACTATTTTTTCGTCGTCGCTAAAGAAGGCAGCATTGCCAAGGCAAGCGAACTGTTACACCTGACACCTCAGACAATCAGTGGGCAATTAAGTATCCTTGAGGAAAACTTAGGTGAACCCTTATTTAGTCGTGCTGGCCGGAGTTTAGTATTAACTGAAACAGGCAGGTTAGTGCAAAGCTATGCAGAGGAAATTTTTTCTTTAGGCGGTGAACTACAGGAGATGGTGCGCAACCTGCCTTATGAAAGACAATTAACGTTTAAAGTTGGAGTGACCGATATTATACCAAAGTCAATTGCCTATCGCCTGTTAGCACCGGCATTTGAAATACCAGAATCTGTGCGCATCCTTTGTCAGACAGATGATACGAAGGCTTTATTGGCAGATCTTGCCGTACATAAGCTGGATCTGGTCATAGCAGACGAACCTATACCAACCAATGTTAATGTGCGAGGGTACAGTCATGAACTGGGAGAGTGTGGGGTTAGCTTTTTTGCCACTTCCACTTTAGCGAATCAACTAACTCATGATTTTCCACACTGTCTGAACGGCGCCCCTTTACTATTACCCGGTGAAACGAATCCTGCCCGAAACCACCTCATTCAATGGCTGGATCAGATTCATATCTACCCCAGAGTTGTCGGCGAATTTGATGATAGTGCGTTAATGAAAGCATTTGGCCAGGGTGGCGCGGGTATTTTTATTGCACCCACAGCAATTGCCGGCGAAGTAGCAAAACAATACAACGTAAGTATTATCGGTAAAACCGATAAAGTGAAAGAGCGATTTTTTGCCATCTCGGTTGAGCGTAAGGTCTCTCATCCAGCTATAGTCGCTATCAATGAAGCTGCCCGTGAGTGGCTTAATTAGTCGCTTGAAAGTAAAAGCCTAGAATCAGAAATTATTAATCGAGATTACTAATATTCGTAAATTTCGAATAATAAATCAGTTATATTCGAATTATCTAAACACGATAAATGTTTTAATCTTTACGGTTTGAATAATAAACCCAATCCAGATTTATTTCTCAGAGTACTTGAGTATGCTCCCCCTTGTAATTTCAAGTGCTCTGAGCTTTTATATTAGAAACAGATAAATACAATGATTATGAAAATTACCAAAATATATGCCCCGGCCGCTCTAGTTTGTTTACTCTCAATGTCCAGCATAAACAGCTTTGCTAACAACGGTGGCGAGACTACAACACGTATTGCGCTGTCTGCCATAAATTAGGACTGAATGCCGCACCTAAGATGGGCAAGAAAGCCTATTGGACAAAACGCGTTGCGCAGGGAAAAGAGATGGTCTACAAAAATTCTATTGAGGGACTCAGAGGTATGCCAGCTAAAGGCGGTATGGTCTCGCTAAGCGACGAAGAAGTCAAAGCTGCAGTGGATTACATGGTCGGCCGCAGTGGTGGTTGGGGAAAATAAGCAAGAAGGTGTCTGACACATTTTCCTCTTCAGTTTATTTATAATATTTTCGCCTATATAGCGATAGTCATGTGAGTAGTGATGGAAAAATTAATATCTGGACTAGCAAAATTTCAAAAATTCAGTTTCCAAAAAAACAAGGACTTGTTCAAAAAGCTGGCAGACAAACAAGAGCCCGAAACGCTCTTTATCACTTGCTCTGATTCACGAATAGATCCTAATCTGATTACACAAACAGATCCGGGCGAACTGTTTATCTGTCGTAACGCAGGCAATATTGTCCCACCACACTCATTAGTCACCGGAGGCATGACCGCCTCAATAGAATTCGCAGTTATGGTATTAGGCGTTAAACATATAGTTGTTTGTGGTCATACCGACTGCGGTGCGATGAAAGGCGCCATGGATCCTGAAAGCATCAAGTCACTGCCACATGTTTCAAACTGGCTGTCCCACTGTACAGCCGCATTGGCGAGAGTTAAGGCCATATCGGGTGATGACAGTCTTAAACAATTGCCTCTCATGATCCAGGAAAATGTTTTAATGCAAATAAAGCATTTGGCAACCCACCCTTCGGTAGCATCCAAAATGGCCTCTGGCGAACTGGATGTGCATGGCTGGGTTTATGATATTCCTAATGGTCATGTCAGTTGTTTCGACCCGATAAAACAAAAATTCGTTTCCATCAATGAGTACCACAGTACTTACTACAAGAATAGTGCTTAGCGTTCTTACAAGATAATAAATATGACAATAAATATGACAGATTTATTTAAGAAACCTCTGAACAAGTCTATTATTGTCATCCCCGCGCAGGCGGGGATCCAGTTAATTCAACGATTTCTGGATTCCCGCCTGCGCGGGAAAGACCTTAATCAGAGCTTCCTTAAGTGAAAACGCCTTATTATAATCCCGCTTAATTTTCTTAATAACCGTGGTTAGTTTTCTATTATTGCTTCAGTCTGTTTTCCATTATTTTTTTTAATTATTAACCACCCAAAAAAAGCGCCGCTAAAAAACATAATTATTGAATAGGTGACAGCCGGGATCATCATCGTATTGTTTCCAATCAAAGTTCCGGCCACAACAAGCGCCAAGGTACCATTCTGTATACCCACTTCAAAACCAATAGCGGTAGATTGTTTGCCATTGAGTTTTGCCAAGTTAGCAAGTTGATAACCAAGCATTAAAACCACTAGATTAAGCACTAATGTAGCTGCGCCTGCTTGCGCAAAAAAACTTGCCATATTGGCCGAGTTTTTCAGAACAATTAAAGCAATAATCAAAAACAGGAAAAAGATTGAAAACCATTTAAGTACACTTTCTATTTTCTTAGCAGCGACAGGGAAACGTGATAAAGCAACCATACCTAAAGCAATCGGAAGCACGGTGATCACTAATAACTGGACTATCGTTTTAACGACAGGCAGCTCAAACTCCGTATTACTATCCATAAAGTAGAGCATACTCAAAGAAGCGAGCAAAGGAATTGTAAAAGGGGTAATCAAACTGGTCAGCAATGTTAAACTAACCGAGAGAGAAGTATCACCTTCAAATAAATAAGTAAACATATTGGAAGTCGCACCGCCAGGCGCCAATGCAATGATGATTAATCCGACGGCCAATTCAGCAGGTAATTTGAAAACCAGTGCAAGAACAAAGGCAACAATGGGCAATAAAATTAATTGCCCGATTAATCCAATAACAATCGCGTTAGGGTGATTAAAAATATTTTTAAAATCAGCAACCCGCAAAGATATCCCGATTCCAAACATAATCAGAAAAAGCGACAACGGCAGAATGACCTTGGTTAAAACATCAGCTTGCATACTGTTCCCCAATATAAAAATACACACGCATGATACACAGAAAAATCAAAGAAACCTGCTCTTTAATGACTTCTATCTACCCAACACCCTAAACTTAATTAAAGGGTTGCCTGCTTTAATTATTTAAGGCGTCAAATCTGCTGTGATGGTTGAGGAAAATAAACAGAGAGAATCAATCGACACTGACCCTTTTGTTTCATTTACTGTCTTGATTTAATTAGGCCTGTGCACTTGGTCGTGCCGACACTTTTGCACGCCACTCACTCAGGTTTGTAAGCGTAGCGGGAATGGCAACGCCGGCATATTCAGCAAAATCAAGTGCACACATAGCGGTGATATCAGCAACCGAGAACGTATCACCGGCTACATAGTCTGAGCTTGATAGACGAGCATCTAAACGTTTACTAAAAGCTTCTATGCGTGCTTTCCCACGCTGGGCTAATTCAGGGATTTGCGGCGTGTCAGAAGTGCCTGGCAGAGAACGATTTATAAACGCTGGATTCTCATTACGCAAAACATCAGCGGCTTGTAATAGCGCATCGAGCTCAATTTGGCGTATCCAGGACTCCACGACGGCTCTTTCTTTCGGTGTAGAACCATATAAAATCGGTTGTGGTTGGACTTCCTCAAAATAACGGCAAATCGCGCTAACTTCGTCCACAATCGAACCGTCATCCAGTAACAATGTAGGCAGAACGCCACGCGGATTGATTGATATAAACTCAGGCTCAAGGTTTTCTCCACCAAAAATGTCAATTTGTACCTTCTCGATATCAATTCCTTTTTCAGCGAGGAATACACGTACACGTCTTGGGTTTGGTGCGCCGGTCATGTCAAATAGTTTCATCTATGCCTCCAGTTTTTAGCTGAGTAATGATTAACGCCCGACGATACCCTGAATGGCGGCAATGGTTTCTTCACCAGCAACCTCTGGTTCGTTGTAAGTAGTAGCATGGGGAATAACTGCTCCCTTTGCGCATCCTGGTCGCGCTTCAATCTGGGCCAGCCAACGTTGCAGATGAGGCATCTCATCAATATCTATACCAGCCCAATTATGTATACGTGCCCAGCTCCAATGAGCAATATCCGCGATAGAAAACTCGCCAGCCAAAAACTCATTATCTTCAAGTTGAGTATTCAACACACCATAAAGACGTCTTGTTTCATTTTGATAACGCTCTATTGCTGAAGGTAATTTTTCAGGAAAATAGCGGTAGAATATATGAGCTTGTCCTTGCATTGGACCAAGTCCACCCATCTGAAACATCAACCATTGGATCACCTTGGTACGACCTGCCACATCAGTTGGTAATAACTGACCTGTTTTTTCAGCAAGATAAATCATGATGGCACCCGATTCAAAAATAGGTAAATTGCCCAAGCTATGATCGACTATTGCAGGGATACGACCGTTAGGATTAATTGCCAGATATTCCGGACTACGTTGAATTCCGGAATTGATATCAATGGGTTTGAGGTTGTACGGTAACTTGAGCTCTTCGAGCGTTGCTGAAGCTTTCCATCCATTAGGAGTAGCCCAGGTATAAAGATCGATATCAGCCATATGTTTAGCTCCATTTAATCAAGCAAGCCATGCTCACTATTAGTTTATTTAAACCCTATCTATTTCAGGAATTTGTTTGAATGTGATTGGTAACCCAACTAATTTTTGCTGGTTTATACCGATCAGTCAAAATAAGGTAATTTATTTAAACCATTCGGTCAAGACTTTATTTAGTTCGTTGATTTTCGAGAACTTATTTAATTGAATTGATAGCCTGTGCCTTGATAGCAAAAAGACTGGGTTTATCAAACACACCGCGTGCAAGCACACGAAGACCCACTATTAGCGCGAGTAAACCTTTAGACGTTGTTTTTATATCTACATGGGCAGGAATGGAACCATTGTCACGACCAATGATCAGTTGTTTTTCGAAGAAGGACTCAAAGTCTTTTAATCCTTTTTTAACAGTTCTTTTTATGTCCTTATCATGGTTCGGCAAATCTAAAGCCGTATTAACAAGCATACAACCCTTACGTTCACCATCAGACATACTCTGTGCAATAAACTTATCAAACAAGGTGTTTATAGCAAGCACCGGATCCCCAAGTGCTTCAAGTTGATCAAGTGTTTTTCGACGATGCTCACGGTCATAACAATGCAATGCTTCAATAAAAAGTGCTTTTTTACTACCGAACGCATTATAAAAACTGCCTTTATTAATACCGATTGCTTTCAGCAGGTCGACGAGAGAGGTAGCCTCATAGCCTTTCGCCCAAAAGACATTGGTTGCTTTTTTAATAGCATCATTGGTATCAAACGATTTTTCCCAAGGCATATATCTGTCCCGTCCTATTACTAGGACTCATATATACATTGTTTATACCAATCGGTCTAGTAGCCAGCAATATGATTAACCTATTAATTAATAGCTACGGTTATCCGGAAATAACTCAAGGGAAAGAGGACTTGATTGTAACGCTTTTATTTGAAGGGTCACGGGATTATAAAACCGTGGTCTGTCCCTGACAGATCCCCACGAACTTCATGATACCCATTGGCTTAACATATCCTGTTGAACAAGCTTAATGGCGTATTGTAATTCGAGTTGCGTAAAATTCAATTGTCCTTGCACAACCAGTAAGCAGCCCAAATAAAATAGAGATAACACGCGATGCTTTTTCACAGTGTTGGCTTGATACTGATAATGCCATTGTTTTTCTTCGGCCAAACGTCCCATTAACCAAACCACAAGCGTCGCTAACATACCGACCAAGAGTAAGTTAGCTAACCGTTCTGGTGAACGTGACCGTGTTTCAGAAAGAGAGAACCCTGTGCGTTGGTTTTTAATATCCCGAAAGCCTTCTTCTATTTGCATGCGAGTACGATACAGTTGTATCACTTGCTTGGCAGAAATATCATCCTGACTTAATGACGAGGCCAACAACCAAGGCGCGTCCTCACGTCGTGCATTTTTCTTACTGTGTCGGGACTGTGCCAGTCGACCATAAACCGTCTTTTTATGACGGCCTTTGTTGAGGTGTCGGTAATGATACAAATGACATATGAAGGGATTCGAACGGACTAATTCTACTTCACCGTAATAGCATGGGGTCGATGTTGTCTGCTCAAACAAATCTTTGCACTTTAACCAGTCACTATCTGCTTCAGTTCGATACATTAAACTTCGCCACAAGCGTCCAATATAATCCCAGCCTAATTTCTGTACTGCCTGGAACCACGGCCCCGTAAACCCCGCATCGGTTATGATGATCGGTATGCAGCCGGCTGGCAGTATGCGTTGTAATGTTTTAAGAAAGTCTTTTTGACTCCGAGCATTGCCATAAGCCTTGAGTGGATAGACTTCTTCATACAAGGTCAACGCACGACCACCAACAGGAATCGATGCACGTAATAAGAGCTGACTCCGGTCAGTGGTATAATCTGACCAATCAATCAAAATAAGGGGCTGCTTATTGGTACCAATTAATCGCTGAGCAACGGTTTGATAAAGGGTAAACCGTTCGTCATATAAATGGAGGTTGCCGATAAGACGGTCACTCTGTTTAATACTGTGCTTCATACTAATATCACGCAAGGAAGAACGTCCCAAGCCAGTCACCGTCAAGGTCTGACCGTAGACTAATGACTCAACTATATCGACCAACGAAGTTAATCGACTATCATGCATTTGTGGACAGCTTTTTTTAATCATTTGGTGTAACATTTTTTTAGCCTGCATGGTGATGACCCCTCTGTGGTGGATTTCGTCATCTGATCAGATCGAAATTCATCATGCAGGTTCCTCTTTCAAACAAAGAACTTTTGTAAGGTGTTGTTTTAGATCGCGTTTCTGGAATAATTTGTGGGGATTCGTCAGGGTCTGTCCTCTATTTACTCGGTAAAATAGTGCCATCATGAAAAAACTTATTAATCATTGCATCTTATTATTTTTCAGTCTTCTTCTGAGTGGTTGTTTAACATCTTCCACTGGCGTGATTCCATTTGGTCCCGATACTTATACTGTTACAGCTCAGAGTGAACTAGGTGGTATCACAGAAGCTAAGAAGAAAGCCATTGCTGAATCCAATTCGCATTGCCAGAGCATTGAGAAACAGATGATGCCTGTCTCCATTAATAGTTCTACGCCACTTGATGTTTTTGGAGATCCTATTCCCACCTATGAGATTACCTTCAGATGCCTTTCAGAAGGCGACCCAGATCTGCACAGACCAAATATGGTGAAAGAGGCGGATATAGTCATAGAAAATAGATAAACCAAAAATTTCTCTGACTGTACACATGTCCAATATTATTGGATTTTGACACAAAAAACCGTGGTCTGTCCCCGATCAGCCCTTTATGTCACACCGAGAAAAACGGCAAATAGTTCGGGTAAAAGTTTGATTATTGAATGGAGTGATGAGCTACGATTAGCAATAGATGAGATAAAAACTGCACGAAAAAAAATTAATTCTATATGGTTATTTCATACCAACATTGGACAACCTTATATCAAAGAAGATGGAACAGCGAATGGATTTGATTCAATATGGAGACGGTTTATTAACAAAGTATTAGCTGAGACAAAATTAAAAGAACGATTCACAGAACATGATTTAAGAAGTAAAGTTGCAAGTGATACAAATATTGAACATGCATCTATATTGTTAGGACATGCTAGTAAAGAGATTACTCAACGTGTTTATAGACGCAAAGCTGAAACTGTCAAACCTATTGACTATACTTTTAGGAAAAAAATTGAATACAAAGAATCAAAATGATACTGACGTTATTAATCCATCAGAAATCGCTTTAAAAAATTTAGAGAAATATAAAGATTATTCTTTACTTGAAAACTATGCTTTATACATGGGCAAATGTCAGATTTTAGAACTTGGTCTTACAAATTTACTTGTTGAAAATTCTGAATATGATTATGACCAAGTTGGAAGTTGGACTATGGGAAGATTAACCAATGAACTAGAACGAATAGGATTAAGGGAAGACTATATTAAATGGTTAAAACTTATAATTGATAAAAGAAATCATATCACCCATGAGTTTCTTGCTAATAGGATTATTACTATGGAGCTTACAGATGGAAAAGGATTTCATAGTGATGAATCTTATCTTTCAAAAGCTGCCTTTGAGCTAGAACAAGCACTTATTATATTTACACACATGCAAGAAAATAACGGGATCTGGTTTTTTACTAAAGAAGAATAACTATATAACTTCATTCTTTAATTTATGACAGAGGAAAGTTTAAGAAGATTTTGTATTTTCTGCGGGAATAAACCCGAAGATAAGAATCGCGAACATCCAATACCACAGTGGTTGATTGATTATACTGGGAAACCTAGTCGTACAGTTAAACATGGTTTTTATTGGTCATCAGGTAAAGTAATCGAATATTCCTGGAGTAATTTTACATTTCCATCTTGTAAGCTATGCAATGAAAATTACTCATCTTTAGAAGAAAGGGCTAAAAAAATAATTACTTCGATTTGTGAACGTAAGTCCCTTAATCCAGAAGATTATATAATTTTGCTTGATTGGCTTGATAAAGTAAGGATCGGCGTTTGGTTAGGCGTAAGATATTTGCAAGGAATTACCTATCTTCCAAGGAATTTTCATATTAATGATCGTGTTGGTAAGAAAGATAGAATGGTTGCCATATATCCGATAGGTAAACAACCAGAAGGTCTAAATATTTATGGTCATGACACTCTTTTATTTAATATGCAACCTTCAATATTTGCATTAAGAGTAAATGATATCTTATTTTTAAACATCTCTAGTGACTATATTTTTTCTTCTCGCTGCGGCTTTCCTTTTCCAACAAAATTTTCACCAAGCTTAGATAATGGACTTGTAGAAGTTGGGAAATTCAAATGCTCTAAGAAAATTAAACATCCAATTTTATCTGGATTATATAAACCCAGTGTATTAATTTTTCAACCTATAGTGCAGTTAACCGTTGATGGTTCTCTAGTCGGGCTTTCTGACGACCAGCTAGATCATATTAAACAAAACTCTTGGCCAGGAAAATCAAACGCTGGAATTTTATTTAGACAATATAAAAATAAAACTGTAAAAATATTTCCTGATAGTGCGCCAATAGAGTTTGATTCGATAATAGGAAATGAAAGTAAACGCGCTGTAGATATTTACACTCAAGTGTATCAATTACAAAACAGGTATTCTAAAGAAGATATATTCGTATCCACTAACCCAGAAAAAATAAAGGCTCACAAAGAAGAAATAAAGATAGGGAAGAGAAACAATAGAAAAACTCTTCAAATTTTACGTAGTATGTCTAAAGAACAGATGGATGCGGCATGGGGAAAAACTCCATAAACATGAGATATCAAAAATAGTATTAGCAACAATGGGACAATTTATATTCTATGGGACAGAAAATAATAATGAATGTTGCAAAGGCTTATAAATGGCGCGCCCGGAAGGATTCGAACTCCCGACCCCCTGGTTCGTAGCTAGGTACTCTTTAACTCATGTAAAAAAGCAGAGGTTTTGTTCGAATGCAAGGCGCACTGCTTCAAGAGAAGCGCAGCATATAGGTAATATGTGAGCATCGTGCACCGCAATAAGCACTTGGTCTATGGTAAGGGCAGAAAGAGTGATTTTTGTTTCAGAGCGAGGCGCGAGGATTTCGAGCAACGGAGTTTATGCGTTATAAATGAGTAGCGCAGAAAGCTGAAGCAACGAAGCTCTGGGACAAAAAGTGCCTTTCTGCTAGCCGGTCCAGCCCAATCCCGCACTAATACAATTAATCGACAACAACAACGGTATCAAATGATTCAAGGGATCATCGCCCTCTTCTTTGCTGCGGAATTCCTTCACCAGTTGCACTTGTTCCATGCCAGCTTGATAGAGTACAGGTGCACGACGGTTGAGTTTACGACTAAAGCGTTTGAAGCGTTCACACAGTTGTTCTTCGCCGGTGATCTTTAATACCATCTCTACTGATAGGTTATATTCTTCAACCACCATATTGAAAATGGTTTTGCGTAATTTTTTATCATCCACCAGTTTGGAATAGGATTCTGAAACTTCCAGATCAACCAGCGACAGTGTCTTTTCGGCTTCGTCGATGATCAAGCGAAACAGGCGTGTATCGTTAAACATCTTGACGATTAACTGTTCACCTTTTTTACCGTGTTCATCAATAAATTGTTTTAGCGCGGTACCCACACCATACCAACCGGGTACCAGATGGCGGTTTTGTGTCCAGGCAAATACCCAGGGGATGGCTCTGAGATCGCTTAGCGACTTGGCACCAAAACGTCTTGCCGGTCGCGAACCGATATTCATCTTCGCCAGTTCTTCAACCGGACTGGCGGCACTGTAGTAATCAACCAGGCCTTCTGTCTCTGCCAACTCCCGGTATTTGTTGAACGCAAGCTCAGACAAGTGTTCCATCGCCTGATCAAAATCCGGATTCGGTTTTAGTGCCTCTTCGTCTAATGATTTCAAGGTATGTTCAAACACACTCGCGGCCAGCAGTTCCATTTGGTATTGCGCGGTACCTTCATTAGCATACTTGGAAGACACCACTTCACCTTGTTCGGTAATGCGCATTTGTCCATGTATCGAACCTGCTGGTTGTGCAGCGATTGCGTGACCGGTCGGTGCACCACCACGACTGACAGAACCACCTCTACCGTGAAAGAAAGAAAGTGGAATGCCTGCATCCTTACCTGTTTTGGTGAGACTGGTTTGCGCCTTGGTCAATTCCCAATTTGCAGTAAAGTAACCGCCATCTTTATTAGAGTCAGAATAACCAATCATGATTTCCTGTACACCGGTTTGATGTTTGATTGATTGTGTGATGATCGGAATACGTAATAATTCTGCCATCATGTCCGGCGCACGTTGTAAATCATCGATAGTTTCGAATAAAGGAACGATGGGTAAACGACTATAGGCTTCACCGTCTTTTAATTTAAATAAACCAGAGTATTTTGCCAGCAGATACACGCCTAACAGATCACTGACGGATTGCGTCATAGATAAAATAAAATGACCAAAGGCCTCTAGATCCAGTTTATCCATCATCTCAGCTGACATCTGAAACAGGCCTAGTGTCGAAGCAGATAATTTATCCAGATTGGAGAAGGTTGGCAACTTTGCCAATGGTTTTTCCAGTTCTTCTAATAGCCATGCCTTCCATTCAACGCTGGTTGGATCGGGGTTTGTATCATGCCCATGAATAGCTTTGTAGATAGAAACCAGTGTGTTATTTACCGTTGTCGAATTCTCGCGTAAATCGAGTCTTACAGTACGGAAACGAAAAGCCTCTGCTTCTTCTAATAAAGGCATGATGAATGTACGCGCCAGATGTGTACAGTCAGCTTCTCTTAAACCGAACATTAATTGTTTAAGATGTTTAATAAATTCATCTGCATCAATATAACGAATTGCACTGTAATGCCCTTCTTTATCATTCTCCACCGTGCCACGTAATTTGATCAGCATACAGGTTAGAAATTGACGAAATACTTCGCCCGGATTTCTGGTCGTAACATGTTCAAGTTCATCAATCCCTTGCAGTATCATTTCAAGGTCTTTTACAAAGGTGTCAGACAGATGAATATTTTCTCTGGACACACTCAGTTTATGCACCAGATCTTCCATACGCTTGATGTAATGTAACAACACCATCTGCCGATTTTTAAACAAGGTGTCTTTAGTCACTTCATTAGTGACAAATGGATTGCCATCACGATCACCACCGATCCATGAACCAAACTGGAAAAATGATTTGATCGAAAAATCATCTTCAGGATAACTTTGTTTCAGCGCCCATTTTAATTTCTCATGCGTTTCCGGAATTCGTTCGTATAAAGATTGTTCGAAAAAATGTAATCCCCAGGTAACTTCTTGTGCAACAGAAGGTTTCTCCAGACGCAATTCACCGGTTAGCCACAGCAGGTCAATTTCATTACGCAAAGCATCAATAAATTTTTCACGTTCGCGAGCTGTCCAGCGAGAACCTTCCAATCGATACAACAGCACATAAATACGACGATGAATTTCTAATACGGTAACGCGTTTTGCTTCTGTAGGATGCGCCGTTAATGTCGGACGAATATGTGCAACATCTAATAAGCGCTGAACTTCTTCACTACTTATGCCCGCCTTACTTGCCTGTTTGAAAACATTAGCAAAAGTGCCTGGCATATTTTCCAGACCATATTCCTTCTCAGCCATACGACGACGTCGCATACCGGTATTTTCTTCCGCTACATTGAGTAACTGAAACCAGATACCCCATGCCTGTAATATGCCCAGCAGTAATTTGTTATCGCCTGGCGGAATAGCTAACTCACCACGGACATAAGGAAGAATTTCTTTATGCCGTTGTTGAATTACCTGAATAAGTTGATCCGTTAATAGACCAACGACTTCTTTAGCATAGTTAGCTGAAGCTTCGTCTATAGCTTTTTTGTTTAATTTCGCTTGATCTGGAGACATTTAAAATATTACCTGCTGATAAAATTAAGCAACACGGTCACCGGGTTCCTGCCCATCAAAAAATGCTTTCACATTTGCTAATGATCGCAAGCCCATAGCGACACGCGTTTCTGTTGTTGCGCTACCCAAATGAGGTAATAAAACTACATTCTCCATCGCCAGCAAGTCTTCCGTTACGGTGGGTTCTTTGGCAAACACATCCAGACCTGCACCAGCAATAACACCGTCTTTCAATG
>JAURNY010000011.1 GCA_030829955.1 Gammaproteobacteria bacterium | reverse complement strand
TATTTTATCTATGACGCAATCCGTCAGTGATCTGTTAGGCGTGTATCTGCTGGCAAAATACTCTGGTTTATTTAAATTAAAAGACGGTGAAGCCTATAGTCGTTTACCGATCGTTCCTTTATTCGAAACTATCGATGATTTACAACGTGCGCCGGACATGATGGCAGAATTATTACGTATTCCGATCATCACACAATCAATCAAACATCAAACCGGTGTGCAGGAAATTATGATTGGTTATTCTGACTCTAATAAAGATGGCGGTTACTTTACTGCAAATTGGGAATTGATCAAGGCGCAAACCAGTCTCACCAAAACAGGTAAGGATGCAGGCATTCCACTTTCTTTCTTTCACGGTAGAGGTGGTTCTGTCAGTCGTGGTGGTGCACCGACCGGTCATGCAATCGCTGCACAACCAGCAGGTTCAATACATGGACAAATGCGCATCACCGAACAAGGTGAAGTGGTGTCTTCCAAGTATGCTAATGAAGGTACTGCGCAATACCAGATGGAACTTTTGGCCGCAAGTGTTTTTGAACATACATTGAAATCATTAGATGAAGATGCACTAAAACCCAATCCGGATTTTGATCGAGCAATGGAGTACTTGTCTGAACTCGCGTTTAAGAAGTACAGAGAGTTTGCAGAAACAGAAAGTCTGGTTGACTACTATAGTGCTGCGAGTCCAGTTGAAGAACTTGCGAAAATGAATATCGGTTCTCGACCGGCCAGACGTTTTGGTGCCAAATCGTTGAGCGATCTCAGAGCCATCCCCTGGGTATTTGCCTGGACACAAAACCGCCACCTGGTTCCTGGCTGGTATGGTGTGGGTACAGCAATAAAACAATACATAGATGAACATGGTCAAAAAGGTGAAGAACTGATTAAGAATATGTTCAAGGATACGCGCCTGTTTCGCCTCATTATCGACGAAGCCGAAAAGACCTTATCACTGGTTGATCTGGAAGTTTCCGAATCGTATTCGAAACTGGTTGGTGATGAAAAATTACGCGAAAGAGTTTTCCAGATGGTAGTCGAAGAATACAACTTATCGGTAGAGATGGTATTAAATATCACCGGTGAAGAACTTCTCTGCGAGCGTTTCAAACGCTTTAGTCGAAAACTCAGTCGTCGTGCGCCTGTGCTCTATCAAGCAGGTATGGAACAAGTGCAACTGGTTAAAGAATTCCGGAACAGAAACGACGACGGGGATCCGTTAAATCACTTGATACCGCTGTTGCTTTCTATAAATTGCATTAGCGCCGGATTAGGCTGGACCGGGTAGTTTATTATCGACCCTGACTAAGCAGTATTTTTATAATAAGTGGTGTGATACTCATCAATAGAAACGAATTTTTGTTTTATAGGATCGAAACAACTGACCTGACCATTCGGGATATCGTAAACCCAGCCATGCACATCTAGTTCGCGGGAGGCCATTTTGGACGCTACAGAAGGGTGGGTTGCCAAATGCTTTATTTGCATTAATACATTTTCCTGAGTCATCAGAGATAATTGTTCAAGACTATCATCGCCTGTTACTGCCTTCACTCTCGCTAATGCGGCTGCACAGTGAGACAACCAGTTTGAAACATGTGGCAGTGACTTTACGCTTTCAGGATTCATAGCTCCTTTCATGGCACCGCAGTCGGTATGACCACAAATAACAATATGTTTAACACCTAATACCATCACAGCGAATTCAATTGAGGCGGTTATGCCTCCGGTGGTTAAAGAATGTGGCGGAACAATATTGCCAGCGTTACGACATATAAATAGTTCTCCCGGATCTGTTTGTGTGATCAGATTAGGATCTATTCGAGAGTCAGAGCAGGTAATAAAGAGCGTTTCGGGTTCTTGTTTATTCGCTAGTTGTTTAAACAGCTCTTTGCTTTGCTGGAAACTGGTTTTTTGAAACTTTGCTAGTCCAGATATTAATTTTTGCATTCTAGGTCACATGTCTATAGGTGAAATTGTGCGAAATATCTTTCTACTTATTTTCCCCAACCACCACTGCGGCCGACCATGTAATCTACTGCAGCTTTAACCTCTTCATCGGTTAACGAGGCTATACCGCCTTTAGGTGGCATTCCTCTGAGTCCTTCGATCGCGTGTTTGTACATAACCTCTTTTCCTTGTGCAACGCGCTTAATCCAAAAGGGTTTACTGCCCATCTTAGGTGCGGCATTCAGCCCTGATTTATGACAGACAGCGCAATAAGTTTTGTAGACCTCACTACCGGTATTAGCAAAGCTGCTTATGCTAAACATTGAGAGCAAACAAACTAGAGCGGCTGAAGTATGTATCGTGGAAATTTTCATAATCAATGTATTCATCTATTTGTAATTTAAAGAGCCAGAGTACCTGAAATCTTAGGGGGAATATTACTTCAAGTACTCTGACCCATAAATATCTATTGGATATGTTATTTAAAAATCACAGATTAAAACATTTTTATCATTTGTATAATTCGATTATAATTGATTTATTATTCGAAAAATCGAATATTATTATTATCGATCAATCATCTCAGATTTTATATCTTCCGTTCAAAGTCCCTAGTTAAGCCACTCACGAGCAGCTTCATTGATTGCGACTATAGCCGGATGAGAGACCTTACGTTCAACAGAGATGGCAAAAAACTGTTCTTTCACCTTATCCGTTTTACCGATGATGTTTACGTTGTATTGTTTTACTACTTCAGCTGCAATAGCTGTAGGCGCAATAAAAATGCCAGCACCACCTTGGCCAAATGCTTTCATTAAAGCACTATCATCAAATTCTCCAACCACTCTAGGATAGACATGAATCTGATCCAGCCATTGAATGAGGTGGTTTCGAGCAGGATTGGTTTCCCCGGGTAATAGTAAAGGAGCACCGTTGAGACATTGTGGAAAATCACCGTTTAATTTATTAGTTAAAGCGGAAGAGGCAAAAAAGCTAACACCACATTCTCCCAGTTCATGACTGTACCCGCGTACATTAATATTGACTGGAATAGGTTCGTCTGCAATAACCAGATCCAGCTTATGTAAGGCAAGATCAGCCAATAAAGCATTCGTTTCTCCTGTTTGACAAAGAATGCGTACAGATTCCGGTAATTCAAAGGCAGGTGTCAATAAGCGATAGGCAATTGACTTTGGTATGACATCAGTCACCCCAACTTTAAAGGTTAATTGTCTTTCATAAGGCAGGTTACGCACCATTTCCTGTAGTTCACCACCTAAAGAAAAAATCTCCTCTGCATAGCTATGCACTAATCGGCCAGTTTCAGTTAATACTAAACTTCTGCCAGTGCGACTAAATAATTGTTCTCCCAAATTTTCCTCCAGAACACTTAATTGTCCACTGATGGTCTGAGGTGTCAGGTGCAATAGTTCGCTTGCTTTAACAATACTGCCTTCCCTGGCGACGACGAAAAAATAATGCAGGTGTTTATAGTTGATCATAGCTAAACCTTTACTTCGTAAATTTCGATTTGTTTCCGAATTATATTCGAAATTTATGAGATAAAGAAATGTTCTAGATCCATCGCCGTCTCATCAATGTTTGTTTTACTTATGTCGGGTCATATTCTGTATGAGACCAGCAATATTATTCACGGTGGTGAAACAAATTACATCATGACCACCGTTACGCTTTACGTCTCTATCTTCAACCTTATTACGAGCCTGTTACACCTGTTAGGTATTATGAGTCTGTATGAATGATGTATTAGTAATTGAAAGTAAAAGGGACGGATTTATTATTTAGGTTTGAATGAAAAATCTGTCACCTTATAATTCTTATTAGCTGTTAATTCAGCACTTTGGCTTAGTGCATTTCCTTATTTCGATAATAAACTCGCTCAGCTAGCCTGATAGAATAAATGGGTTAAGATAAGAGCCCTTTAATCATTCTTTTATAAAGCTCGTCTAAATTAATTTATTAAAATCATGAAAAGAAATATTATTGCCATTGGTGGCGGAAAAATAATGGTGCCTAAACATCGTGAGCCTCAAACCACATTGATTGATCAAAGCATTGTTCAGCAGGTAAAAAGGAAATCACCCAAGGCGTTATTTATTCCTACTGCGAGTGAAGACAATGTGGAGTATTGTAATGCATTCCGCAACCAGTATGAAAAACGCTTGGGCTGTTCTGTACAGGAGTTGTTGCTGTATCGAAACCGACCTTCTATCAGAAAGATTCAAATGCTTATTTCAGAAAGCGATATTATTTATGTTGGTGGTGGTAATACGCTGCGTATGATGAAGTTATGGCGACAGTTAGATATAGATAAATGTTTAGATAAAGCGAGGAAACGTGGTGCACTATTATGCGGACTAAGCGCAGGTGCAATTTGTTGGTTTCGACAAGGCAATAGCGATTCCCGTAAATTCAAAGACGAGAGTAACAAGACTTCAATTAAAGTCACCGGATTGTACCCCGTCAGCCCCATGTGGACCAATTAGCCTAATTGCCTAAGAGATAGTTTTCGTTCATCGTTAACCGAAGAGGAAACGATGATGACAAATAAAAGAAGTGCAGAACAAACCGTACGTGATATTCGTCGACGTAC
>JAURNY010000010.1 GCA_030829955.1 Gammaproteobacteria bacterium | reverse complement strand
TCTCGCGCGCAAAGTTTTCGTTGGGTGACCCTTTCACATTCACGCCTGCGTCAAGGAAGGAGAGCATGGCCGGATCCTGTGACACAGCAATTAGCAAGTCACGAAAATTTCCCGCACCTTTGCTACGAAACAATTCGTTTTGCATAAGCATTTTGCGGTAGTCACGTACCTTATCCTCACTGGTAGCGAAATGTCCGTGCCAAAACAGGGTCATTTTTTCTTCGAGTGGTCGTGGACTATTCAACATCCGGTTAGCCCACCAGTAGGCAACACGATGAGTTTCCAGCATGCTTGCGCGTAGCCAATAGAAGAAACGATCTACTACCGGTTGTAATCGGCGATTACCGGCTGGTTTTACTTTTACCCCTATGGCTTCACCAGTTTCCTTCGCCAGTTTTGTGGCTGCCGGCCGTGATGACGGAAATGGTTCAATACCGGGATCATGTACTCCCGAATGTTCGAATTCCTCCAGGGGATCAAGGATATCTTTATGATAAACGAGATGACGTACTGCCTTTTCAACACCCATTGCAGTTAGTGCATCAATATCTTTGGGCGTACCACCGAAACCGGCACGTTCGAGCAGATGTGCAGCACGATCACGGTTCCAGTCTTCAGCGGACAACGGTGTCAAATCATTAGTCCAGCTTGCAGGCGCCACCTCAGCTGAATGCGATATTGCAGGAACAAACAAAAATAAAGGTAAAATATACAATGTACTTAAGGTCTTCATAGTTAATTCTCAATTGGGTGTCATATCTTCTTTCCAAAAATACCGAATCGGATATCTAAATCGTTAAATTTAATAGTTTCAACTTTTGATTTAGAAGTTGTAAAAATTATAACTTTGAATTAAAGATCTTCCAGAACAAAATCTTCCAGAACAAAGTCAAAATTTAGGCAAATTCGCTTTCAGCGTATTTTTTATATACATATTCTCTCACAAGGAACTCCATCTCGATCACCATCGAGGCGATTAAGTCCGCAATTACGTAGATAGTGATAAGCTTCCTCACAACTATTCATCTCTTTACAATACCTTTTTGTTCCACAGTTACCATTAACAACTCGATCATGTGTATCCCTTCTCATGCCTCTTCTAAAGTCCCAGGGAGGTATAGGGTCAGTATCACTCCATAAACCTAATTTTTTTTTCTGCGCTATACTTTCTAATTGTATTAATTTTTGATTATCAGAGTATTTTCTATATACCCACGCAAAACCATTAGAAATCATCTCAGCGTTTACATTGATATCGTCAAGGTAAATCGTGCCTAAATATCTTGAGTATCTATCTTGTCCTGTAATTGTTACCTTTACTTCTTTAGAAAATATTAGTTCAGAAATAAACTGTTTTGAGCTTTGGCCATATGCTTGATTTTTCTCTGGTGCATCAATATCACTTAATCTGATCTTATATTGTGATTTACTTTCATCCAAAACTGTAACGGTGTCTCCATCAGCTACAGCAATAACTGTCCCATAAATATCCCTAGAATAGAGTTCAGATGCAAATAAAAGTATTAGAATAAATAATGTTAATTTAATCATTAAGATTTAATTGCTAATAATAAAGATTGATACTTAAGAATAATTCATTAAACATACATGCAAAATTGTTTAATCTGTCTACACTAATATGTTAACAACCTTAGCTTTGTTGTTAATATGACTGCATGTTATTGATTTGAATGGTGGCCAGGGACAGAATCGAACTGCCGACACAGGGATTTTCAGTCCCCTGCTCTACCGACTGAGCTACCTGGCCATTTTGATAGGTAAGTTTGCTCTAACTTATTGAAATTATTAAATTCGAGCAAATTAGAAGCGCGTATTAAACCTGTCTAACAAAGTTTCGTCAAGTTGACTTATTTTTCCGGCTCAACAAACTCTTTTGGCTTGTCAGAGCCACTGCCAAAAAAGAACTTTTCCATCTCTTCTTCTAAAAATTTTCTAGCTTTTGGTTCAATCGGTGTCAGGCGGTATTCATTGATCAACATAGTTTGATGCTTTAACCATTCTGACCAGGCTTCCTTTGATACTTGATCAAAAATTCTCTGGCCGAGCTCTCCCGGATATGGCATTCGCTCTAATCCTTCTGCTTCTTTGCCAAGTTTTATACATTGTACGATACGACTCACTATTTTCTCCTGTTAATGCTTGAAATGGTTTAAAAGTGTTAGCACTGGCTTTGGTAGGCCTTTACTTAATTCTATATTAATCTTATCCAGCCATTGATAATTAGGTTTATCCTTAACATATAAGGCATCGTCATCCACTTTAATGTGCAGCGGTTTAATAATCAGATGAAAATGACTAAACGTATGTTTAACCTCTTCAAGTTCATTTACTTGCACACATTTTGTATGTAACTGATGTTCGATAGTTTCATCAATATTAATACCATGATTAAACTCGGGAAAACACCATAAGCCACCCCAAATTCCCGTTGGCGGTCGGTTTTCTAATAAGAGTTGCCCTTTTTTATTTTCAATAATCGCAAATACTGTATTTTTAATCGGTAATATTTTTTGTGGCTTGCGCTCCGGATACTTTGTCTGTGTATTATTAGAAAATGCCAAACATGTTTTTCTTACCGGACACAAATCACACTCAGGCTTACTTCGCTTACATAAGGTTGCACCCAAATCCATAATTGCCTGCGTATATTCGGCAACATTATCATATGGTGTGTGACTATCCGCTAGGCGCCAAAGTTTATCTTCAATTTTTTTATTGCCTGGCCAACCTGCAATCTCATGATAACGTGTTAAAACGCGTTTAACATTTCCATCCAGTATCGGTTCTCGTTTCTCAAACGCGATAGATAAGATTGCGCCCGCCGTTGAACGTCCAATTCCGGGTAAAGCAACTATACATGCCAAATTATCCGGAAACTGATTTACATATTTATGATGAAGAATGTTTGCCGTCTTATGCAGATTTCTAGCTCGTGCGTAATAACCCAGTCCTGTCCAATGTTGCATCACTTGATCAATATCTGCATTAGCCAATGTTTGAACATCAGGAAATGCATCTATAAAACGCTCGAAATACGGAATAACCGTTGTGACCTGTGTTTGTTGCAACATGATTTCGGATATCCAGACACGATATGGTGTACGTTCTAGTTGCCAGGGCAACCCTTTGCGACCATTAATCCGAAACCAGTCTAATAAGTTACTGGAGAATTTATCCTGCAATTGAGATGACACTAAAAATCAAATAATTTTTTAAGGCCCTTACCAAGTTCTTCCTTAAGCAAATCTTCCGGTTTCTTTTTCTCCTGCTGAGGTTTTATCTCTGCTGGCGCAGGTGCTGTTTTCTGTTGAATTTCACTCTGTGAAGCAGACTCTGCTGTTTGTTTTTCAGGTGCAGGTTCTTTGCTACCACCGGTCAGTTTATTTAAATCAATACCAATCACATCACCGAGTTTTTCAGTAATTTTTTTCTTGGCTGTATCTTTTAGCAATGCATTGATCATTGACTCCAGATCAGGACGACACTTCTTATCCATAATCTTATCGCGACATTTAATTAAAATATCGTAACCACCAACGTTATACCTTTCTTCACCATTCGTTGCGCTGGATGAATCTACTATCACATTCAAATTATACTTCCATGTTTCGTCATTAAGGTTAACCATCATGCCTTCACCTTTGACTTTAAAACCATTTCCCAACATCAACATATCCTTATTTGTGACCACGCCGTTATTAATATTCATGGTGGCGGTTAAGGATTGAAAGCGGGTTTCTCCTGATGTATCAATAGTGCCGAAACGTTTTGATTCATACATAATCTCAACCTGAGACAATACCTTATTTACATCAATACCTTTAAACAAACCTTCGAGAAATTTTAATTCACCTTTTCCCGACAGGCGTTGTTTCAATTTGTTGGTATCACTTCCCGAACTATTCAATGACAGAATAATATTGGCTTCACCGGAAATATCTTCATTCTCGGCAACGTCTTTTACCAATGGACCGGTTTGTACGCCAAGTAATTTAGTGTTGGTTGTAAGTTTAGGTTCTTTGCCAGTTGCGTCTAATGTAATGTCACCTTCGTAGGTGCCGTCATACAATTTCGCTTTAATGGGTGATAGCTTTATGTCTCCTTCTTTTGCGCGAACACTTAACTCCATATCAGTTAGCGTTGCATTTGAGATAATCAATTTACCCATGACAAAATCACCTTTAATCGTCACGGCACGTAATGTTTCAATCGGTATTTCCGTAGCGGCGCTCGCAGCCACCGTTTCAGGTGTGGCGGCTTTGCTCTTTTCTCCCTCTTTCTTGGGCGGTAAATAACGATCCAGATTTAGTTGATCCAGACCCAGTCCAAATTCGAGATTTAAGGGTGATGCGCTTATGAGTTTGACATCGCCTTGTAATCTACTGTCATCCAACTCTGCCTTTAAACCACTAAGATTAATGCTATTGCCTGATCCGGAAATACCTGATGACAGGCCAAGCTTTTGTAAAACTTTTGGATCAGCCGTTTTTGGTACATCCTGATTCAGTGATATTAAAAACTGTCTTAGATTAAAGGGTGCGAGGTTAATATCACCACTATACTCAACTGACTTGCTCCAGTTTTTCGCGGTTAAATTACCTTTTAAATCCAGACCCAGACCGTCAGCCTTGAATCCTTTGAGACTTAATACCTCTTTTTCCAGGTCAATATCAGTATCGGCATTAACGTTTAATGATACGGGCGAATTGGGAATTTCTTTGCCCGATACCACGGCAGCAAACGATAAGGGTTTCAAACTCACTGTCTTGGCATTACCACTGATGTTGGTAGATAACTTGAATGAATCGACTACTTTGGCAAAATCGCCTTGACCAACAGCAGTTAATAAAGGTTTTGGTGACTGACTGTTAACGGCGACATTACCATTTAACTCTCCACCGGAATCAAGATCTTTTGCAGTTAATGAACCAGCCACAGTAACGCCCAAAGACTGGAAACTCATATCCGGTAAGGCTATATTGCCTTTATCCATATCGGCATCAAATTGTGTCGACAAGCTAAATGCCTTGTTTTTCACATTGGCGAGTTGTTTTGCTAGGCCTAGCAATCCACTTCCATTGCCCTGCATGCTACCGGCAACAATTAATAATAAAGGTAAGTCAGGGCCTTTGGCTGACAATTTACCTTTTACTGCGGGTTCATCGCTCAGATAGTTCTTTATTTGTAGTTCAATATTACTATTCAATCCAAGCGCATTAATTTTCAGATCGCTAACCTTGATAGCGCCTTCACCGGAATCAAATTTTGTATCAATTGAATAATCTGCAGGCACACTTTTTAAATATTTAGATAGTGGAGCAACCTCTTTCTTGTCGACACCACTTAATACAGAGGCAATACCAATCAATGCAGGCATATTCTTACCTTGAATAGTGACACCACCTTTCAATTCAGGCTGCTTGCTTTGTAATTGTTTTCCACTTGCATTACCGTTGATATTCATGCCCAAGGCATCAACTGCCAGCTTCGATAATTCAACTATGCCGGCCTTCATATCCAAGTCAAATATTGTCTCAATCTTAAATTCTTCTGGCACAGACTTAAGTTGTTTAGAGAGTGCTGCAACGCTTTCCGATGTGTCACCCTTAATTTGTGATAGTAGCGTGATCAATAACGGCAGGTTTGCACCACTTGCATTGATATCACCTTTAACTGCTGGCTGTTCCGATCGCACATTATGCGCGATCAGGTTTGCTTTAATAGCATTACCCAACACATTAAGTTTTAAAGGATTGATTATGACATCGTTACGTTTTAAATCGACTTCAAGTTGAGTGCTCAAAGAGAACTGTTTTTGTTTAATACCTGATAATTGTGAGGCCAAGGGCTCGATCTCAAACACTTTGAATAATTGCGGCAGATCATCACCTTTCACATCAAGCCTTCCATTTAATGAGGGTGTTCCATCCAGATAATCTTTAATATCAAGATTCACGGCGACTTCTGTACCAAAGGCATTCAACATTAATGATTTGATCTGCGCGAGTTCTTCATCAGTGTTTAACTCTACTTCCATATTTAATTTGATATCTGTTTCACCACTAGGTACTGACGCACCTTTAACCTTAGCATCGAGCTGAAATGGATTTAGCGTTAATACATTTCCATTTTCCTGATAACTAGCCGTTCCTACAAAATCGACACGCGCTGATAGCGCGGGTTTGCTCGCTGAAATATCCATGCCGGCTTTCAGTTGAATAGGTTCACCAAGTTTTAATTCACCGGTAGAGACCCTTAGCCCTTTAATACTTGATTGTGTTTTTGCCTGTTGATCCTGCCAGAGTATATTGACATCTTTTACATCTATCCCCCCCAGAACCAGTGCCGCAAATGGCAAACCGCTATCGGATGATTCTTTTTCTTTATCACCTGATTTTGCCAAATCATCCCAGTTGGTTTTGCCTTCTGCATTCTTTGCAAGATTCAGGTTAACGCCTTGTAATATCAGTGTATCCATCTCCAGTTCTTTACGTAATAACGGCAATAACTTTGCGCGAACCTTAAAAGTATCGGCATTCAAAAACGGTGCTTCTCCAAATCCATCAGCATTACTTAATTGCACACCAGAGACTTCCAAGCCCAACCATGGATAAATGGTCAAATTGATATCACCAGAGATATTAAAATCACGCCCGGTTTCTTCTTTTACCTGCTCAGCAATATCTGCCTTGTAGGCATTAGCATCAAAGGTAGTAATCGCAACAGCTACTACACCAATTACTAGTAAAACAATAACAATCAGTGTAATTAGTAACTTCTTAATTAATTTCATTTATTAAAATCCTTCCTTAATGCTTTTCTGCAGTTTTTGTATTGCGGCCTTAACCTGTTCAGGTGCCGTACCGCCAATATGATTACGTGCGGCTACCGAGCCCTCCAGCGTCAATACCGAGAACACATCATTATTGATGACATTGCTAAACCTCTGGAGTTCGTCCAGGCTTAATTCATCCAATGCCTTATCCTGCTGGATAGCATATTGCACAATCTTACCTACCGCTTCGTGAGCATCACGAAAAGGTAACCCTGTTTTTACTAGATAATCAGCTAAATCAGTTGCAGTGGCATAACCACTTGCCGCAGCTTGATACAACCTTTCTTTCTTTAGGGTAATCGTCGGGATCATGCCAACGTATGCTTGCAAACATGCTTTAACCGTATCAATCGCATCAAACAAGGTTTCTTTATCCTCCTGATTATCGCGATTGTACGCTAGCGGTTGAGCCTTCATTAATGTCAACAACGCCATCAAATCACCGTAGACTCGCGCTGTCTTACCCCTAACCAGTTCAGGAATATCCGGATTTTTCTTTTGCGGCATAATTGACGAGCCGGTACACCAGGCATCGCCAATATCAATAAAGCCGGAAGCCTGTGACATCCAGATAATTAGTTCCTCCGAAAAACGTGATAAATGCATCATGATTAAGCTCAATGCAGATGTTAGCTCGATCGCAAAATCGCGGTCACTGACAGAGTCCAGTGAATTACTTGTCACTCCATCAAATTCCAGCTGTTCAGCAACAAACTCCCTATCAATAGGGTAACTGGTTCCTGCCAGCGCCGCAGAGCCTAACGGTAAAATATTCATACGTTTTCTGCAGTCTTGCAAACGTGCGCGATCACGCAACAACATTTCCGCCCAGGCCAGCAAATGATGACCAAAGGTCACTGGTTGCGCAGACTGTAGATGGGTAAAACCGGGCATGATGGCGTCGGCATGTTCTTCCGCCAATGTCGCCAATGCAGATAAAACAAACTGGATTGCCTCTATAACAGCATCAATTTCATCGCGGCAATAGAGACGTATATCCGTCGCAACCTGATCATTTCGAGAACGACCCGTATGCAATTTTTTGCCGACATCGCCGATCTTGCTAACCAGTGCTGTTTCGATATTCATATGAACATCTTCTAGCTCCGTTGACCAAGAAAACTGGCCTACATTGATCTCGTCAGCGATTGACTGTAGTCCATCGATAATCTGAAGAGACTCTTTTTCAGCGATCACTCCAACTTTCGCCAACATACGGACGTGAGCAATCGAGCCCATAATGTCATAATGTGCCAATCGTTGATCATAGGAGACCGACTGCGTGAACTGCTCGACAAATTCATTCGTCGGCGCCGTGAAACGGCCACCCCAGGGTTTGCTTAATATAGGTTTACTCATAAACTTGTTCACTATTAATTTTTTGCACATTATAACGTATGCTGCGTTCAAATCGCGTGTTTCCGATGACTGATTCTGATAAAAACAGTTCGAAACCGTTTCTGCCGGATTTTTGCAGTGTGCGCGTACTATTTGTTGTGATATTGAGCGCGGAATTACTCGCCATTTTGTTATCTTTAAATCAAATATTACTCAGCCAGTCTTTTATCTATGATCTGGCATTAAATTCCCTGTCGGTTCAATGGATAGCCTTAAGCTGTATCGGTTTACTCTGTATTAGCAAAGGCATACTTAATCAACAATCTATACGTAATGCTATTATTTTTAGTTTCCTAATTATCCTGCTGGTGACATTCATCATCAGCGAACTCGCATGGCAGGTTTTATTTTCCAGCCCTTATGGATTAAGTTCTATTTCTTACACACACAAGATATTTATGATTCGCGCATTAGGTATCGCCGCTATATTAGGTGGTGTATTACTGCGTTATTTATATTTACAACATGAGTGGCGAAAGAATATTGAAAATGTAGCAGCATCACGACTGCAGGCGCTTCAATCCAGAATACGTCCCCATTTCCTTTTTAATTGTATGAATACCATTGCCAGCCTGACTCGATCTGCACCTAAACAGGCTGAGGAGGCAGTAGAAGATCTGGCGGAATTATTTCGTGCCAGTTTGCTAGAATTCGGAAACCTTTATCCCATTAGTGAGGAATGGCAAGTATGTCGACTTTATCTACGAATAGAATCGCACCGCTTGCAGGATCGTTTGCACGTTAAGTGGGATATAGACACCATTCCTGACAATACGCTGATATTACCTCTATGCATTCAACCGTTAATAGAAAACAGTATCTATCATGGTATTGAACATCTCGCCGAAGGCGGCACAATTAGTATTGTTGGCAAACTAGAAAAAGAACGGGTGAAATTTGATATTACCAATCCTATACCCAAAGATAGTGCGCCCGATCACCATGAAGGCAATCAACAAGCATTAGAAAACATTCGTCAACGTTTGATGAATTTGTATGATGATGCCAGTCGTCTAACTACCATTGAAGAAAATAATCAATACATTGTGACCTTGTCATTTCCATATCAAACAAAATGAAAATACTGATTGTTGATGATGAACCATTGGCCAGAGAGCGCTTATATTATTTAGTGCAGGAAATTGATCAACATTATGCATTGATGCAGGCCGCAGATGGCATTGAGACACTAGCTATACTACAAAGTGAACATATTGATTTGTTGTTGCTGGATATTCGTATGCCACGCATGGATGGACTGGAACTTGCCACACATGTACTGAAACTTGATAACCCTCCTGCGATAATTTTCACAACTGCATATCAGGATCACGCACTTAGTGCATTTGATGCTAATGCGATCGACTATTTATTAAAGCCAATTCGCAAAGAACGTTTACAAACTGCACTTAAACGGGCTGAACGAATCAGTAATAACGCATTAACTTTTGTCAATCAATCCAACAAACAACAACGCACTCATGTCAGTGCCATGTTCAATGGTGAAATACAACTTATCCCGATTAAGGATATTTATTATTTTAAGGCAGAACAGAAATATATAACGGCCACCAAGTCAGATGGACAAGTGATACTTGATGACGCCCTCACTACGCTTGAAGAAGCATTTTCAGAGAGTTTTATACGTATCCACCGCAATACATTGGTCGCGAAGAAACAGATTCATGCATTATGCAAAAATGACAATGGCCAACACTGCATAAAGTTAAATGGATTAGATGATCAACTTCCAATCAGTCGCCGACATCTAACCGAGATCAAAGCCTTACTTTATGAATTAACACACAGTTAGCTTTTTACAACCTGCATTTCCCTTGCTGCAGCAAGTAATGCCAGTCTTGCAATCACACCATAAGTATAAAAACGATTAGGGTGACAATCCAAATCACCTGTTGGATCCGGTTTGTTACAACAATCGTCAAATGCCAGTGGCTCAAAACGCATGCCTGGCGCATTCAGGTTTTGACTACTGGAGCGTTTTTCATGGACACGATAAAAACCACCAACCACCTGATGATCAATCATATATACAACCGGTTCAGCGACTGTATTTTCATTGCCCCAGGTTTCATGTGTATATACACCTTCTTGAATAATTACTTTACTTACCTTTTGACCTTCCTTGGTTATGGACATCTTGGTACGTTCCTTACGATTAAGTTCGGTGATGTCTGCAACATCATAAACTGTCATGACACCCATACCATAGGTGCCGGCATCAGCTTTCACCATGACAAACGGCTTACAGTCCACATCATGTTCTTCATATTTTTGTTTGATTGCTTCGAGTAAGACATTGACATTTTTTGAAAGACAATCCAGTCCCTCGCGTTTCATAAAATCAACTTCACCACAATTTCGAAACATGGGGTCCAACAACCAGGGATCAATACCAATAACACTTGCCAGTTCCTGCGCTAACTGCTGATAAAAACCAAAATGAGTGGACTTTAAACGCGTTGACCAACCCAAAGCCATGGGTGGTGTAATAATTTGTTCAATACCTTGCAATATGTCAGGACAGCCAGCTGCCAAATCATTATTTAGAAGCACTAAATCAGGATCAAAGTCATCTATACCAATACGACTCCCATTACGCTTAACCGATTCCAGAGTAAGAGCATTACCTGAAGGCAAATCAATATTCGTTAGGGAATCGACTTCTTCCAATAAAGTGCCTATACGTGTCGAAAACCCTGCTTTTTCAATAAGTGTTTTTAAGGCATAAACATTTTCCAGATAAAACATGTTACGTGTATGGTTTTCCGGAATGATAAGAATGTTATCTACAGAAACATCCATATGTTCAATAGCGGTTTGCACAGCCTGAATGCTTAAAGAATCGAATGTTGGATTAAGATTATTAAAACCAGCAGGAAATAAATTGGTATCGACAGGAGCGATCTTGTATCCAGCATTACGTAAATCAACAGAGGCATAAAAAGGTGACTGCAGATCCCGCCATGAGGATCGAAACCAGGATTCTATCTCAACCTGATTATCTAATATGGCCTGCTCCAGTTTCTGGAATGGGCCTGTTAAAGCAGTAGTTAGGTGTGGTACTGATGTATCCTTCATTGAGTCTTTCCTCGAGCAGCGGTTTTAGCTACATATCAATATCTACAAGTCGCCCCATTGGTATTGGCACAGAGTCATCGCCGTAACGACTGCCGTCTCAGCACGCAATATTCTAGGTCCGGATTGTACCAGCCGGAATCCATTTTGGCGGGCTAAGTTTACTTCGGTATCACTAAAACCTCCTTCAGAGCCTAATAGTAGACACACTGTGGCGGGTTGGCTTTGAATAGAATGTAAACCATGCTCTGCCACTGGATGAAAGATTAATTTTATGTCTGCTGATTGGTCCACAACAAAGTCATTGAACATTAATGGTGCTGATAATGAGGGGACGCGTGTTCGTTGACTCTGTTCACAGGCATTAATAATAATTTGTTGCCAATGTTGTAATTTATTCTCCAGTCTATCCACTTGAAGTTTCACATTACTGAATTCAGTCATGACGGGTACAATGTTACTTACGCCTAGTTCCACTACTTTTTGAATTGCAAAATCCATATGTTGGCCGCGAGAGACGCCGATACCTATGGTAATAATCAACGGTGATTCACGGTGACGTTCCTGTTTATTATTTACAACTAATATCGTTTGTTTCTTACTAATACTGAAAATCTCGGCAAAATACTCAGCATCTTCACCATTGAATAAACAGACACTGTCGCCTACGCGTAATCGTAATACTGTGGCAAGATAATGCGACTGTTCCTTATCAAGTTGAATCTCATCATTCAACTGCAATGCCCGGTCAATATATAGTCTGCTTATACGCATAATTATGATGTTGCTATTGAGATACCTGCTTCAGCAACAGTTAGTACTTTTTCAATTTGTTGTTTGTTAATGACATAAGGTGGCATAAAGTAAATCACATTGCCCAATGGTCTCAACAATACGCCTTGTGATAAAGAATATTCATACACCCTAAGTCCACGTCGCTCTTGCCATGAATAAGCTGTTTTTGTTTGTTTGTCTTTCACCATTTCTATAGCGAGTATCATGCCGTGTTGCCTGACTTCAGCAACATGCGGATGATTGGCGATATAATCACTACACTTTTTAATATATCCGATTAACTCCTGATTCGTTTCTATGACGTTGTTACTGGAAAAAATATCCAATGATGCATTTGCAACCGCACAGGCGATAGGATTGCCGGTATAACTATGTGAATGTAAAAAGGCATTGAGCTTGATGTAATCATCATAAAATGCTGAATAAATCTCATCTTTGGTTAATGTGACTGATAGAGGTAAATAACCTGCTGTGAGTCCTTTTGATAGACACATAAAGTCAGGTGAAATGTTACCCTGTTCACAGGCGAACATAGTGCCTGTACGACCGAAACCAACAGCGATCTCATCGGCAATTAAATGAATATTGTAATGATCACATGCTTCTCTTAATAACATTAGATAAACAGAGTGGTACATACGCATGTAACCCGCACATTGTACTAATGGCTCAATAACAACCGCGGCAACTTCGTCTGCATGTTTCTCAATCAAGTCGAGCATATGTTTAAACATTTTACGACTGTGCGTTTCCCAATCATCATTTTCATTTCTTAAATAACAATCCGGGCTAGGCGCAACGATTGTCTCCATCATCAATGGCCCATAGGTATCTCTATATAATGCGACATTACCAACCGCCAAAGCGCCCAAGGTTTCGCCATGATAACTATTGTCCAGAGTAATAAACCGTTTCTTCTCAGGCTGTCCTTTATTCAACCAATAGTGGTAGCTCATCTTTAATGCGACTTCGATTGCAGATGAACCATTGTCTGCATAAAAACATCTGGATAAACCCGGGGGCGTTAAAGACACAAGTCGTTCAGACAAATTAATAACCGGCTCGTGGGTAAAACCAGCCAACATCACATGCTCAAGTTCTTGCATTTGATATTGAATTGCCTGATTAATCGTGGGGTTCGCATGACCAAACAGATTGACCCACCACGAACTTATTGCATCGATATAGCGATTGCCATCAAAGTCTTCAAGGTAAACACCTTGTCCGCTTTTAATAGGAATCATAGGAATAGACTCATGATCCTTCATCTGCGTGCATGGATGCCATAGTACAGCCAGGTCACGTTCTATCAGGGATTTAGACATAACAGTTATGTTGTGAGTTATATATCAATAAGGCTTTTGTTATCATGACTGAAATTATACTTAATTTATTTTCCAACAACATGAAACAGGCAAAGTTTGACATCGGACAAATTGTACATCATCGACGTTTCGATTATCGCGGTGTTATCTATGATGTGGATCCTGAATTTTATGGCACAGAAGAATGGTACGCCATGGTCGCCACTTCACAACCGCCCAAAGACGAGCCATGGTATAAGGTATTAGTAGACAAGGCAGAACATGAAACCTACGTCGCAGAGTGTAATCTGGAAGAAACCATTGAAGAGTTACCGATCGATCACCCTATGCTGGAAAACTATTTCAGCGACTTTTTTGAAGGTCGTTACTGGCGTATTTATAGTAGTAATTAATCATGATAAAAACATTTACTAAATATTTTGAAGAGTTATTAGGCAATCAGGAAACCGCCAATCAGCAAACACTGACGCTGGAGCTAGCAAGTGCAATATTGATGCTGGAGATTGCGATAGCTGATGGTTATTTTCATGATCATGAGAAAGATATGATGACTCAATTACTTAAATCAGAGTTTGATCTTGTAGATGATAATATGGATGAGTTAATCGCTATAGCACAGCAAGAACTCAAAGAGACTATATCATTGCATGAATTTACCCGTTTACTCACAGATACACTTAACATGGAGCAACGCGTTAAGATTGTTGAGAATTTATGGCGTGTGGCGTTTGCTGATAATGAACTGGATAAATATGAGGAATATCATATCCGCAAAATATCGGATTTACTCTATATTTCTCACACCGACTATATCAAGGCAAAACATATAGCAAGCAATGAAGTCTAGGTCTCTACATGCCTGTTAAGACATTAGCCATGCAATATTATTGCAAATATTTTAGTTGCCCAAAATTTGTCAATATTGCAGCAAAGTAAACTTTACACCCCAGAAGTAACACAGGCCAGATATGCTTGCTCAAGATTATCCTTACCAAAATGCTGGCAACAATCATATGTTGAACCATCAAAAAATATTCGTCCCTGATGCAAAATAATAATGCGGTCGCATAGGCTTTCTACATCATTCAAAAGATGCGTGCTAAAAAAAATTGTTTTACCTGTTGATTTTAACTTCAATAGATACTCTTTTAGATATGCGCTAGCCTTAGGATCCAGACCACTCATTGGCTCATCCAGAATAAACATGTCTCTATCACTTAGAAAACAGGCTGCCAGACCCAGCTTCTGCGCCATTCCTTTCGAGAACTGTCTTACCGGTTTATTCAGCGCAGATAAATCCAAATCAAGATTTTTAAATATTGTTTCTATTGCTTGCGGACTAACACTTAACTCATACAGCTCGGACATGTAATTCAGGAAACTTTGACCTGTAAGATAATGTGGCGGTAAAAACTTTTCGGGCAAAAATGCTAATTTACGTCTGGATTGATAAGCATGATTTGATTCATCAAAAATCTTGATGTCACCGGTTCTAAACGCAACAAAATCCAGCAAACATTTTATTAAGGTTGATTTCCCGGCACCGTTGACGCCGACAAGACCGACAGATTCACCCGGGTTTATCGAAAATGAAATGTCATTGAGAACCATATTGTTGCCATACGACTTAGCAAGACGATCAATGTTTAAGGCAGTTTCATTCATAAATTAACAAAAGGGCATTTCAATAAATCTTAGTAAATGAATACCAAACCACAATCTTGTTCATCACCAGCAATATCATATATATCTGTGGCAATTTCAGTACCATCGGCACCACTGTTAGCAGCATCTGTAGTACATGCAAGATTTTGGTCAGTTAGTGTATTCAATATTGCTTGGGCAGTCGTTGGATCACGCGTTAATCGAAGCAAACCTGAGTTAGGCAAACTATCATCAACTTTCACATCCAGTTCTCGAGCAATATTGACAGGAATATTTTGACCCATGTGCAGGTTCAATCTAACTGACGGGTTCAGGTTGTAACCATCATTTTGCGTAAGGAATAATGCACCATTAAAAACATTTGCAGGAGCGTTGATTGCATAAGTTACTGCATCCTCGGGGGTTGCAACAGCAGGAGCAAAATCACCACTCAGAAACTGCGCTTTAGCTAATTGTTCCCAAACTGCAGTAGCTTCTTCAATATCATGATCAATTCTACCGTTACCTTCAGTATCATTATGATCAGCAGGCAAGTTAATTGCGGCACCTATCTCCGCTGTCGCAAGATCCTGTTGCCAATCACCAGGCACCTGATGATATCGGTCTATAAAATTATAGTATGCCTCCTGAATACTTGAGTTTTGTAAAGCAAGGTTTCTCACTCTGGCACTGTTAATTAATTCCTGCCCTTTAAGAATACTGCCAAGCAGCAAACCAATAATCACCAACACGATAGCTATTTCTACCAATGTGAAACCTTGTTGTTTATTAGTTCTCATTATTATTCTCCATTGAACGAAGGTAATCATAATAAAACTTATGGAATAGAAAGCTGCTCAATAGTTGAATTCATACTTTGTCGTTGTTCTATATCCTTTAAACGTGATCGTAAAAACTGTTGTTGATGTTTATCATCGAGTTCACCACTTTCAAGTAATCCACTTATCAGTATTTTAGCTGCCCCCAACTCTCCCATATCTTCCAATACAAAAAATTCCATTTGTTTTGCCCAATAAGGTACATTTTTACCAGTAGCATGCAAGCGTAATAACCTTGCACATTCAACCGCCAACGACATGTCCTTTATACGATGTTTGGCAATATATACAGCATGCGCCATTGCTCGCCAGCGTCTATCAGGGTCTTTCAAAAAGGCTGCCTTTATAAATACTATCATCTGTCTCTGTTTTGCCGGTTCCTGTACCTCGGCGTAAAAACGTGCTGCTGCTAATAATGGATATTGTGTTTTACTATCCAGATCCAACACCAAGTTTAACCATTCAACTACCTTGGCATAATCGAGTTCCTTAAGCGACAAACTGAGCCCTGGCTGATTATCAAAAGCCTGTGCCCATAACATCACAAAGCGTGCGGCGCTAATAGAGTCACCCAGACTGATTAAGCGATAAACATCTGATTGTTGTGGGTATGGCATTTCCTGTTTTGTTATTTGCAGATTGGAAAAATAGAAATGCCAGAGACATTGCAAGAGAAACGCTATCAACAATAATAATCGCACACTTTTTGGTACATCTTTTAGCGGGCGGGTTATAGTAAATATGCTTTGCATTATGCTGTGGCTTATAACTCTTTTCGATAAAGATCATAGAGCGCAGCTAAAAAAATCAGAATTGTATAAATAAAGGTTTGTATCAATATATATATATAATCTCTATCAGCTTGTATGCCATATGCAAGCCATTCAGTTTGCGTAAAACGGTGCAAGGAAGGAATCACATAAGCCAGAATATCAATTCCCCAATCAATAAAACGATGACTCAAGTCAACTGATTCGAGTATAGGCGAATCACTGATCAACTGAATGATTTCAATAGATCGAGATAAAGCGTAAAAACCAATCACCACACTGAATGCCAATGTCACGCTTTCTAGAGTAAATACACAAAGTACACTTAGCGTAAGAAACAATAGCAACTCGCATAAGAGCGATACAGACCACATTGCAGAAGAAAGCATATCTGCATAAGCTAATAAGCAGACAAAACAAGCGAAACTCATAAAAATCGCTATCACAAGATAGCCAAATAATTTTCCAAACAAATAAATATATCTTGGAATTGGTTGAGACAGGATCAACTCAAAACCTTTATCATTAAACTGTCTTATCATGCTAGTAATGACAAACAAGCTTAATGTAAAGACACAAAAAAGCCTGAGTAAAAAAGCAAAGATAGAAACCTGAGTCTGGAGTGTTTCAGTGATTGCCAATTCGCCTACAAAAATCGACGAGAGAAAAAAAATTAGGAAACCGGCAAAAATCAAATGTAGAAAACGATCCCGCAGTGCCTCAAGCACCGAATATTTTGTAATTGCCAGTAATCGGCCTGTTTGCATCATGAGTATAAATTTCAGAGATTATTAATCCTCGTTTAATATAGCAGTGCAACACTCTTTGGTCGCACTGCAATTGAAATGACTATCTTTCTCTTTTATGTATACCGAGATTTTTCCAAATTTCCACACTGGCTTCAGATTGGTTCATAGTATAAAAATGAAGACCGGGAACGCCGTTTTTCAGTAGCTCCTCACAGAGCTCCGTTGTGACATCAATACCAAATTTACGTATTGAAACGCGATCATCACCAAACTCCTGAAGTCGGAGCAGAATCCAACGAGGAATCTCGGCACCACAGGCATCAGAAAATCGTCTCAGTTGAGTGCAATTTATTATGGGCATTACACCCGCAACAATCGGAATATCGATACCCATCTTTTCACAATTATCAACAAAACGATAATAGGCAAAGGGATTATAAAAATACTGCGTAATCGCACTATTTGCTCCGGCATCGACTTTCATCTTGAAATGTTTCATATCAGATTGAGGATTAGGAGCTTGCGGATGAAATTCCGGATAAGCAGCAACTTCAATATGAAAATGATCACCTGTTTCCTGACGAATGAATTCTACCAACTCATTTGCGTAACGCAGCTGACCATATCCGACCGAGCCAGATGGTAGATCACCACGCAAAGCCACAACACGATTTATCCCACTATCCTTATAGGTGGCAAGGATGTTCTTAATTTCATCATTCAAAGCACCCATACAAGATAGATGTGGAGCTGCATCGATACCTGTTTTTTCACGAATATCAATAACAGTTTCAAAGGTTCTTTCTCTCGTGCTGCCACCCGCGCCAAATGTAACCGAGAAAAAATCCGGATTAAGTGCAGCAAGAGTTTCCTGTGTCGTCTTTAACTTCCCTGCCGCCTCGGGTGTGCGCGGCGGGAAGAACTCGAAACTGAATGTACGAGCAAACTTATCTTGAGTTTCCATTACTATACCTTCTAATAGCGGTAATGCTTTGGTTTGTAAGGACCATCAACGTCCACATTAATATAGTCAGCTTGCTCCTTGGTCAATACAGTCAGATTCGCTCCGATTCGTTGCAAATGCAGTCGGGCTACTTTTTCATCCAGATGCTTAGGTAAAACATAAACATCCTGCTCATAGTTTTCGCCGCGGCTATAAAGCTCAATCTGCGCCAATACCTGATTGGTAAATGAGTTAGACATTACAAAACTGGGGTGACCTGTCGCACAACCCAGATTGACCAGGCGACCTTTTGCTAGCAGGATAATTCGCTTGCCATCAGGAAAAATAACATGATCAACCTGAGGCTTAATCTCATCCCACTCATATTTTTCAAGACTGGCAACATCGATCTCATTATCAAAGTGACCGATGTTACAAACGATTGCCTGATCTTTCATTTTCACCAAATGATCATGACGAATAATGTCTTTGTTACCTGTAGAGGTAACAAAGATATCAACCTTATCGACAACATCTTCCAGAGTAACTACACGAAAACCTTCCATCGCTGCCTGTAAGGCACAGATAGGATCTATTTCAGTAATCCAGACAGTAGCACCCAACCCTTTTAGTGATTGCGCACTCCCTTTACCGACATCACCATAACCTAAAACTAGTGCAACCTTTCCAGCAACCATTACGTCAGTTGCACGTTTGATACCATCAACCAAAGATTCACGACAACCATATAAATTATCGAATTTAGATTTGGTGACTGAATCATTCACATTGATTGCAGGGAAAGGCAATTCACCGCGTTTCTTCATTTGATACAAACGTTGTACACCTGTAGTAGTTTCTTCTGTAACACCCTGAATTTTTGCGAGTGTGCGTGAATAAAAATCTTTATCTTCTGCGAGCTTATTTTTGATCGCAGCAAACAAACATTTTTCTTCTTCCGAACCGGGCTTATCCAAAACTGAAATATCTTTTTCTGCCTTGCTACCCAGAATTAATAGCATGGTGGCATCACCACCATCGTCCAGAATCATGTTTGGTGAACCGCCATCAGACCAAGTCATGATGCGATGAGTAAAATCCCAATACTCTTCTAATGATTCGCCTTTGTAAGCAAATACAGGAATACCTTGGTCAGCAATCGCTGCTGCGGCATGGTCTTGAGTGGAATAAATATTACAAGACACCCAACGCACTTCTGCACCGAGGGCACTTAATGTTTCAATTAACACTGCGGTTTGAATTGTCATATGCAGAGAACCTGCAATACGCGCGCCTTTCAAAGGCTGGTCAGAACCAAGTTCTTCACGAATCGCCATCAGACCAGGCATTTCAGATTCAGCAATACGAATCTCTTTATGTCCCCACTCAGCGAGAGAAATATCGGCTACGTAATAATCGTTATCAACAGAGGAAGCTGCTACGCTCATCATGTTTCTCCTTTAGCAAACAAGTTAAGCGAGCGCCGTTTTAAAATGACCACAATTTTGAGCCTAGCGGGGTTGTCCCGTCGCAACGCTCCTCAAAACCGTTTAAACAAGAGCGAGAGTATAGTACTCACGCATTCGCTTTTCAAAAATTAGTACTAATTGCCCAGATTTATTATCGGTTTAACCTAGAGCTTTCTTTAATAAATCTGCTTTATCAGTTCTTTCCCATGGCAAATCAATGTCTTCACGACCAAAGTGGCCATAGGCTGCGGTTTGTTTATATCGTGGCTGTAACAAATCCAGCATTTGAATAATGCCTTTTGGTCTCAAATCAAAATGCTCACGAATTGCAGCGATGAGTTGATCATAATCTACCTTACCCGTGCCAAACATATCAACACTAATTGAAGTTGGTTCGGCTATACCAATGGCATACGACACCTGAATCTCACAACGACTTGCCAGACCTGCAGCAACAATATTTTTCGCTACATAGCGAGCTGCATAGGCAGCTGAACGATCTACCTTGGAGGGATCTTTACCGGAAAACGCACCGCCACCATGTCGTGCCATTCCGCCGTAGGTGTCGACAATAATCTTACGACCAGTTAAACCACAATCACCTACTGGCCCACCAATCACAAAACGACCAGTCGGATTTACGAGATAACGGGTTTTGTCGATAATCATATCTGCGGGCAAGGTTGGCTTGATAATTTCTTCAATAACAGCTTCCTGAAGATCTTTATGAGACACATCAGGATCATGTTGTGTTGATAGCACTACGGTATCAACTGCTTTTGGTTTTCCGTCTTCATAGATGACCGTGACCTGAGATTTCGCGTCAGGACGTAACCACTCTAGACCTCCTGATTTTCTGACTTCTGCCTGTTTTTTCACTAATCGATGCGAATAAGTGATAGGAAATGGCATCAATACTTCGGTCTCATCACAGGCATAACCAAACATTAGACCCTGATCACCAGCGCCCTGATCAAGATCGATACCTTCGCCTTCATTAACACCTTGCGCAATATCTGCAGACTGTTTGTCCATCGATACAAGTACAGCACAACTATCTGCATCAAACCCCATTTCAGACGAGGTATAACCAATCTTTCTTACGGTATCTCTAACAATGGTCGGATAATCAATCACTGCGCTGGTTGTAATTTCACCTGATAATACAACCATGCCGGTATTAACCATGGTTTCGCAGGCAATACGCGCAGCTTTGTCTTGAGCAAAAATAGCATCAACTACAGCATCAGATACCTGGTCAGCAACTTTATCGGGATGTCCTTCTGAAACAGATTCAGAAGTAAATAAAAAATTCTTGGTCATATTGGCTTTTTTTAGATTAGGGTTATAAACGGCGCAGGATTCTAACGTTTAATCGCTATTAGCGCACGATTTTCGACGAAAAATATTCAAAAAGGTAAAATAAATGACAAAACCATCACTTGAGAATGAAATATGGTACTAACAGAGACACCAATATGTGACTTCGGTCAGGCAGCTAAAGATTTTGAACTCCCTGATTACAATGGCAAAAACTGGAAACTGAGTGACTTTATTGGTGAAAACGGCACCTTAATCATGTTTATCTGTAATCATTGCCCATATGTTAAAGCGATCCAAATAAGATTGGTTAGCGATGCAAAGACACTGGAAACACTTGGTATTAAATGTGTTTCCATCATGTCGAATGATTCGACAGCCTATCTGGAAGATTCAGTTGATAATATGAAACGTGTTGCCGAAGCCTTTGCCTATCCATTTCCCTATCTTGTTGATGAAAGTCAGGAAATTGCAAAAGCATATGGTGCTGTATGCACCCCAGACTTTTTTGGTTACAACAATAAATTGGAATTACAGTATCGTGGACGTCTTGATTCTAGTGGTAAAGTGCCGGCGAACGATGAAACTAAAAGAGATCTTGTAGATGCTATGCGTCTCGTTGCCGAGACAGGTGCGGGCCCAAGACAACAAATCGCAAGTATCGGCTGCTCAATTAAGTGGAAACAGCCATAAATAAGCTGTTGTGACTTGCCCGAAACGGGCAGGTAAGCGACAATACCGCGCTTTATTTCGGTGGTAATCTGCTCGGTTATCTGTTCCTGAAACATTAATTTTCTAAGAACATAAGTTTCTCGCCATGAGACGTGGTATCCGCTGCCGTAAAAACCTAATTCCGTAACGAAAATCAGAAATAATCTGCAGGGGAATCATATATGTTATCTAGGCATGAACTTGCCAATGCTATTCGCGCGCTAAGTATGGACGCCGTACAACGCGCTAATTCCGGTCATCCAGGTGCCCCGATGGGCATGGCTGAAATCGCCGAAGTCTTATGGAATAGCTTTCTTAAACATAATCCAGCCAATCCGAAATGGGACAATCGCGACCGTTTTATTATGTCTAATGGTCACGGCTCCATGCTGGTTTACTCACTTCTTCATCTGACAGGTTATGATCTGACCATAGAAGAACTGAAAAATTTCAGACAACTACATTCAAAAACCCCCGGCCACCCTGAGTATGGTTATACGCCAGGTGTAGAAACAACGACTGGCCCACTTGGACAAGGTTTGGCTAATGCTGTGGGCATGGCGATTGCCGAAGCAGTTTTGGCAGCTCAATACAATGAGCCAAATTTCAATATCGTTGATCATCATACCTACGTCACCGTTGGTGATGGTTGTTTGATGGAAGGTATTTCTCATGAAGCATGTTCACTTGCTGGAACATTAGGTCTAGGCAAACTAATCGTGCTCTATGATAGCAATAAAATTTCCATCGATGGTGATGTAGAAGGCTGGTTTACAGAAGATGTTGCCAAGCGTTTTCAAGCGTATGGCTGGCATGTTATTGAAGATATTGATGGCCACGATCCAGACAAAATTAAATCCGCCATTGAAACTGCACAAGCTTCAACCGATAAACCCAGTATTATCATTTGCAAAACAATCATTGGCTGGGGCTCTCCCAATAAAGCCGGCAAGGAATCGAGTCATGGCGCGCCATTAGGTGATGATGAAATCAAACTAACCCGAGAAAATATTGGTTGGATATATGATGCTTTTGAAATTCCTGCTGACTACTACAAGGCATGGGATGCCAGAGACAAAGGGGCTAAAGCAGAAAATGAATGGCAATCATTGTTTGCTGAATATAAAAAATCCTATCCTGAAAAAGCGACAGAATATGAACGCCGCATCGCTGGCGATCTGATCAGTAACTGGCAGGAAGTGGCCCAGGCCTATATCCAGCAAACTGATTCCAAAGCAGAATCCATTGCCTCGCGTAAAGCATCACAAAATGCAATTGAAGCTTTTGCTGCCCATTTACCTGAGATGATCGGTGGCTCTGCTGATTTAACAGGCTCAAACCTGACAAACTGGTCTGGTTCAAAAATCATCAGTAAGGTTGACTATGCCGGTAATTATATTTCCTATGGTGTACGTGAATTTGCAATGGCTGCCATCAATAATGGTATTGCTTTGCATGGTGGCTTTATTCCATATTCAGCTACTTTCCTGATCTTCTCGGAATACGCGCGCAACGCATTACGCATGTCTGCATTGATGAAGCAACGCAATATCTTTGTCTTTACTCATGATTCTATCGGTCTTGGCGAAGATGGACCTACTCATCAGGCAGTTGAGCAAGCATCAACTCTGCGTTTAATTCCTAACATGTCTTTGTGGCGACCTTGTGATGCGGTAGAATCCGCGGTCTCCTGGAAGGTGGCAATTGAAAAAGAAAGCGGACCAAGCAGTCTGCTTTTTTCCAGACAGGGTTTGCCGCATATAGAAAGAACATCTGAGCAAATCACCAACATCAGTAAAGGCGGTTATGTATTACTTGATGGTACTGATACACCGGACGTCATCATTATTGCTACCGGCTCAGAAGTCAGCATGGCCATGAATGTGGCAAAACGTTTGAATGACACAGGTAAATCGATACGTATCGTTTCCATGCCTTCAACAGATACTTATGATGCGCAGGATGCAGCTTATAAAGAATCGGTATTACCTACAGCATGTAAAAAACGTATTGCTGTTGAGGCAGGTGTTACTGATTACTGGAAAAAATACACCGGTATTGATGGACGTGAACTCGGCATTGATAGCTTTGGTGAATCAGCGCCGGCAAAAGATGTGTTTGAACATTTCGGTTTGACCGAAGAAAAATTATTTGAATTAACAAACGAACTTATTGATTAAAAAAGAAATAAAACGGAGAGAACAATGACAATTAAAGTCGGGATCAATGGTTATGGAAGAATCGGACGTAATATTTTACGTGCCTTGTATGAATCCAACCGTACCAATGAAATCGAAATCGTTGCTATTAACGACCTGGGTGACGCTAATACCAATGCACACTTGACACAATACGATACAGCGCATGGAAAATTTCCGGGCACTGTTTCTGTTGAAGGTGATCACATGATCGTCAACGGCGATAAAGTCAGAGTGTTATCCGAACGCGACCCGGCAAAGTTGCCATGGAAAGAACTAGGCGTTGATGTTGTTCACGAATCTACCGGCTTTTTCACTAGTAAGGCAAAGGCATCTGCACACCTTGAAGGTGGTGCAAAGAAAGTGATTATTTCAGCACCTGGCGGTAACGATGTTGATGCAACGATTGTTTATGGTGTAAACCATAGTGTATTAAAAGCAGCTGACACAGTTATTTCCAATGCATCATGCACGACTAACTGTCTGGCACCTGTTGTGAAAGTTCTACACGAAAATATCGGTGTTATTGGCGGCGTCATGACAACTGTTCACGCCTATACCAATGATCAGGTATTAACTGATGTTTATCACACAGACTTAAGACGCGCACGTTCTGCAACCATGTCAATGATCCCTACCAAAACGGGTGCAGCTGCAGCGGTTGGACTCGTTTTGCCAGAGTTGAATGGCAAACTTGACGGTTATGCAGTTCGTGTTCCTACCATTAACGTATCGATGGTTGACCTAAGTTTTACCGCGGCACGTGAAACAAGTGTTAAAGAAATCAATACCCTGTTAAAGCAGTCTGCGGATGGTGAGCTTAAAGGTGTATTGGCTTATAACGATGCGCCATTGGTATCTATCGATTTTAACCATGACCCGGCATCATCTACCTATGATGCATCTTTAACCAAGGTTATTGATGGTACTTTAGTTAAAGTCGTGGCCTGGTATGACAACGAATGGGGATTCTCAAATCGTATGCTGGACAGCACACTGGCATTAATGAACGCAAAGTAAGGTAAAGCTAACGTGTCGATACTAGTAAAAATTGCTGATCTAGATCTTTCCGGCAAGACTGTGCTTGTCAGAGAAGACTACAATGTTCCATTGAAAAATGGCGAGGTCACTGATGACACTCGTATCAGAGCAACACTACCAACTATCAATCAATTACTTGCTGCAGAAGCAAAGATTATCCTGATTTCGCATCTCGGTCGGCCAAAAGCCGGTGAATATGATGATGCCTTCTCGCTTGCGCCTGTGGCTAAACGTTTAAGTGAATTACTTGATTGCGAAGTGCCATTAATTAGGGATTGGGTTAATGGAGTCGACATGGGCGAACACAATATTGTTTTATGTGAAAACGCGCGTTTTGAAGCCGGTGAAACCAAAGATGATGAGGAATTATCTCGCAAGATGGCACAAATGTGTCAGGTATACATCAATGATGCTTTTGCTACAGCGCATCGTGCGCAAGCTTCAACACATGGTGTTGCAAAATATGCAGCGGTCGCTGCGGCTGGTCCATTACTAATTACCGAATTAAAAGCCTTAACCAAGGCATTACGTGACCCGGCAAAACCGCTTGTTGCGATTGTTGGTGGTGCCAAGGTATCAACCAAACTTACTATTCTGGAAACACTAAGTGAAAAAGTTGATCAATTAATCGTTGGTGGTGGTATCGCTAATACTTTTCTAAAATCTGCCGGTTACGAAATTGGCAAATCACTTTATGAACCTGATCTGGTAAATGTAGCCAGTAGCTTATTAGAAAAAGCTAAGGAGAAAGGTTGTGATATTCCGTTACCTGTCGATGTCATCGTAGGCAAAGAGTTTAATGAAAATGCTAAAGCTACGATAAAACCAATAAGTGAAGTCGAAGCAGATGACATGATTATGGATGTCGGGCCGAAAACCAGTAAATTGTTAAATACGTATATTAATGATGCTGCAACCATCGTTTGGAATGGTCCTTTAGGCGTATTTGAATTCGATCAATTCAGTCAGGGTACTGCAAGTTTGTCTAAATCCATCGCTGCAAGTAATGCCTATTCGATTGCCGGTGGCGGAGATACCATAGCCGCTATCTCAAAATTTAAAATCGCTGATGATATTTCCTACATCTCAACCGGCGGTGGTGCTTTCCTTGAATTTCTTGAAGGCAAAAAATTACCTGCGATTGAATTGCTGGAAGAAGCTGCACGCGCATGGGAAGCAATGGAAAAAGCCCGCGAACTATAAACACTAATCTTTAAAAATTATTTGCGTGAACGATAAATAACTACAGATGAGAAGAACAAAAATTATTGCAACACTAGGTCCGGCAACTGATCATTCTGGTGTACTGGAAAAACTGTTTGATGCAGGGGTTGATGTCTTTCGACTAAATTATTCCCACCAGACCCATGCAGAACATGAACATCGCATGAAAGAGATACGCAAACTGTCTCTGAAAAAATCACATGCTGTTTCTGTTATTGCCGACTTGCAAGGACCAAAAATTCGTATTGAACGATTCAAGGAAGGTAAAGTTATTTTACGGGAGGGTGCTGCATTCAAAATTGATACACAACTTGATGCCAATGCCGGTGATATTAATCAGGTCGGCGTCACTTACAAAGATCTGCCTAAAGATGTTAAGCCCGATAATTTATTGATGATTGATGACGGACGTATCGTTCTGCATGTCAAATCAGTTGGTAAATATGTCATTAACTGTGAAGTCGTTACTGGTGGAGAACTCAGTAATAACAAAGGTATCAATTTACAGGGCGGCGGCTTATCTGCTAGCGCATTGACTGAAAAGGATGAAGCTGATTTAAAACATGCTGCATCGATCAAGGTTGATTACATTGCAGTTTCATTTCCTAGTGATGCGGATGATATTAATCTAGCTAGAAAGATGATGAAGATATGTAAATGTGAGGCACAGATTATTGCCAAGATTGAACGTGCTGAAGCTTTAAATCATATTGAGGAAATTATCGAAGCATCTGATGTAATTATGATTGCGCGCGGGGATTTAGGCGTGGAAATTGGTGATGCCGCTTTACCGCCGGTGCAAAAAAGTCTGATTAAGATGGCGAGAGACATGGATCGTGCTGTCATTACCGCGACACAAATGATGGAATCAATGATTCTGAATAAAATACCAACCCGCGCTGAAGTATTTGACGTAGCCAATGCTGTTATTGATGGCACTGATGCCGTAATGCTCTCCGGAGAAACCAGTATTGGTAATTACCCGGACAAGGCCGTTGAAGCCATGTCACGCATTTGTGAAGAAGCTGAAAAACAACGCAGTGTGCGCGTTTCTGATCATCGTCTTAATCAACGCTTTGAATCTATTGGTGAAGCTATTTCCATGTCAGTAATGTATGCAGCCAATCATATTGGTGCAAAAGCAATATGTGCACTAACCGAAACAGGTGGAACCTGCTTATGGATGTCACGAATCAGTTCAGGCATTCCGATTTATGCGTTTACCAGACACACTTCCACAAGACGACGGGTAGCATTATATCGTGGCGTCTATCCGGTTAAGTTTGATATTACCCACACAGATCCTCTGGAAGCTAATAAGGAAATGATCGATATCATGGTCAAATTTGGTGTCGTTGAAAATGGGGACTTCGTCATTATTACCAAAGGCGATTTGCGAGGTAAGCGAGGCGGCACAAACAATATGAAGATCATCAAAGTCGGCGAGGCTTTGGAACATACACTTTAATTTTTTATTGAGTAATAAATAAGGGGCACAGCTATGAGCGCAGCAGAACTAGAAGCGACAGCCAAAGCCATGGTGGCAAAAGGCAAAGGTATTTTGGCAATTGATGAAAGTACGCCAACTATCAAAAAACGTTTCGACACAATCAATACTGAATCAACAGAAGAAAGTCGTCGTACATATCGAGACTTGTTAATTACTGCGCCAGGTGGCAATGAATTTATCAGTGGCATGATCCTGTTTGATGAAACCATACGCCAATCAAGTGCTGATGGAACACCTTTTCCAAAGGCGATGATAGACGCAGGCATGATGCCTGGAATTAAGGTTGATACAGGCGCTAAAGATATGGCAGGTCATCCGGGTGAAAAGATTACCGAAGGTTTGGATGGTCTTCGTGATCGTCTGGCAGAATATAAATCGCTGGGCGCAAAGTTCGCCAAGTGGCGTGCCGTCATAACAATTGGTGACAACATCCCGAGTATGGCTTGTATCAAGGCTAATGCAAATGCACTTGCACGTTATGCTGCACTTTGTCAGGAAGCGGGTATCGTACCTATGGTTGAACCTGAAGTATTAATGGATGCTAACAACACGATCGAGCGCTGCTATGAAGTAACAGAACTCACTTTAAAAACACTTTACTCTGAACTCAAAGATCAGGATGTTGCAATTGAACATACGATTTTAAAAACCAATATGGTGATTTCCGGTAAAAAGTGTTCAGTGCAGGCCGATGTACAAACCGTCGCCGACATGACTGTGAAATGTTTATTGAATAATGTTCCTGCCGAGGTTCCCGGTATTGTCTTCCTGTCAGGTGGTCAAAGCGCAGAATTAGCGACAGCACATTTAAATGCTATGAATGCAACTAACAAAGACTTACCCTGGCCATTAAGCTTTTCCTATGGTCGTGCATTACAGGAACCATGTTTAAATGCATGGGCTGGCAAGACCGAAAATGTCGAGGCTGCTACAAAAGCCTTATTGCACCGTGAGAAATGTAATAGTCTTGCATGCAATGGCGATTACGATGAAAAGATGGAATCTTCTGCTTAATGTCTAAAGCGCAGGAAGTGCAAGAACTATCTGAACAGGCCCGGATTGCTTTCCGGGCCTATCAGGACATGAATCAAAGTAAGACAATTTATTTTCAGCTGTTACAGGATCTGGATAGCAAATATAAATCAGGCGGAGCGCCCAGCATTTCTGAAAACCTGCAACTCGAAAAACTCTTAAAAGAACACGACAATAATGTGGCTGCATTCAGTATAGCAATGTCCGCTGTAGAAGATACCAACGACAGAACTCAGTTAATTAAATTAATGTCCTGAAGCAGAAAGATTACTTTACGTAAATTGTAATTCTGCCAGAAATAACAGGCGGGTTATGCGTAATGTGCAGATAGTTTCCCAAGATTAATTGTAAAGTATGCTTGCCCGGTGTCAGTTCAAGCATCATTTAAGTCTGAACACCACCAAAATGTTTAACCACATTATTAGCCGGCAACTCAACTGCATCAATCAATAAATGATGATGCCCGGTATTTTCGTTATCTATGCCCGCAGGAGCAACACCCCTATTTGTTAATCTGAATTATACTTTAAAACGGATGCTAATAGTGTCGCCATTATTTGGGCGATCAAATATACCTTCGCATCATCTGGTACAGATGATATATATTCATCAGCTATAACTTTATAGCTTGATAAACAACAAAAAATTATTGTTCTGAATCTATTTGCTCTCTGGTTTTTTCTACACTGTCTAACACCATTCCTTCAACAGTCTTTGCTTTTTCCAATGCATCAGTTTGTGTATTCCAGACGTGTTCACCCGTTGATGAATTATTTTTCTTTGTGTCACTCGCTTCATCCGAGCAGGCAACCAGAAATAAACAACAAAAAAATATATTGAGTATCTTCATAAATTATTAATTAATCGATAATTCATTAATAGGCTTGAAGTCTACACCTTCTTTCCCTAGTAAACTACCGCTACCAATATCAAAATACCATCCATGTACAAATAAATTGCCTGTATCAACCCTTTCCTTTACCCATGGAAAGGTCATGATATTTTTTAACGAAATACCTATCGCCTCTTTCTCACAATGCGCACATTGTTCGTCAAAACTTTTATCTCCATGTTTTGACAGAATGGCTTCTCTTGCTTCAGTTACATTTTTCATCCATGGATCGATAAAGCCATAATCTTCATGACCATGATCACCTTCCATCAATGCCTTGATGCCACCACACTGACTGTGTCCCATAATAATCACATGCCTAACTTTAAGATGCTTAATAGCAAACTCCATGGCCGCACTGGTACCATGAGATTTACCGTCATCTTCATTAATTGGCACAAGATTAGCGACATTTCGAATTACAAATATATCGCCAGGTTCAGTTGACATGATTTGTGCTGGATGAACACGTGAATCGCAGCAGGAAATAATTAAAAATTTGGGAGACTGGCCCTGAAATAAGTCCTGATATAAGTCAGGATTTTCTACGAAATAATCTTGATGAAAACGCTCATAACCATTGATCAGTTTTTTTATTTCTTTCATGCCTAACCCCGAATAATTTTTATTTTAATAATCTGTCTCTGGCTTCTTTATATTTATTTGCTGTTTGTATTATCACTTCTTCTGGCAGCCTGGGGCCCGGTGCTTTTTTATCCCAGTCGAGGGTTTCCAGATAATCACGAATATATTGTTTATCAAAACTTGGTGGACTAACCCCGACTTTATAAGCATCTGCAGGCCAAAAACGGGAAGAATCAGGCGTAATGACTTCATCGATCAAAACAAGTTCACCTGATTCGTCCAGACCGAACTCCAGTTTGGTATCAGCAATAATAATACCCCGAGTTTTGGCATACTCGACTGCTTCCTGATAAATCTTCAATGTTGTTTCTTTTATTTTATTGGCCAGTTCCAGCCCTATCAAATCAACAACGGCCTGAAAACTGATATTTTCATCATGATCACCCACAGCTGCCTTAGTCGCAGGCGTAAAGATAGGTTCGGCAAGCTGCGATGCCTGCTGTAAACCCGATGGCAAGGATATCCCGCATACCGATTGTGACGCCTGATAGTCCTTCCAACCGGAACCAATCAAATAACCCCGTGCCACAGCTTCAACAGGCAGTGGCTTTAATTTACGTACAACAATGCCCCGCCCTTTCAGTTCGTCAACATCCTGCTTATTGTTCAGGACAGCGGACAAGGAAATATCGGTTAAGTGATTAGGGATAATATTGTTAAAGCGGTCAAACCAAAATGTTGACACCTCATTCAGTATCTTACCTTTTTTAGGTACCGGATCGGGCAGTATCACATCGAATGCGGATAATCGATCGGTGGTGACTATCAGCATGTGCTTGTCATCAATATCATAAATATCTCTGACCTTGCCATGATTTATTAGCTTAAGCTGTTGAATATTGGAACGGTATAATGAAGTCACGATTCAGATTACGGTTTGATTAAATATATTCCTATTTTCCCATACTCGCTAAATCAGGGCTATCGTTGTTTTTTAAGCTCTGGTATAAAGTCGCCTGAATCAACATAAGTTTATAGATACATGACAAAAAAAGAGGACAAACTGCGTTTATTTGGTTTTAACAATTTAACCAAAACCCTGAGCTTCAACATTTATGACGTTTGCTATGCGCGAACCAAAGAAGGTATTCAGGAATATATGGATTATATTGATGAGGAATATAATTCTGATCGATTGACGCAGATCCTGGAAGATGTTGCTAGTATTATCGGTGCCAATATCCTTAATGTTGCCAAGCAAGACTATGATCCTCTTGGTGCCAGTGTTACGTTACTAATCTCTGAAGAAGTGCCAGCACTTGCTGGCGTCACCAACAGTGAATCACCAGGCCCTACTCCCGAAGTACTGGTTGCGCATCTGGATAAAAGCCACCTGACCGTTCATACCTACCCTGAAACACATCCGACTGGTGGCATCTGTACCTTCCGTGCAGATATAGATGTTAGTACCTGTGGCATGATCTCTCCGTTGAAGGCACTTAACTTTTTAATCCATAGTTTTGAATCAGACATCGTGATCATGGACTATCGTGTGCGTGGTTTTACCCGTGATACCTCAGGCAAAAAGCATTACATAGATCACGAAATTAATTCGATTCAAAACTATATTGATGATGAATACAAAGAGCTGTATCAAATGGTTGATGTCAATATCTATCAGGAAAATCTGTTTCATACCAAGATGATGCTGAAAAATTTCGAATTAAATAATTATCTTTTTAAAGAAGATAAACAGAACCTGCCTGAAAATGAGCAAGCCCAGATCGAAGATCTGATCCAACTGGAGATTGAAGAAATATTTAACGGTATGGAAAAGAAATAAACTTATCTGGCTTGTAGCTTTGCCCAGGAATCTCTCAACGTAACCGTTCTGTTAAATATAGGCTTTCCATCAAAACTATCTTTGTTGTCTACACAAAAATAAGCCGTTCGTTCAAACTGAAAACGGGTTTCTTTTTCCGCACTCATTAACGATGGTTCAAGCATCACATTGCTTATCACGACTTTGGATTCCGGATTTAAAAATTCACGCCATTCCTTTTCATGTTTGTTGCTATCTGGAGTTGGTTCAGTAAACAAACGATCAAATAATCTGACTTCTGTTTGCAGCGCATGCTCACATGATACCCAGTGAATCGTACCTTTTACCTTGCGTCCATCTGGCGCATTTCCGCCTTTAGTTTCCGGATCATAGCTACAATGCAATTCGATTACTTCACCATCATCATTTTTAATCACTTCATTACAGGTAATAAAGTATGCATAGCGTAAACGTACTTCCCTGCCTGGACCCAATCGAAAAAACTTTTTCGGCGGGTCTTCCATAAAATCATCCTGTTCAATATATATCTCGCGAGCAAACGGCAACTCACGCGAACCCATGTCTGGATTATTGGGGTGATAAGGCGCATCGAGTTGTTCAACTTTCCCTTCAGGATAATTTTCAATGACAACCTTTAATGGATTAAGCACACCTAAAACACGTTTGGTGGTTTTATCCAGATCTTCACGCACACAGTTTTCCAACACGCCCATATCGATCAAAGTATCGCTCTTTGTGATCCCAATACGATCACAAAAATCTCTAATTGCCTCCGGTGTATAACCTCGGCGACGCATGCCAATAATCGTCGGCATTCTTGGATCATCCCATCCGCTGACATCGCCATTTTTAACCAATTCATTCAATTTACGTTTGCTGGTAACTGTATAGGCGAGATTCAATCTGGCAAATTCAATTTGTTGCGGATGGCATGGCAGATCAAGCTGATCCAGATACCAATCATACAAAACACGGTGATCTTCGAACTCCAATGTGCAAAGCGAATGTGTAACACCTTCCAGTGCATCAGAAATACAATGTGCAAAATCATACATTGGATAGATACACCATTTATCTGCTGTACGATAATGCGAAACCTTACGAATACGATAGATAGTAGGGTCACGCATGTTCATATTAGGTGCCGCCATGTCTATCTTTGCTCTTAATACACATTCCCCTTCAGCAAACTCGCCTCTCTTCATACGTTCAAACAGATCGAGATTTTCTTCGACACTACGAAAACGATAGGGACTATCCTTGCCTGGTTCAGTTAGCGTACCGCGATACTCACGGGTTTGTTCAGCATTTAGATGATCTACATAAGCCTTACCATCTTTAATCAGTTGCACGGCAAACTCATAAAGCTTGTCGTAATAGTCAGAAGCAAAGAACTCACGATCTTGCCAATCAAATCCTAACCAACGTACATCATTAGCGATGGCATCAGCATATTCAATATCTTCTTTTTCAGGATTGGTGTCATCAAACCGAAGATTACACAGGCCCTGCTCATATTTCTCTGCTAAACCAAAGTTGAGACAGATCGACTTGGCATGTCCTACGTGTAGATAGCCATTTGGTTCTGGAGGGAAACGCGTATGTAAGCGGCCATCATTTTTTCCGTTCTTTAAATCGTCATTAATAATATGACAAATAAAATGACTGGCTTCGGGTTTATTATTTTCAGCCATGCTACAACCTGTAAATATAATTAGTAATTAATAATAATTATTGAGTTAACGAATTTTACTAGACAAATAGATTTATTAATAGACTATGCAAATAACGTCGGCATGTAATTAATTTGAAGATTACTGCTTTTAAATTCAGTTTATTATTGCCGATATAGAATTTTGATAGATTCTTTATCAATAGTTGTTTTATCCTCGCCAAACGACCCATGATTAAACTCGGATTTAAATTTTATCGTAACTGTATCAGGCCCAATATCAATAAATTGATATACTATTGATTCATGATCATCCATAGCACTGTTGAATTTATCATTGAGACCTGATATTAAATCGCATGTCTATACATTTTCTGTATTGATTCCAAATCGTTTTTTATAACCGTATTCCTACTCTACACATATAAACAAAACCTTATCTTATTCCAGTCTGATTAACTTCTTTATATTCTCACTTAAACAGAGCTGCTACTTCTTTAATATATTAATTCCCGGTTTTATTAATATTAATAATCTGAGGTTCATTATCTATAGTCAAAACATGACTGTTTGCTTCAATTAATTTCTCAGCCTTTACATCAAAGGTCATCGTAATTATTAAAAATGCAAATAAATGTTTACTGTATTTATAAGGATTTTGCATAAACACTATTTAGTTAATATTAATCTTTAAATATTTAGGTAAATTTCCTTCTAAGCCCATAGCCCGTTTCATGATGATATTTTTAAATAAAGGCATCGCATCAATGGTATCAAGCCCGATATTCCTGATCCATGGCATAAACATCGTCTGCTTTTCAAACAGATATTTAAAACCATCCATTAAATACAACATATTTTTATTTTCGCCCTTACGCCAACGCTCATAACGTCTTAATACCTGCTGCTTACCAAAATCTCGCTTACGGACATGGTAACTCTGAATTATTTCACATAGTGCTGCAACGTCGACAAGCCCGAGATTAGCACCAAGTCCTGCTAATGGATGAATAACATGCGCACTATCACCGACCAATGCAATCCTTGATTTCACATAATGTTCAGCTTCAGCACGATAAAGTGGAAATGAAAAGCGCTTTGTACTTGAAGTAACACTGGATAATTCATTAGCAAAGGCATCAGCTAATGTTTGATTAAATTGTGTTTCATCCAGCGATAATAATTCATTAATTTTCTCTGGCTTTTCTGACCAGACGATCGCGGATTGATGCGGGTTTACCATGGGTAAAAAGGCCAAAGGGCCATTCGTTAAAAAACGCTGTCTGGCAACCTGTTCATGCGAACGTTCAGTGATTGCCGTACATGCAAGCGCCGCCTGTTGATAATCATGCTTGTTAAATTTAATACCTGCTAATTGACGAATAATGGAATGACTACCATCAGCAGCAATAATTAATTTGGCACGATAATCAAGATTAGCTTCCGTTGAAACCTTAATTGATTCACCTTCATCTTCAATGGCAACAGGCTTTGCAGACCACGAACAACGAATCGATTCCATGTCTAACATACGATCCTGTAAGGCATCGGCTATCGCCATGTAGGGAATAATATAACCCATGGTTGGTTGACATATTTCGGCACTATCAAAATGAATTTCACCTAAGCCATTTTCATCCCAGACATGCATGGTTTGATAATGCCCAATATCCTCTTCCGCCAATCGTCGCCATGCGCCTGTTAATTCCAGTAAGGTTTTAGATGCAGGACTTATCGCGAAGATACGCGGGTCACATGGTTTTAGATCATCGAGTTCACGCGCAGCAGCTTCCAGTAAAATTACTTCTAAGCCTTGCTTTGCTAATAAACAGGCACAGGCAGTGCCAGTAATTCCGGCACCGACAATAATGACATCCGCATCCAGCTTCATACTATTTCCTGTTGCATACTGTAACGCACCAGTTCCGGCTGACGGCCAAGCATACCCATGGTTAATTGCATCAACTGTTTTTTCAAAAAGGGTAGCGAATCAATGCCAATCATCGCTACATCTCTCAATAGATTGCTGACGATTTGTTGATGATAGAAATGTTCAGCGAGACCATTGGTAAAATTGATGATTCGTTTTTGATCCTCTGTCCTGTTGTCGACATAACGTTCAAGTATGCGAACATCATCAAGTGTCAACCCATTGACTAGCGATTGCTTAATCACCTCTGCCAAACCAGCAACATCACGTAAACCCAGATTAAATCCCTGTGCTGAATTAGGGTGTATCGTGTGAACAGCATTACCTAGTAACAATAATTGAGGTTGATACTGTCTGACTGCGTTTTGATAAAAAATAGGATAGCTACGTCTCACACCAACCGTAATTAAACGCCCAAGACGACGACCTGTTTCCGACTGTACCCGTGCTAAAAATTGTGGGTCATCTAGTGATAAACAGTAATCTGCATCTTCGCTATTAACCACATAAACCAATACTGATCGATTCTCGGCGACAGGCAATAAAGCAATAGGTCCATGCGGGGTAAAGCGTTCATACGCTGTATATTGATTCCGTTTTTCGGTAGAGACATTTGCAACGATAGCAGTTTGTTTAAAATCATGTTGCTCGGTATTGATACCGGCAAGTCGTCTCGTAAGTGAACAGGAGCCATCTGCACCGATCAATAGACCTGCTCTCGCACTTCTTTCACTGCCTTCCTGCTGCCAAGTGACCCTCATTCCCTGTTGAGTTAATTCAAAAGACTTCAATTCGGCAGGACAAATAAATTCAATATTATCATGCTGTGACAATGACTTTCTTAGGCCATTTCCGAGTGTACTGGCAATAACGACATAGCCAAGCGCATCCACATTCATTTCATTGGCACGTAAACGGGTAAAGGCAAAACGATTCTGTTCAGATATATGAACCTGTTTGATTGGATAGCTTGAAGATTGTAAAGCTTGCCAAAGCCCCAGGTTTTCAAATATTCGTTTTGACGCTAGTGATAATGTTATACCGCGTTCATCGAAAGTGGTTTTATCGCTTTGTTTTAGTTGAGTGGCATCAATAATTGCAATCTTTAAACCTGTTGACGCCAGGCCAAGGGCAAGACTGCACCCCACCATGCCAGCACCACTGATAAAGATATCGTAATCCCAATCTTTCGACATTACGCTACCTTGTTCATTAGCTCCATTATCTCGTCAGCTTCCTTAGGCACGTCTTTACTGAGAACCTCATATCCGTCTTTAGTCACCAACACATCGTCTTCAATACGAATACCAATGTTAAACCATTTATTGGCCAAACCATTTGACTCAGCAGGAAGATAAATACCGGGCTCAACAGTTAATACCATACCGGGCTCCAGCATGCGCCATTCATCTTCCAGCTTGTAATCACCCACATCATGTACGTCCATTCCTAACCAATGTCCGGTACGATGCATGTAATATTTGCGATAAGTATGTTCTTCCAATAGCCGTTCTACATTGCCTTTAAGAATACCCAGCTCTACCATGCCTTCGGTCAATACCTTTACTGCTGCATCATGAGGATCGTTCCAGTGATTTCCCGGTTTTACTTGCTCAATCGCAGCATATTGTGCGGCAAGTACCAGATCATAGGCCTGACGTTGGGCCTTATTGAAATTGCCATTCACGGGAAAGGTACGAGTAATATCACTGGCATAACCTTCATATTCCGCACCAGCATCTATCAATAACAGATCTCCATCATTTAACAGATCCTTGTTTTCAGTGTAATGCAGAATACAACCATTTGCACCACCCCCAACAATGGAAGGGTAAGCCGGTGTACGTGAGCCTTGCCTCATAAATTCATAGAGTAACTCAGACTCAATCTGAAATTCATTCATTCCCGGTCGACAATATTGCATTGCTCGACGATGGCCTGCAGCTGCAATTTGTGCAGCTTTCCTCATCAACTTAATCTCATGACTACTTTTATATAGTCGCATTTCATGCAGAAAATGATTTAACGCGATAAATTCTTCGGGAGCGTTCACGCCGGAACGTGATTTATTTCGAATCTGATTGACCCACCCAAGTACGCGTTGATCAAACTGTTGATCACGACCCATATTATAAAATACGCGATCATGACCTTCGATGAGACCGGGCAATATTTCATCCATATCTTCGATGGGAAAGGCATCATCAGCGCCATAGGTTTCCATTGCTCCATCCAGACCTGCGCGACGACCATGCCATGTTTCCATTTCTGCATCACGTTCCCGACAGAAAATTAAAAATTCACCCTCTTCACGATCAGGGATAAGCACAACAACAGCTTCCGGTTCGGGGTAGGCTGTCAAATAATAAAAGTCGCTGTCCGGACGGAAAGGGAACTCGACATCACGGTTTCTAATATGTACTGAAGCAGTAGGTATAATAGCAATACTGTCTGAACCAATAAGATCCATCAATTTTTTGCGACGTCTTTTGCATTCGTTAATGTGTTTCAATGTAATACCCTGGGTCCTGTTTCTAACTGAGTATTGGGATGCCAATCCTGATGCAGCATCAACACACCTATACGCACATATTCAATTAATTCTACAAATGCTGTTTCCGAATCTTCATCCTCTTCAGGCTCGGTTTCTAGTCGAGCAATTTTCGACAGATCCTGAATAAATTCTTCGCTCTCATTTTGTAGACTATGCTGTTCATTTAAACCTGCTACTCCCAGACCGGAAATGAATCCGGCACACCACTCAGACAAGGCCTGTGTTCGCAGCGTTAATGGCTCGTCGTCATCAGGAATTAACAGGTCAAATATAATTTCTTCCGACTCTAATGTACTGGCAACATCTTCCGCGATTTTATTAATTACCGCATAAGCCTGATCAAGCGCCTGCGCATCTTCCAGCCCACTGACTAGGTGATCACGCAATAATCCCATCTGTAATTCATTATTGAAAACAAAGTAGGCTGTTATCAGGCCATGACACTCAGACGCACGTGTACCCGCGCTCGCCTCAATCAAACCGATGTCAATTTCATTATAATCCAGTTCCATAATGGTCTACTTAATATATGACGAATTCACGTCATTATTGGATATTTCCGCTGACGAATATTTAGAAAATTAGTCCCATAATCATACAATATATTCATCCTATCGTCGCATTTTGGATCTGCTGTTGACCACACTATGCAGGCATTCTATATTGCTAACTGGGTGTATTAACAATCAACGTAGTTTATCTAATAGATTACTGTCCGACAGGATAAAAGTATGACTGATAATGATATAGACAATTCCGATCTAGCATCGCTTGAGGCCAGAGTAGATGATCTGATTAAAACCATAGAAAAGTTAAAATCAGAAAATTCAGCATTACGTAACCAGCAGGAAGGTCTGGTAAATGAACGTGCAATATTAATTGAAAAAACTGAGCAGGCCCGTACTCGTATAGAATCGATGATTAGTCGCCTGCGTGCTATGGAAACTCGGCCATGAGTGATACCAACCCCGTCAAGGTCAACATTCTGGAAAAGGAATATCTGATTAATTGTAGCGATGAAGAACACGATCAATTACGTGCCGCTGTCGATATTCTCAATGCAAAAATGACTGAGATGAAACGTAACGGTGGTGTGATCGGTACAGAACGAATTGCTGTTATGACAGCCCTGAATATTACTCATGAGATGCTGGCTTACAAAGAAAAAAACCAGGTCTATACTACTAATATAGACAGTACGCTTAAGCGTTTACAAAACAAAATCAACAATGCTCTGGTTAGAGAAAAGCAACTGGATATTGAAGATCCAATCTCTCAGAGCACCTAGTTTCAAGCTTGGGTATCTTCTGCGATGGCCGTTGTCATACTCGTGGTGACTTGAGCCGATAAGATACTAACCAGGGAATCTGAAAACAGTGTTGTTGCGCATGTCCAACCACGTGGAAAGCCTGATACGCTGTTTCCTAAGATGCCCACTTGAACCTCTGGTTCAAGTCCAATGTCTGAGACGACATTGCGGTTGATACCCCCTAATTTTCAGTAGGTATTCAAATGAATTACTGGTTAATGAAATCTGAACCTTCCGAGTTCAGTATTGATGATTTAAAAAAACGTCCGAAACAAAAAGAAGCCTGGGATGGCGTCAGAAATTATCAGGCACGTAATATGATGCGTGATGAAATGAAAAAGGGTGATCTGGTTTTTTTCTATCATTCCAACTGCGATGAACCGGGTATCGTAGGCATCATGACTATTGACAAAGAAGGTTATCCCGACCATACGGCATTTGATCCTGATGATAAACACTTTGATCCTAAAAGTTATCCGGAGAACCCACGCTGGTTTTATGTTGATGTGAAATATAAGCGTAAGTTAAAACGAACCATTTCACTTTCAGAATTACGCGATCACAAGCAGTTAAAAGATATGAAGTTATTACAGAAAGGCAACCGACTCTCAATCATGCCGGTAAGCAAAAAAGAATGGAATTATATTTCTGGTCTGGAATAAAACCTAAACAATTAGATAGAGGGTTGCCAAGCCGAGAAAGGTCATAAAGCCAACTACATCTGTTACCGTCGTTAATACCACACCACCAGCAATGGCTGGATCGATACCAAAGGATTTAAGGATAAACGGAATCAGTGCGCCAGCCAGGGCAGCGATAACCAGATTAATCAACATAGCTAACCCGATAATCAATCCCAATGCCTGATCATCAAACCAGAAGATTACCACCAGGCTCACAATACAGGACCAGATCAAACCATTCAGCACACCGACCATAAGCTCTTTAATTAGCAATGGCTTTACATTACTTTTTACCAACTGACCTTGCGCAATACCGCGAATAGCGATGGTAAGCGTCTGACTCCCGGCTATTCCCCCCATACCGGCAACAACTGGCAATAACACTGCCAGAGCGACTAACTGTTGAATGGTATCTTCAAAACGACCAATCACCCATGACCCGAGAAAAACTGTCATCAAATTAATACCTAACCAGACAGCTCGACGACGTGTACTGCTAATGACAGAAGCAAACATATCATCATCGCTACTCAAACCTGCCATACTTCGAACAGTTTGTTCTGCCTCGCTCTGGATAACGTCAACAACGTCGTCAATGGTTACACGACCCAGAAGCATTCCCTCTTCATCGACAACAGCTGCTGAAACAAGGTCACGTTGCTCGAATAGTTTTGTCACATCAGAAGTGGGTGCATTTGCTTTCAGGAACGGCGCTTCTTCCAACCATTCTCCAACGGTAGTTGCTTGCTCTTTTAACAACAAATCTGTCAGATGTAAGACACCCAAATAATGATTATCGCGGTCGACAACCATGATGTTATTGGTATCTTCGGGAATATCGCCCACACGTCTTAAATAACGTGTCACCACATCAAGGCTTACATCTGCCCTGACAGAGGTAACATCAAGGTTCATCAAACCACCCGCACTATCTTCAGGATAAGTCATGACCGATGCCAAACGATGTCGGTTTTGCTCATCCATTGCCAATAGAATGCTTTCTGCTATAGGTTCGGGTAAATCCTGCAGGATATCAGCGACGTCATCCGTATCCAGATCCTGTGTTGCCTGTGCCACTTCATGCGGCAACATTTGCTCCATTAATTCAGCGCGCACAGCATCCTGTGTATGCGATAGCACATCACCTTCAACTTCGGAATCAACTAATTGCCAGACTTCGTAACGTTGCTGCTTGGGTAAACCTTCAATAAGGTCGGCAATTTCAGAGGGGTGTAAGGCATCAACCACAGAACGGGCAAGCGGTTTATTATCCTGCTCCAAAGCTTCATGCAAGGACTCTAACGCCGTTTGCTCTTCAACTGGTTCTGTAATGTCGTTCATTGAATTAAATTTATTATTAGTATTTTTAAGACAATAATACGCAACTTAACACGATTGCGCTGAAAAAAAGAATAATAGAGACTTTATATTGCGGAATAATTAATCAGAACTATTTCTGAATAATTCAATTACATCAACACCATTATTGGCCTTTAAGGCACGTTTAGCCAGCCTGGTTGCTTCTTCAACATCACTATCAATAATGATCTTTTTGATCTCCAACAGGCTCGCTGAATGCACACTGAACTCACGCAAGCCCAACCCTAACAATAATCTTGTACTGTTTGGATCACCTGCCATTTCACCACACATGGCTACCGGAATCTTTGCTTTTTTTCCTGCGTTTATCGTCATATGAATCAGTCTTAACACGGATGGATGAAAAGGATCGTAAAGATAATTTACTTCGTCATTAACACGGTCGATGGCCATGGTATATTGAATTAAATCGTTAGTACCTATAGAAAGAAAGTCGAGTTTTTTTGCAAAAATATCTGCACACACTGCTGATGCCGGCACCTCTACCATGCCACCAATTTGTATATCTTTATCAAAACCGATTTCTTTTTTTTCAAGTTCTAGTTGAATCTCTTCAATAATAGTCATCACCTGTTGAATTTCCTGAAGATTAGTCAACATAGGAATCATTATTCTTATCGGCCCATATGCAGACGCTCGTATAATTGCGCGCAGTTGTGGTCGGAAAAGACCAGGCTCTCTTAAGCAAAGTCTTACTGCTCGCAATCCCAGTGCCGGGTTAGTGCGTTGCTGTCCTATATTTTTGGTAATGCCATCAACCTGTTTATCCGCTCCAAGATCCAGTGTGCGAATAGTAAGCGGTAAACCATCAAGCGACTTCATCACATCCATATAGGTATTGAAATGTTCTTCCTCGTCTGGCAAAGCTTCGCGGTTCATATACAAAAATTCGGTACGATATAAGCCAACACCCGACGCACCGACATCACGAACAGTATCAAAATCACTTGGCAGTTCTATATTCGCCATCAGGTTTATGCTGATACCATCACTTGTTTTGGTGGTTGTATTCTTAAGTCGACCCAAAGAATTGATATAACGCCTATCCTCGCGCTGACGTTTTTCATAATGTGATTGAATGCATTCATCCGGATCAATTAGGACAATGCCATTAGTGCCATCAATAATGATCAGGTCATCATTTTTTATATATTTTCTTGCATTTTGAATACCGACTATTGCAGGAATACCAAGACTTCTTGCCAGAATAGCAGTGTGGGAAGTAGGGCCACCAAACTCTGTAGCAAAAGCAAGAATTCCATTGTGCTGCATCATGACGGTATCCGCAGGAGTCAGGTCTTCTGCTAGAATGATTCTTCCATTTAGTGAATCATCAGGCATCTCATGTGCAAGCGGCTTCTGATTTAACATGACGCGAAGAATACGATTAACAACATGATTCACATCATCACGACGAGTACTGAGATAGGCGTCGGCCATTTCCTCAAAAACATTGACTACAGCATCGCGTTGCAGCTTCAGTGCCCACTCTGCATTACATAAACGTTCTTTAATAATTCGCTTTGGTTCTTCCGTGATTGCAATATCTTCCATCATCAATAAATGTGTATCGATAAAGGCAGCAATATCTGCCGATGTAGATGATGGAATATGATCTCTTATTGCGCGCAACTGTTGACGCGCATCGCCTATTGCATCATTGAGACGTTGTATTTCTTCATCAATATGAGAACTATGAATTGAGTATTCTCGAACATCTATCTGATCATTTTGTAACAGGTGCGCATGACCAATCGCTATACCGCGCGAGACATTGACACCTTGTAAGAGGATTGTCATTCGTCCTCACCAAATTTATCATTGATTAAGTCCTCAATTGCCTTCATTGCTTCTTTTTCATCCTTGCCAACGGCTGAGACACTAATCTCCTTACCCTTGCCCGCTGCCAGCATCATAATACCCATAATACTTTTACCACTGACTTCAAGATGACCCGAATTAATTGTAATCTCTGCTTCAAACGCTGAAGCCGTTTGTACAAATTTGGCAGCAGCGCGGGCATGTAGCCCCAGTTTATTAACAATTGTTAGTGTTTTTGTTTGCATGACATGTAACTCTGTTATTGATTAATTGTTATGCCAGCTTTTTTCGCCATATCATTTAAATTGAGATCCAGATAATTCAATACGCGGATCAACATTTACAAATTAAGCCAGGGAACAACAATGACATTAGTTTGTTGCTTAATCTCATCTATATTGCGACCACGACCAATCGTGACAAGTTTCGCTTCAGGCGGACTATCACTCATCATGAAAGTTGCAGCACAAAACAAGCTAACACCAATGCTATCATTAGTGATTATTAATAAACCAAGCCGCATATTAAATATCCCGATGACGGATAATGACCTGTTTATCCTCATATATAAATGCTGATGCAAGTTGTTCTGCCATATAAACGGAACGATGATGACCACCGGTACAACCAAGCGCAATACTCAAATAACTTCTATTATCTTTTTCAAATTGTGTAATCCAATACTTAAAAAATTCTAATAAATCTTCCTGCATTTTTTTCACACTTTCCTGAGAAGATAGAAAATCAATTACAGGTTGATCCTTACCAGAGAAATGACGCAATTTTTTTTCCCAAAATGGATTAGGCAAACAACGTAAATCATATACAAAATCGGCATCCGCGGGAATTCCATGCTTAAAACCAAAAGACATGATTTGTAGCGACAAGCTTGCTATAGCATGATTAGCAATCCGCTCACGAACCAAATCACGCAATTCATGCAGCAACATGCGACTGGTATCAATTTTAAAGTAAGCTATCTCCGCAAAGAGATTCATAATCTTACGCTCATGCTTTATGGCGTCATTTAGAGAATAATCTTTTGATGTTAACGGATGTTTACGTCTGGTTTCACTAAAACGCTTAACCAATACCTCGTTACTTGCATCAATAAATACTAGCTCTATATTGATCGATTCCTTTCGATAACTGTGAAGTATGTCCGGTAATTGAAATAATTCATCCGGACTATTTCTTGCATCTATCCCTATAGCAATATCTTGTGGATATTTGCTCTCTGGGCTAATCAACTGAGCAATAAAAGTATCGAGCAAACTGATAGGCAGGTTATCAATAGTATAGAAAGAATAATCTTCCAATGAATGTAAAACGACCGTCTTACCTGCACCTGATAATCCGGTCACAATAATTAAGCGTCGTTGCTGTTGATTCATTATATTAGTGTTCGCTATCGATTATATCTTTTTGTCGACTGACAAATATTTCAGCTGCGTTATAACCTGCTTCTCGCAATATATGATTACGTGCTGCACATTCCATCATAATGGATAGATTTCGACCCGGTGCAACAGGCAAGGTAATTTCAGGCACATCCATTTCCAATACTTTTCGCATACTGTAGCTACCTTCCAGTCTATCTAGAGATAAAAGATTCTTTTCATCCATTGGCTGTAAATTGACAATCAATCTCAAGTATTTATTTTTCTTTATAGCACTGTCGCCGAACAACTCGCGCACGTTAATAATACCCAGACCGCGAACTTCAAGAAAATCCTGTAAAGTCTGCGGGCAAGTACCATTAATAATATCGGGGGCAACCTTGGAAAAAAGCGGTGCATCGTCTGCGATTAATCGATGCCCACGTGAAATTAATTCCAGTGCCAATTCACTTTTGCCGATTCCACTTGGACCTGTAATCAATACGCCAATAGTCATGACCTCCATGTATACTCCATGCAAAGTCAACATGTCAGCAAATAGATTGGTTAAAAAATAATGCAACACATCTGACAACTTGTCACTATTCATGCTACAGGCAAATAACGGAATGCTATGTTCATTACTTTTTCGTTTTAGTAATGTGGGAGGCTCCAAGTCATCAGCAACAATGACGCACGCTGGTTTGCTTTTAAAAAGTTGAACGACAGCATCCTGCATAGAGATATTTCTTAATCCTTCAAGATAACGCACTTCAACTTCACCAATAACCTGTATCTGATGAGGGTGGATTAGATTTAGATGACCAACTAATGAAAAGCTTTTAGGTTCCTTATCGGTTTTTTTAATAGTCTTCTTTTTTCGCTTCCCTTTTTTGTTTATTTCAGATGCTTCTTCGCGAATGATTACATGTTTGGCGCCCTGCTGTCCGGCCACCCATTGAAGATCGAGTTTATCCTTATGTATATTAAACAGGTCTTCAATACTAATCTGGCTAGTAATACCGACCATGATTTATTCCGTAAGGAGTTTGTAAATTTCTTCTATTGGTTGATTTGATCGTAATGCCTTCAATGCTGATTCCTGACTAAATTTTTTTGCCAATGCCGATAAAATTTGCAAATGTTCTTCCGTTGACTCTTCAGGCACAATCAAAGCAAACAGTAAATCAACCGGCTGTTTATCAATCGCATCATAGTCAACTGCTTCTTCAAGCTGAATAAAAGCTGACAGAATTTTCTTGCCCTGTTTTAGACGCCCATGAGGAATAGCAACACCTTTACCTAACCCGGTACTACCCAGACGTTCTCTGGCCAATAAACAATCATAAACTTCCGTCTGGGAAGTTGCGCTATCGGAGTCAGCAATGATTTTCGCAAGTGTATCCAACGCGTCTTTTTTGCTGTGACAGTCCATAGCAGAAAATACGCACTCTATTTTAAGGAATTCAGAAATTTGCATATATCACAAAGAATGTAAGTTTAAATAGGGTTTTCACTCAACAGCAGAATCACGGTGTCTGCCTTCAGCACGATGATGATTGGTCAACTTTTCCTTGTGTTTTAATAATTGCCGATCGAGTTTCTCAATCAACCCGTCTATAGCAGCATACATGTTGTCCTGCTCGTTGTCGGCAAATAAATCCCCACGATTTATATTTACGGTTGCCTCCGCTTTTTGTCGATCTTTTTCTACGGTCAGAATGACATGTATGTTAATGATATGTTCGAAATGCCTTTCCAGCTTTGCGAACTTATTATCAACATAGTCTTTCAATGAGTCAGTAATATCAACATGGTGACCGGTAACACTGATTTGCATAAGTTGACTCCTTGTTTTTTGTTATTTTATCGTCTTATTTACACTAGTCGTTTACGTTCATTCGATGGAGGTATGGACATTGCCTCACGATATTTTGCTACTGTGCGACGTGCTACATTAATGCCCTGATCTTCAAGAATTGCAGCTATCTTGCTATCACTCAAAGGCTTATAAGGTTTCTCGGCACCAATCAGTTTTTTAATTAATGCGCGTATCGCAGTTGATGAAGCAACACCTCCATAATTGGTACTGACATGACTCGAGAAAAAATATTTTAATTCAAATACACCACGTGGTGTATGCATATACTTTCTGGTTGTCACACGTGAAATAGTTGACTCATGCATACCTAACTCTTCAGCAATATCATGCAACACCATAGGTCTCATTGCCTCTTCACCATGCTCAAGAAAAGCGCGTTGCTTTTCAACAATACAGACCGCAACTCTTAGTAAGGTTTCACTACGACTTTGCAAGCTCTTGATAAACCAGCGTGCTTCCTGCAAATGAGATTTTAGTGAGGTGTTGTCAGCACTATTATCGGCACGCTTGATCAAATTAGCGTAAGCGGAGTTTATTCTCAGATTGGGCATAGATTCAGTATTTAATTTTACCCGCCATATACCTTTTTCTTTTTTTACATAAACATCCGCAATAACATATTCAGTTTGCGTTTCGGATACTTGCCCTCCGGGCCTTGGATTCATTGATTGTATCAGGTTAACGACTTCGGCAAGCGTGTCGCGATCCAGCTTCATCTTTCGCATCAACTGATTGAAATCGCGTGAAGCCAGCATACCCAGATAATGATCGACTAGTAACATTGCTTCTTTTAACCAGGGCGTATCCGGGTCGCATTGCCGTAATTGAATAGTCAAACACTCTTTAATATCTCTTGCGCAGACGCCTGCAGGTTCCATTGCCTGCATTAAATGCAAAACTGCCTCAATTTCCTCAACTCCGATTTCATCATCGATATCATGTTCACTATCTTTGACCGAGGCAAGAATCGCTTCCGGTGTTTCAGTTAAATAGCCATCATCGTCAATTGAATCAATAATAGCCATCGCGATTACCTTATCTTCATCCGACGTAGGCGTAAGGTTTAATTGCCAGGATAAATGATCTCGCAATGTTTTTTCACTGCTATCCTGATTTTCAAAACCATCGTTGCCTAAAACATTTTCGGCATTTTTTGGATAACTACCAGTACCATCATAGACATCTTCCCATACACTATCGACAGGCAAATCATCAGGCATAGTTTCATTTTGGATATCGATGCGCTCGGCGTTTTCGGGACCAGCCTGTTTATCATCAGATTTATCAGAAGGTGATTCGATATTCGTGGCTTCATTTTGTTCGGAATCTTCCAGTTCCAGCATCATATTGGATTCGAGAGCATCTTGAATCTCGGCCTGTAATTCGATACTTGATAATTGCAATAAGCGTATAGCTTGTTGCAGCTGTGGTGTCATCGTCAGACTTTGGCCAAGTCGGAGTTGTAAAGAGGGCTTCATATTAATAATTTTAACTTAATTTTCATTGATTTGAACAAACTACTTAATCAAATTCGAAAATTATCTCCAAGATAAACTTGTTTCACTTGTTCATTCGCAAGAATCACTTCTGGCGCGCCTTCAGCAAGTATTCTTCCTTCGCTAACTATATAAGCGCGATCACAAGTACCCAGAGTTTCCCTGACATTATGATCTGTGATCAATATGCCAATATCTTGTTCGGATAAACGATGGATTAAGTGCTGAATATCGTTAATTGAAATAGGATCAATTCCCGCAAAAGGCTCATCAAGCAATAAAAAGCGCGGTTCTGATGCCAATGCGCGGGCAATTTCTAAACGTCTGCGCTCTCCACCTGATAGACTCATACCCAAATTGTCGCGTAAGTGTGAAATATGAAACTCTTCCAGTAATGTCTCCATTCGAAATTGCGCCAAATCAGGATTATCTGGAATACGCGTCTCCATAATCGCCATAATGTTTTCTGCAACTGTGAGTTTTTTGAAGACTGATGCCTCTTGAGGTAAATAGCCGAGACCAAGATGTGATCGCTGATCCATGGTCAATCCACTGATTTCTCTGTGATCAATATAAATATTGCCTTTGTCTGACGTAACCATACCAACAATCATATAGAAACTAGTGGTCTTGCCAGCACCATTTGGTCCTAACAAACCAACAACCTCTCCACTTTTCACAGAGACGCTGACATCCTTTACTACCTGTCGGGAACGATATGATTTAGATAAATGTAGGGCAGACAACGTACTCATGAAAGACTTATCCTTAAATGGTTATTCGCCAGTATTATTTTTCTTTTTAATAATAATTTTCACACGCTCACTATCTTTATTTCTGACTTCACTGCCATCTTCACTTTCAGTCTTGGCTTCTGTTTTTGCCTTTATCTGGCTATTAACCGTATCGTATTCAATTCGATCACCACTGAAACGCAAACCTTCTTGTGTCACAAGCGCCTTATTAATCAAAATCACATAGTCTTTTAATACGTAGTATTCCATGCGTAAGGCCTCAGCCTCATCATAGATCTTACTATCATCTGGCAACTGTTTATACGTTGCCGGCTTGCCGTCCATGATGACCAACTCCATATCTCCATTTTCATCAAAATGGACTGTCATGACATCACCAGTCATTTTAATGCTCCCTTGTATGACAACAACATCACCACGATAAATGGATATTCCTTTTACATCATCCATCTCTGCCGAGTTAGCCTCAATCTCTATGTCCTGTTGTTTGTCGCTGGACAATGCCATGACAGATGAACTGATAAACATCAGTAAAATTACTATGAAGCGTTTAGGGCTCATGTTTTGCTTCAATCTTTGTTTTAACATTACTAAGGAACTCCATTCGTTGCTCTGCAATAAAGGCGCGCATGCCTATTGAATTAATTACTGTTCGACCTCTAATTACAGTCACCGCATTATCTGTTTCAGCATAATCCTCTTCTATAAGTAAGCGAGCATCGTCTGCAATCACTTCCAATGCTTTATTACCTTGTACATTATTTTGATAGAGATAGACATTACCTAATAACAGTATGACTTCATTGTTGGACGTGACCCAGCCTTTATCCGCACTAACATGTATAGGCGATTCATCTACACGAAAGAATTTCATCTTTGGTAAATTTAATTCTGTTGTATTGTCATCTGGATAATGAGCCATGTATTCAGCCTCCAGCAAATTACGTGGCTTGCCAAAATCATCCATCGTCAAGGTAGAAAAGTCATGCATGTAATAATCCGGGAAATGGGCCAACGCCATCAAATCATTCTTGTATTCATCATTTAGCAACTTCAATATCCAGAAACTTAAAGCGGCAGCAATAATCAGGACCGCTACCAGCTTTGGTCGATTAATAATCCTGTAGAAACTTTGTTTAATCACTGGCAAGGTAGCGATTTAATAATGCGTCCAGTTTTTCCTGTGATTGCATGATGGTTTCGCATACCTCTCTTACAGCACCTTGTCCGCCATTATTTTCAGTTACCCAATGCGCAAACTCTCTTACCTTCTGATGCCCATCATTAACACTTACCGCAAGTCCTACTCTGCTCATGGCCGGTAAATCAATAACATCATCACCAACATATAAAACCTGCTCTGTCGTTAACCCAAGTTCATCTATTAATGCCAATAAGCGCGCACCTTTATCTTTTTCGCCTTGATATACATATTCGATACCTAGCGAGGCCATTCGTTCAGCAACAATTTTTGATGTTCTCGCAGTGATAACAGCTACCTGACAACCTGTTTCCAATAACATAACCAGTCCATGCCCATCACGCACATCGAAACATTTATATTCATTACCACTTTCACCCAGAATCAACTGACCATTGGTCAAAACACCATCAACATCAAATACTGCAAGCTTGATCTTCGCGGCCTTGTCCAGATAGCTGTTGTAGTCAAGTCTGCTCATACTACCCGTGCCCTTAATAGATCATGCATATTTAAAATACCAACCAGTTTGTCCTTCTCATTAGTTACGAGTAAGGCATTTATACTATGTGACTCCATCAGCGCTAATGCTGCTGCCGCTAATTCATTTTCATGAATGGTTTTACCATGTTTTGTCATGACGTCTTTCACCATACATTGTTTTACATCAATGTCAGAATCCAGTGCACGTCTGACGTCACCATCAGTGAAAATTCCCAACACATTATCATTAGCATCAACCACAGTAGTTACACCGAGTTTCTTCTGTGTCATCTCAATTAAGGCATCCCGAAAACTAGAATTTTCTCTAACTTTTGGAATATCACTTCCCTTATGCATGATGTCTTTAACATGTAGTAATAAACGCCGGCCAAGACTTCCTCCCGGATGCGATAAAGCAAAATCTTTTTCATCAAAACCTCTCGCATCCAACAAGGCAACTGCGATTGCATCACCCATTACAAGGGTTGCGGCAGTGCTGGAAGTAGGCGCTAACCCTAATGGACAAGCTTCCTTTTCAACACTTATATCAAGATTTACATCAGCTGATTTGGCTAACGTAGAATTGGCATTACCAGTGAGTGAAATCAATGCAACGTTAAGGCGCTTGATTACCGGTAACAAAGCCACAACCTCATCTGTTTCACCTGAATTGGATAACAACATCACCACATCTTTTGTTGTAATCATTCCAAGATCACCATGACTTGCTTCACCAGGATGTACAAAAAATGCAGGCGTGCCAGTACTGGCCAAAGTCGCTGCTATCTTATTACCAATATGGCCTGATTTACCCATACCAATAACAACAACACGACCTTCACAATGCATGATTAATTGGCAGGCTTTAACAAACGATTCATCAATACGATCCTTTAATGCCAAAACAGCCTGTGATTCAGCCTCAATAACGGCTTGAGCAAGCGAAATAAATTGTGTGTTTTTCTCAGTCAACATAGGCGTCTCAGGTTATTGTGTTTACATACAATAAATATTGATAGGCAAAGAAACAAAAGGCCAATAATATCCCTTCACCACGATAAAGTTTATGCTTTTTCGTCGCAAAAAGCATAATTGCCAGCAACAGGGTTAATCCACACATAACTGGATAATCTCGTGTGTATACTGCCGAGTCCACTGCAACTGGATTGATAAGAGCAGGTATACCCATCACTGCCAACATATTAAACATATTCGAGCCGATGACATTACCTATTGCGATATCAGCTTCCTTTTTCATGAGACTGGCTATTGAGGCTGCCAATTCAGGCAAGCTGGTACCAATCGCAACAATGGTTAAACCGATAATTAAATCAGATACACCAAACTGTCGAGCAATATCACTTGCCCCCCTAACCAGGAGAGCGGCACCGATTAGCAGCATGGTCAAACCAATAATAAGTTTGAATACGGACTTGCCGGATGAGTCTACCTCGGTATATTCCTGATCAAATTCTGCAATAATTGGATCGTTCTTCTTCGCCTTGCGCGCAATCCTTATAATTTCATAAAACACTAGCATGATCGCGACACATAGAATAATACCGTCTATCCGATCAAGACTACCATCAAGAATCAAAACCAACGCCAAGCCAATAGATAACACCATCAGGATAAATTCGCGCATAAGCGTTTTTGAATTAATCACGATAGGCATTAATAAAATACTGACGCCTAAAACCAGACCAACATTAGTGATGTTCGATCCTATCGCATTGCCGATAGCAATGGAGGTTTTACCATTCCAGGCAGAAACACTACCGACGATAATTTCTGGTGCCGAAGTTGCAAACCCAACCACGATCAAACCGATCATCAGGGATGACATACCTAATATACGTGCAATACTGGCTGCGCCAACAACAAAAACATCAGCACCATATACCAGCAACACCAAACCAATGATCACGAATGCCAAGGAAAGCAACATTGCTTGTTAGACTCTTTCAACTAATAATAATTAAATTAATAATGCCAGATTAAGACAATAGTGAAAAACAAACTCTAATTTTAATATTTCTGATAATAACACGCTGATGCAAATGAATGATCGTCAACAATCCCTGAACCAATGGCTAACTGAATATTTTCAGTCTTCTGATTTTACGATCACAACAGCATCAGCAGATGCCAGCTTTCGTGCTTATTATCGTGTCGCATTTAAAGATAATACTTATATTGTTATGGATGCGCCGCCAGAATATGAAGATTGTTGTGCATTTATTGATATTACCGGACGACTGCTAGCTTGCCAGAGTAACGTACCCGAGATACTTCATCACGACAAACAACAAGGCTTTTTATTATTAACTGACTTTGGAGATAGTCATTACCTCGCAAGTATTAATACAGATAATGCAGATAAACTTTACCAGCAAGCAATAGATAGTTTGATTCAGTTTCAGTTAAATGCAGATTGCACAGGACTAGCTGATTATGATCAGAATCTGTTACAACGCGAGATGGATCTATTTCCTGATTGGTTCTTACAGCGATATCTGGATCTACAACTATCAGAACATGAAAAGGAATCAATGGCTGACTTATTTAAATTACTTATTAAAGAAGCCACATTGCAGTCACAAACCTTTGTTCATCGTGATTATCATTCCAGAAATCTTATGCTTACTAAAGCAAACTCGCCGGGCATACTTGATTATCAGGATGCGGTAAAAGGGCCCATTACTTACGACTTGGTCTCGTTATTAAAAGACAGTTATATCAATTGGCCAGAAGATAAACGCCTGCAATGGGTAAATTATTACCTCCAGCAATTAGAATCAAAATCACCTTTGGCATTTCAAACAGATGAGTTTATTCGCTGGTTTGATCTAATGGGCGTACAAAGAGAACTCAAAGTCGCCGGCATCTTTGCCCGCTTATATCTGCGCGATGACAAACATGGTTACCTTCAGCATATTCCTCCCACACTACATTATATTCTGGAGCTACAAGACAAATACCCCGAACTTGACTGGCTATGTAACTATTTAAATGAAACTGTCATGCCAGCGTTGGAGAATAAGTTATGAAAGCCATGATCCTTGCAGCAGGTCGCGGCGAACGAATGCGCCCCCTAACCGACACGATCCCCAAACCATTATTAGAAGTAAATGGACTCAGTTTGATTGAACATCAATTATTGGCATTAAAGAAATCAGGCATTAACGAGTTCATTATTAACATCGCCATAATGGGTAATCAAATCCAGCAAAAATTAAATGATGGTACCGATTATGGTGTAACCATACATTATTCAGACGAGGGGGATTCACCTCTGGAAACAGCAGGTGGCATTATTCAGGCTTTGGATTTTTTTCAAGAGCCTTTTCTTGTGACAAATGCTGATATCTATACCCATTTTGATTATAAGACGCTTCCCACCAGTCTCTCAGGTCTGGCACATTTGGTTTTGGTAGATAATCCGCCACACCACCCTCAAGGCGACTTTGTATTAAATGATGGACAAGTTTTATCCAGTGGCGAACCCAAACTGACGTTTAGTGGTATCTCCATCTATCATCCGGCATTTTTCGAATCCTTAGCAAAAGGCGAACGACCATTGGCACCATTACTATTTGCCGCCGCAGACAAAAATGTCGTTAGCGGACAACACTTCAAAGGATACTGGAATGACGTAGGCACTCCTGCTCGCTTACAAAAAGTCAATGCAGATAAGGCTTAATAAATAAGTAATTACTTACTTAATGCTATAACCCAACATGGAATAATCATTGCTCTTGTCCATTTATCGTACTGTTAAATAGACGATAAATTATTATGTTGCAGCGCAATATCGCTTATGTTGCCTTTGTCGACACTTTATTGAGCGATTTCAATATTTAGTGGTATTTTATTTTTCCCCCGCTATATATAGCTTTTCCCCTTATTTATGAATAAACTACGCGCCAATTACCGGCGTGTCTGGGTTAGCAGAATAACGAATGATAATGTTTAACTTAAAAACACACCGGCTCGGCCAATTTGGGTTGTTTTTTAGCAGCTTGTTGTTGTCATATGTATGTCTAGCTGAGACCGGAAACAACAATCAATTTTGTCAGCAACCTGAAGCTGATAATGTCGACGTTTCTGAATCCCCCTATCAATTACAAATCGATAAAGATTTTGACGCTATCCAAAAACGGGGAGTGTTGAGAGTATTGCTTGCTGAAAAAGCAAACCATTGCCAGCTAAGCACAATTGAAAAACAGCTAATCGAAGAATTCTCTTCCAGTCACGAATTACAGGTGCAATGGCACTATGTAGAAAATGAGTGGGATCTGTTGCCTGCGCTAATGAATGATGAAGGAGACATTATTGTTGGTCAACACAATCAATTCAGTCCTGGCTCAGATAGCAAGCTAGACTACACCTACACTTGGGCCAATACATCATTTCAAATTGTACAACGTGCTAGCAATGGCAGTATCAAGCGAAATGAAGACCTTGCCGGCAGAAAGCTCGCTGCCTATGAGCACCTCACGATATGGCATGATCTGGAAGAATTAACAAAAACTGTGCCTGGCTTTGTATTGAAGGCAATACCAGCCGACATGGGTTATGCTGAAATCATGCAACGAGTTGCTTCCGGTGAATATGATCTTGCGGTAGCAGACAGTTTGTTTTTAAAACATTACTTACCCTATCACCGTGATTTAACAGCGGGACTTAGACTGGGTAAGCGTAAAAGTATGGCATGGGCTATCCATAGCGAATCTGTGTCATTAAAAAACTTATTAAATCAATATCTGAATCAGCAACACATTACCCATAATGTAGTTACTGTTTCTTTTGATGATTTAGCAGAAATAAAAAAGCGTGGAATCTTGAGAGTTATTACCAGCTCGAATCCACTGCACTATTATTTAAAGCACGGCAAATTGTATGGCTTTGAATATGAATACATCAAAAGATTTGCCAAACAAAACAATCTGCGTGTTGATGTCATTGTTGCCCGTTCATATACAGAGATGTTTAGCATGTTGCGAGAAGGCAAGGGCGATATTATTGCCGCATCATTGCCTTATGATGTAATGGCTGATGATGGGCGTTTAGCATTTACTCATCCATATAGTTTTGCTAATCCAATATTGGTCGGTCGCAATGACGAAAGTCCAATACTGGATATGCGTCAACTTAACGGTCGACGAATAAGTTTATCTGCAGATAGTCCTTATTGGGATTTTATGCTGAATCTGCAGAAACAAGGTGCCAAGTTTGAATTAGTACGTACGGAATACGGCATCAACATGGAAGGTACTTTATTGATGGTTGCTCTGGGCATGTACGATTTGACTGTTATTGGCCATCATCAATACAAACATGTATTTTCACAAGACATTGGTATCAATTCAAAATTCAGTCTGGCAGAGCCGATTGGCCATCGCTGGGCGGTGCGACATGGCAACCCTTCTTTACTCAGAGCGCTAAATAATTTCATCGATAATACATATCGCGGAGAGTTTTATAATATTTTACATGCGCGTTATTTCGAAAAAGATAAGATTCCACATGCAAGTGATTACAATACTTCTCGTATAGCATCGCTATCGCCCTACGATAACAAGATTCAAAAGTACGCTAATGAATATGGTTTTGACTGGCGTTTAATAACAGCTTTGATGTTTCAGGAAAGTCAGTTTAATCCTGAAGCAGAATCCGATGTTGGCGCAGAAGGCTTAATGCAACTTATTCCCGCGACTGCCGAGTTAATGGGGGTAAGCGATACTGAACATCCTGAAACCAGTATTAATGCCGGTATTCGCTATCTAAATTATCTGCGCACTAAATTTGAGGAAACGCTATTACAGGAAGAACGTATGTGGTTTGCTCTGGCATCATACAATGCTGGCTATGGCAGGGTTAAACGTGCACGCGCACTTGCTCAAGAAATGGGGCTGGATAAAAACCGCTGGTTTAACAATGTTGAACTAGCCATGCTGGATATGGCAAAACCATTTCAGCGAGATGATGAAGAAATCAGGATTTGTCGCTGTGGACAGACTGTTGTTTATGTGCGCGAGATTCGTACACGTTATTACAATTATATTCGTTTAACCGAAAGTCTGCGCATTGCTTCTATTTATGGCTTTATCGAAGACAAACAACGCGAACGTCTTTCTATGAATTAATTGCTATCTGACAATCTTGATAGCGATAGCAGTAACCACGCCCCAGACCCAATTAAAGAACAATACAAAGACAGGGGTCAACAAACCCAACTCCATGCCAGCTATTCCCTTGTGTGCCTTATAGGGAAAAAAGACCAACAACTGAATAATCGTCGGTAAAATACTTAGTAAACTACCTTTTAAAAGTAAACGCGAATTCATAAAAGGCAGTATAAACAATAGGCCCCATAAACCTCCCCAAACAATACGTGGATACAACCAATGTGCTGAAAGGGCAGGAGCAATAGATACACCCATGATGCCAGTTATATCAAAATAACCACATAACCAGACAGCAAGACTATTCGCCAGAGCACCTAAACAACCTGCAGTAAAGAATATATAAAGTTTATTCATCAACTAATTCTGATAAAGAGTAGGGTCATCTAATCCTGCGCTAATAAAACCTTCTTTTCGAAATCGACAGGAATCACACTCACCGCATGCGCGTCCTTGATCATCAGCCTGATAACAGGACACCGTCAAACTGTAATCAACGCCGAGTTGATTACCGGTTTTGATGATGTCTGATTTGCTTAATGTAATTAATGGCGTGTGAATTGTTAATAGAGAGCCTTCAACACCGGCCTTGGTAGCTAAACGAGCCATTGTTTCATAAGCAGAGATATATTCCGGTCGGCAATCCGGATAACCTGAATAGTCCACGGCATTAACACCTATAAATATATCCTGCGATTTTAATACTTCAGCCCAGGCAAGAGCATAGGATAAAAATAAGGTATTACGTGCCGGAACATAAGTCACGGGTATACCCTCTGTTAGCATTTTCGGCACTGCAATAGTTATATCCGTTAATGCCGAACCGCCCAGTTGAGCAAGATCTAATGAAATAATTCTGTGTTCTTTAACCTGATATTTGCTAGCGATATTATTGGCAGCATTTAACTCGGCAATATGCCGCTGACCATAATCAAAACTCAATGCATAACAATCAAATCCTTTCTCACGCGCTATTGCCAATACCGTTGTTGAATCCAGTCCGCCGGAAACCAGTACTACAGCTTTTTTATTTGAAGTCATGATAACTATGTTAGCGGATTTCTCGCTTCACTCGAAATTAAGAAAAATAATCCGGGTTATAACGAAGTGATATGAAAAACCCAACCGTGAAAATTAACGTCCGGGTTCATTTCCCCAAAGATATTTATGCAACTGCACTTGCAGGCGTACATTTAATTTGTCTTGCAATAACCAATCAGCAATATCGGTTGCGCTGATTGCTTCATGTTCCGGCGATAATAACACTTCACATATTTCGGTAAGTTTATATTCGTTAATAAGTCTTTTAACCCAGTCATAATCCTGACGATTACATATAACAAATTTGATTTGATCCTGCGCAGACAGATACTGCAGATTGTCCAGTTTGTTTTTATCTTCTTCAGTAGAAGCAGGGGTTTTAATATCCATGATTTTCATCACTCGCTCATCTACAGCTTCTACTGAAATTGCTCCACTGGTTTCCAGTGACACTTCAAAACCTTCATCACATAAACGGGTAAGCAATTCTATACAAGGTTTTTGTGCCAAAGGTTCGCCACCAGTCACAGTGACATGTCTGGTTCGATATTGGCCTATTGATTTCACAATCTCATCGATAGTCATTTTATTGCCATCGTGAAAAGCATAGGCAGTATCACAATAACTACAACGCAGTGGGCACCCCGTTAAGCGAATAAATACTGTTTGCAGGCCTACCTTGACCGACTCGCCCTGTATGGATAAAAAGATTTCGTTGATGCGCAACTCATTTTGCGAGGATTGTCGTAGCACCAACCCTTTTTTAGTTGGCGAATCCATATCAGGTATTCGTTTCCTTGCTTTGCTGTAATTTACGTAATCGTTCTTCGGCCAAACGCGCTGCTGTTGTACCTGGATATCTTATCTTCACTTTATTAAGCATTTTTTCAGCATCTCCCGCGTTACCTAGCTCCGCATAACTGTAGCCAATCTTTAACATAGCATGAGATATTTTTTGACTTTCAGGATAGCTGTTTAACAAAGCCTGATATTCACTAATTGCTTTATCATACTGCTGCATAACATATCTGGTTTCGCCCAGCCAATACTGTGCATTATCAGCAAAATCAGAACCCGGATAATCCTTTAAATACTGTTTGAATGCACTTAAAGCCTGGTCATATTGACTTTCTTTTAACAATTTAAAGGCATGTTGATATTCAGCTTCGGCCTTAACAGGATCAACCGACATAGCTTCACGTACTTCTGCAACAGTTTCAGGTTGATTTTGTTCTGTATTTTCTGTGTCGACCACTTCATCTTCAGTTACATTTGTCTCGGAATTAATAACAATCGCATCGTCTGTTTTTGTTGATGCCTTAGCTGTTTCAAGCTTTTGCAATCGACTATCTGCATCTGTATATAGATCACGCTGTTTAATTTGTAATTGCTCTAGCGTATGTGTTTGTATCTCAATCTTGCCCCTTAATTCACTGACTTCCAGTTTCAACTGCTCAAGCACATCAAGCATATCCAATAAGGCTGAATTATTAAGATACTTTTCTAGCCGATCGAGACGACCATTTATGTCCTGGGTAATTGGTTCAAAGTTTTCGGGAATGACCTGACCTTCAGTCACCGTCACCTCTTCTGACTGAGAGGTGACAGCAAAAATGAATAAAAATATAACGAGAAAAAAGCGCATCACTATCTGAATTTAGTAAAAAATTTCTACTCTACGATTTTGCTGCCAGGAATAGTCATCATGGCCATCTACTGCCGAACGCTCTTCACCATAACTCACCACGCGTATCTGACTAGCCGCAGCACCTAACAACATCATTTGTTGCTTTACAGACTGTGCACGGCGCTCACCCAATGCCAGATTATACTCACGTGAACCACGTTCATCCGCATGACCTTCCAAGGTAAGAGTTTGTGTTGGGTTTCGACTCAGATATTGCGCATGCGCTTCAACCGCCGGGCGATATTCCGATTTCACATCACTGCTATCATATTCAAAATAGATAATTCTGATTGAAAGTTGACTGGCAGGATCATCCAGCTCACTAAAAGATGATGAAGATGAATCTTCAGTGCCATAGGTCTGGGCGCCACCTGCTTCATTTCCTGTACCACTATTTGGGCTAGAAGACGATAAATCTTCTACAGCAACTTGCTGTTCCTCTTTTACCTGATCAGAACTACACGCCGCCAACATTCCAATCAGACCTAACAATAACAACAGACGGATAGTCATGCCCTTTCTCCTTCGATAAATATAAAATACCATCAGCTCAAAGCATAACATTCTGATGTCGAGCTGTAGAACATCAAATTATGTATCAGATTTATTAAATTACTTAACATAAGGGCCCCAGGCCGGCTCACGCACATCTCCCGCCTGCAAGCCCAAACGTTGATGAATTCGTCCATCTGTAGAGACAGCCGCCAGTTGTCCGCCATTGATTCCTGAAGTCGCATAAATAATCATCCCGCCATTTGGCGCGAAACTCGGCGACTCATCCAGTCTGGACGTAGTTAATAAGTTGATATAACCATTATCAGTATCCAGAATGCCGATGCGGTATGTCCCTGATTCTCCATCTCCATGCACCAGCGTAATGTACCCGCCATCAGGCGAATAATCAGCACGTGAATTATATTTTCCCTGAAAGGTAATACGTTTGGGTTCTCCGCCATTGGCACTCACCTGATAAATCTGCGGGCTACCACTGCGATCAGAGGTAAATACTAATAACTGACCGTCGGGTGCCCAACTGGGCTCAGTATCGATAGCATGGTGATTTGTTATTCGTCGTAATGTCTGGTCGACGAGATTCATGACATAGATCTCGGCATTACCATCTTTGGATAATGTCATTGCCAGACGTTTTCCATCAGGGGAAAAAGCAGGAGCACTATTTATACCGTTAAAATCAGCAACTTTTGCTCGCTTGCCAGATAATACATCCTGTATGTAGATAGCTGAATTCTTTCCTTCAAACGATACATACGCAATACGCCGACCATCTGGAGACCAGGTTGGTGACATTAATGGCTCTGGAGATTCCAGTAATATTTGTGCGTTATAGCCATCAGCATCGGCAATCTTTAATGAATGCGTTTTTCCTTTTTTGCTGTCTCCGCGAACAGTGATATAAGCAACACGCGTATCAAAGGCTCCTGCGATACCGGTGAGTTTTTCAAATATAATGTCACTTATCTGATGGGCAACACGACGAAGCTTATCCGGCTTGGCCGGCACACGAAAACCGGCAATTTGTTTTTGTCGATAAATATCAACCAGACGAAAACTAATATCATAATCACCGGTGCCAGTTAACGAAATCGTACCTATTACAATATTCTCCATGCCCAGCTTGCGCCAATCACCATAATTAATTGCATTTAATTCCGTAGGTCTTTGCGGCAAATCCTGTTCTGACATCACATCAAAACGACCACTACGTGACAGGTTTTCACTAATAATACTTGTAATATCAACAGGCAGGATATTCGCAGACTGTGACCAGGCAAAGGGCACTATGGCAATCGGCAATGCATTTTCTATACCACCTTCAATGACAATTTTAAGTGGCTCTTCAGCCTTTAATGGCAGTGTTACCAGAAAACACATCGTCGCAAATAGACTTATTACATAATTTTTTATATTCATACTAACTCTTTGGTCTAAATAAAATCTGAATCGTTCGCATTTTATTAAATACACGGACTTCAGTCGGCACTGGTAATGGTGAAGAAGCATAAACAGCAGACTCTGCACGTTTATCAAATAATTCATTTCCACTTGATTTAACAATAACCACATGTACCACCTTTCCGCCTTCCAGTAAGCTAATCAAAATCTCGCAAGATAAACCATCCGGTAATCCCAGTCGATTAAACTTACTTTCAATCGCTCTACCGATCAGGATGGTATATTTTTGTATCTCTGTCAGATCCTGTTGTTCCTGAGCCGCCTGTTGTTCTGCCTCCAGTTGTTCCTGTAATGCCTTTTCCCCTTCCAGTCGTTTCCGTTTACGTTCCTCTTCTTCCTTACGCTTCCGCTCTGCCTCTTCTTTTTTCTTTTTCTCGGCTTCTAGTTTTTTCTTTTTAGCTTCTTCTTTAGCTTTTTTCTTTTTCTCTAACTCAATCTGTTTTTGTTTTTCCAGTTCCTTACGTTTTTGCTCTGCTTCTTTTTGCTTTTTAATTTCCAGCTGTTTCTTTTTTTCGATCTCTTTTAGTTTACGTTCTTCTTCAATGCGTTTCTGTTTAGCTTCTTCAGCCTTGCGTTCCAGTTCACGTTGTTTTTTTAATTCAGCATCCTTTTTAGCCTGTTCTTGATCTGCCAATCGTTTTAATTCTTTCTCAACATCTGCTTTATTCACTGCCGCCGCTTTAACAATATTTACCTGCGGCTTTATTGGCTTTGGCGGTTCTGTATGAAACTTGAGACTAAACAAAAGCATCACTGCAATAACAACATGCAGAACTATAGACAATAAAAAAGGCTTAACAGCCGCCGACAAACCTTCATTGAACATAATTATTTTTCAGGTGGATCGGTAATCATACCAACAGAGGGTACACCGGCTTGCTGCAACAAGGTCATAACTTGAACAACCTGACCATAAGGCACCTGACTATCACCACCAACCAAAACCGGAATCTCGGGCTGATACTTCAGCAATGCGCTGACACGTGTAAGCAACACATCAGCACTAATCGGCTTATCCTGAGTATCACCATAATTAATAAAAAACTGACCCGCTTTATCAACATTCACAATCACAGGCTCTTTTTCATTTGGTGGCAATGGTTGTGAAGGCGCTTGTGGTAAATCAACTTTGACACCCTGACTTAATAAAGGTGCTGTTACCATAAAAATAATTAACAACACCAGCATGACGTCAATATATGGCACAACATTGATCTCTGACATTGGTCGTTTTTTAATTCGCTGTCTCATCAGGAATGAGCGTGCCTGTGTAAGATTGATGCAAACTCTTCGGTAAAGTTATCGTAACGATTAATCAGTCGTTCAACATCATATGAAAAACGGTTGTAGGCAATCACTGCGGGTATGGCGGCAAATAAACCCATTGCTGTTGCAATCAATGCTTCACTAATTCCTGGCGCGACCATGGAAATTGTTGCCTGTTGTACTGCACCTAACGCCTGGAAGCTGTTCATAATCCCCCAGACCGTACCAAACAAACCGATATAGGGACTGGTAGAACCGACCGTTGCCAGAAAAGATAGATTTGTTTCCAGTTGATCCATTTCCTTATTCGTTGCAATACGCATACTACGTTGCGCGCCATCAAGCACAGCTTCAGGTTCAATGTGTTCCTGTTTTCTTAAACGAACAAATTCCTTAAAACCCGCTTCAAAGATTTTTTCCATCCCCATAGGTTCATAACGACTATTGGAGATTCTTGTATAAAGCGGACTTAAATCTTCAACAGACCAGAAATCACTTTCAAATTTATTAGCATATTGTTTTGCCTGTTTTAAAAATTTACGTTTATGAAAAATCATGGCCCATGATACAACCGAAGCCATAACCAGCAGGAACATAACAAACTGCACCAGTAAACTGGCATTTAAAATGAGATCGAGAAAAGAATGTTCAGTCGACATTGACTAGCTCCGAAAGTAACAACTCTGGCATCGGTGAAGGTTTTAATGTTTCTGCATTTAAACAGACCACTCTCACTTCTGCCTCGGTTATTAGTTCTTCTTGTTGATTGGTAATATTTTGTTGAAAATTGATACTTGCACCACGATAACTTAATAAATGTGATATGACATTTAGTTCTTCATCCAGTCTTGCCGGTTTTTTATATGCAATAGTCACATTTTTAACTGCAAACAAAACACCAAACTCCTGTCGCAATCTTTCATGTTCAAATCCAAGCTGTCTCAAGCATTCTGTTCTTGCGCGTTCCATGTAGCGTAAGTAGTTTGCATAAAAAACCACGCCTCCAGCGTCGGTATCTTCATAATAAACACGCACATTCCATTTAAATTTAGCAGTCATAAATACTATGGATTAAATCAACCTTGTTCATCGTTAAACAGATCAGCACTTTGTGATGATGTCTCAGGCGCATCCAGTCCAAAATGTTGCCATGCTGTTTTGGTAGCAACACGACCACGCGTGGTACGCATCATAAACCCCTGCTGAATCAGATAAGGCTCGATAACATCTTCAATAGTGTCACGTTCTTCGCCAATAGCAGCCGCCAGACTATCCACACCGACAGGACCACCATCAAATTTTTGCAAAATCGCGAGCAAAAGTTTTCTATCCATCATGTCAAAACCATGGGCATCGACATTCAACATATCCAGGGCTTTCGCAGAAATTTCACCCGTAATATGACCATCACCCTTAACCTGCGCATAATCGCGCACACGGCGTAATAAGCGATTGGCAATACGTGGTGTTCCTCTGGAACGTACCGCGATCTCGCCAGCGCCATCAGCTTCTATCTCAACTTCAAGTATACCTGCGGAGCGCGTCACGATACTGGATAGCTCACTTGCCGAATAAAACTCAAGTCGTTGCACAATGCCAAAACGATCACGCAATGGTGAAGTCAATAAGCCCGCACGTGTCGTAGCGCCGACAAGCGTAAAAGGTGGCACATCCAGTTTAATCGCGCGTGCCGCCGGACCTTCACCGATCATGATATCGATTTGATAATCCTCCATTGCTGGATACAACACTTCCTCGACTACTGGACTTAATCGATGAATTTCATCAATAAATAACACGTCGTTAGGCTCAAGATTGGTTAATAAAGCTGCCAGATCGCCAGGACGCTCAAGTACAGGGCCTGAGGTTTGCCGCATATTCACATTCATTTCATTGGCAATAATATGTGCGAGCGTGGTTTTTCCGAGTCCGGGTGGGCCAAATATCAGGACATGATCCAATGATTCATTTCGCTGCAGGGCGGCACCAATGAATATTTCCATTTGTTCATGAACTGAAGTTTGCCCGAGATAGTCTTGCAAGCGCTTCGGGCGAAGCGTGTTATCTGCTGCCGCATCTTCGGCAGATCCTTGAGGTGAAATGACAGCGTTTGGTTCAACCATGTTGGGTATCTATTGTCTCTATAAAATTGGTTTTGTGCCAGCAAACTTCGAGATTAGCTTAAATTAAAAAAAGGGCAGAAATATGACGAGCCAATGGCAATATCGAGGAATCAATTACTGCTATACTGAATTCTTTAATGCCTCGCGTATAAGTTCTTCGCTGCTCATACCCTCACTCGCAATAGCCAACACATACTTACTTGCCTCAGGCGGTTTATAACCTAAACCAATCAAGGCACTCACAGCATCATTAACCGGATCATCTCTATCTAGCGCTGGTATTTTCCCTGCCTGAGACACTGTACCTTTTGGCAAGTCATCCAGACGATCACGCATCTCAACAATCAATCGTTCAGCTGTCTTTTTACCAACGCCCGGCAATTTCGTCAGTCTTGCAGAATCATTTGCCTGCACACAGATAGCAAACTCATCAGCTTCTATTCCAGACAAAATCGTCAATGCCATCTTTGCACCTACTCCGTTCACTTTTATCAATGTGCGAAATAAATGTCGTTCGTCTTCTGTCGCAAAACCAAATAATAAATGTGCATCATCGCGCACAACCAGATGCGTATAAATTTCTACATCATCATTGATTTCGGGTAAGGCATAAAATGTAGTCATCGGTGCTTCCAGCTCGTAACCGACACCCTGTACATCAAGCAATAATAACGGCGGCTGTTTCTTGATAATTTTGCCGCGTAGATAACCAATCATTGTAATCGCCCAAAACGAATGCCGGTTACACCCTGCATACGCAATAAACCTTCACGAGAATGTGCATGACATAGGGCTATCGCAAGCGCATCGGCTTCATCAGTTTTCGGTTCTTCCGACAAGCACAATAATATCTTAATCATATGTTGTACCTGTTGTTTTGCGGCATGACCCTTACCAACAGTAGATTGTTTTACCTGATTAGCTGTGTATTCAAATACCGGGCGTTCCTGCATGGCACAGGCAGCAATAGCAGCGCCTCTTGCCTGCCCGAGTTTTAATGCTGAATCGGCATTCTTGTGCATAAAAACTTTTTCGATAGCAACTTCAACGGGGTTATATTCCAGAACAAGATCCGTTAATTGCTGATAGATAACCTTGAGTTTTTCAGCAAGCGTGTCACCTGTGACTTTTATTACACCACTGGTGACATGCTTGGCATGATTGCCCTCGCTATCAATAATACCAAAACCGGTATTAATAGAACCAGGGTCAATGCCTAGTAGTCTTATCAAATTAATCAGCCAAGTTGTTCAAGTATGTCTTCAGAAATATCAGCATTGGAATAAACCTCTTGCACATCATCAAGGTCTTCCAACATATCAAGTAATTTAAGCATGGTTTGAGCACCATCTAGATCAAGCGCACTGCTATTTTGTGCACGCATGGTGACTTCTGCATTTTCCGGTGTGTGTGATGCAGCGACCAGCGCTTCTTTAACATCAACAAAATTATCCGGTGATGTAATAACATCAATAGAACCATCATCATTGGTGATAATATCTTCAGCACCGGCTTCAAGTGCGGCTTCCATTAATACATCTTCGTCAGCACCAGCTGGATAAGACAATAAACCTACCTTATCGAACATATAGGCAACTGAACCATCCGTTCCCAGATTACCGCCAAATTTGCTAAATGCATGACGTACCTCAGCTACCGTACGATTACGATTATCCGTCATACAATCAACCATAACGGCAACACCGCCTGGTCCATAACCTTCATAACGAACTTCTTCAACATTATCCCCTTCCTCACCACCGGCACCACGCTTCACCGCACGTTCAATGGTGTCTTTGGTCATATTATTGGAAAGCGCATTATCTATTGCTGCCCGTAACCTTGGATTTGCCGATGCATCGCCACCGCCCATTTTTGCGGATACGGTAATTTCTCGAATAAGTTTGGTAAACAGCTTGCCGCGTTTAGCATCTTCACGGCTTTTTTTATGTTTAATGTTTGCCCATTTACTATGTCCAGCCATACTGCTCTTTAATACCTGAGTCGTTAATAAATTACGGTGTAGTTTAACATTGCCGTCGATTTCTCCCAACAGCAGACACTAATGTTTGAACGATAAATTCTCGATAAAGTGACATGTTTGCTCAAAGGTATTGGCATAACAACAATAAACCAACGTGCATGACATGCAGGATGATGTGATCCTTCATGCCTGTAAGACGTGTCTATGCTACTGTAACTGTGCCTTCATTCGGTTTCGGAATATCGGGCCACATAGACCGCCCTTCAAATTATCACCGAGAATTAGTTTACCTCCCGACCATTGTTTTAATGTTGCCGCGGCAGCACTGGTTTGATTAGGTATGCCGAGCATAACCACGCTATGTAATCTATCAAGCTGATGTCTTGCCAGCATTTACCGGGGCACTAAACCATCTAGACTGTGACAGACAATTGAAAAACTCTCATGATTAAGATTAGTTAAATACTCAAATAACAGAATTGTTTATCGAATGATAAAAAAAAGGGAGGTAGAATAATCTTGTTGATTAAAACGATGTTGCAATAGCAACACATCCATTCCATTCATCCATAGGCCATGGATTAGAATAACATGTTGTCGGTATTGAGACTTATTAATCAGGCATCTCCAGCGAGAATAGTTGCGGTTTTATCCCTGGTGAAATCGAGTAGTCTTTGAATTGATACTCTGGCCTTACTAATTACATCTTCGTCGACATGGATTTCATTTGTTCCGGTTTCAAGTACATGAGCAAGTTTGCGTAAACCATTCATTGCCATCCACGGACAATGCGCGCAACTGATACAAGTCGCACTTCTACCTGCCGTAGGCGCTTCAATTAATTCTTTATCCGGTGCGGCCAGTTTCATTTTATGAAAAATGCCACGATCAGTAGCAACGATAAATTTGTTTGCTTTCATTGTTTTTACTGCATTAATAATCCCGGTAGTTGAACCAACATAATCGGCCAACCCAACAACGGACGCAGGTGACTCGGGGTGGACTAATACTTTCGCATCAGGGTGCGAATCTTTTAATGCTTCGAGTTCTTTTGCCTTAAACTCTTCATGAACGATACAAGCGCCTTGCCAGATCAACATATCGGCACCCGTTTGTTCCTTCACATACTGACCAAGATATTTATCCGGCGCCCAGATAATCTTTTTACCTTCATCATGTAAATGTTTCACAACCTCTACGGCACTGCCCGAGGTCACCATCCAGTCTGCACGTGCCTTAACAGCTGCACTGGTATTGGCATAAACCACCACCTCACGATCAGGATGTTCATCGCAAAAGGCAGTGAAATCGTCAATAGGACAACCAATATCAAGCGAACAATTTGCTTCCAGATCCGGCATCAATACTCTTTTTTCCGGGTTCAGTATCTTCGCCGTTTCACCCATAAACTTTACGCCGCAAACAACTAAGGTCTCAGCATCTGAGTCATGGCCGAAGCGAGCCATATCGAGCGAATCCGAAACATAACCGCCGGTTTCGTCAGCGATGATTTGGCAATCGGGGTCTGTATAGTAATGAGCAACGATAGTTGAGTTTTGTTCTTTTAATAATTGTTTAATCTTTGACGTTAATGCATCACGCTCTTCCACGCCTATTTCTTCAGACACGGTTTGAGGTATTGCCTCTTTGGGCAATTCATAAGAACGATTTAATACGGCACTTGTAGTCATGATTAAACGTTACTATATGAAGCTGGGAATACAAGCCTGATCAGGCTTATTTATTGATCAGGCTTGTTTGATTTGGCCAGTTTAATGCCTAATTCGCGCAACTGTCTCGCACCTGCTGCTGCTGGGGCAGAGGTCAATAAACAACTGGCAGATTGTGTTTTAGGGAAGGCAATCACATCACGAATCGATTCAGCGCCGACCATCAACATCACAACGCGATCCAGACCAAATGCAATTCCACCATGTGGTGGACAACCATAGGTTAAGGCATCAAGCAAGAAGCCAAATTTCTCTTGCGCTTCTTCGTCTCCAATACCCAATAATTCAAGAACAGCGGATTGTAATTCCGCATCATGAATACGAATTGACCCTCCACCTAACTCAGTACCATTCATCACAAGGTCATAAGCTCGAGACAAAGTTTTGCCCGGATTGGCTTTAATTGCATCGATATCGGTAATGTTTGGTGATGTAAATGGATGGTGTAAAGATTCCCAGCGTTTTTCATCTTCGTTGTATTCAAACATTGGAAAATCGATCACCCATAAAGGTGCCCACTCACCATTTAATAAATCCAGATCCTGTGCAACCCGGTTTCTTAAAGCACCTAAGGCATCATTCACGACTCTGGTCTTGTCCGCACCAAAGAAAATTAAATCACCATTTTCAGCTGCAGTACGTGACAGAATTTCGGCAACAACTTCATCTGGCAGGAACTTTAATATCGGGGATTGCAGACCTTCTTTGCCCGCAGCCGTATCATTGACTTTAATATAAGCCAATCCTTTCGCACCAAACTGACTGACATAGTTTGTATAGTCATCAATTTCCTTACGGCTCAGTTTGCTACCGTTCGGTACATGTAAGGCTGCAACACGACCATCATCCATTTTGGCAGGTGCACTGAAAACCTTGAATTCAACCGTTGCCATTAAATCACTAACGTCGACAAGCTCCAGTGGATTACGTAGATCGGGTCGATCACTACCAAAACGATACATCGCTTCTGCATAGGTCATGCGCGGAAATTCTTCCGGTAAAGCAACACCAAGTGATTCCTTAAACAAATGGCGCACCATATCTTCCATTAAATTAGTAATGTCGGCCTCATCCATAAACGAGACCTCAATATCAAGCTGGGTAAATTCAGGCTGACGATCAGCACGTAAATCTTCGTCACGGAAACAACGTACGATCTGGTAATAACGATCCATGCCAGACATCATTAATAACTGTTTAAATAATTGTGGCGATTGCGGTAAGGCAAAGAAATTACCCGGATGAGTTCGGCTAGGAACCAAATAGTCTCTCGCACCTTCGGGTGTGGCTTTGGTCAGCATCGGGGTTTCAATATCGAGAAAGCCACGGCTATCCAGATAATCACGCATGTGTTTCACAACCTTTGAACGCATTTGCAGATTGCGTTGCATGACTGGCCGACGCAGATCCACATAGCGATAACGTAATTTCACATCATCATGAACATGATCATCGTCCAACTGGAAAGGTGGGGTCTTGGCTTTATTCAGGATTTCAATGGTGTGACCCAGAATTTCGATTTCGCCCGTTGGCATATCCTTATTTATAGTGCCCTCAGGACGCTGGCGCACCTTGCCGGTAATCTTGATCACATATTCATTGCGCACAGAGTCGGCAGTCTGGAAGGATTCAGCACGGTCAGGGTCAAAAACAATCTGCGCAATACCGGCGCGGTCACGTAAATCGATGAATATGACGCCGCCATGGTCACGACGACGATGTACCCAGCCGCATAACTCGACTTCTTGATCAATGTGTTTGCCGGATAATTCTCCGCAATAATGGCTGCGCATGCCTGAAATCCACCCCTGTGGTTGAAACAAAGGGCGGAATCTTACGAGTCAGCCGCGTTTTGCGCAACTTTATTAGGGATTGTTTTCGATTTTATCGGGCCGTCAGGAATAATAACGCCCATGGATATGATGAATTTAAAGCCTTCTTCCACCGTCATATCTAGCTCAATAACGTCTTTCATTGGCGATAACAGTATAAAACCAGAGGTTGGATTCGGTGTCGTCGGGACAAAAACGGCAACCATTTCATTCGCTAACCCCTCCATTTGACTGCCCACGTGCTCATTAGTTAGAAAACCGATACTCCAGATATCTTTTCTTGGGTATTCCAACATAACGACTTTACGGAAGGATTTACGCTCTGAGTCGAGTAAGGTCGTTGAGATTTGCTTAACACTGTTATAAATCGTTTTTACCAACGGAATGCGACTTAATACCGACTCCCAGAAATCAAGCAGGCGGCTTCCAAATAAATTAGTCGCCAGCATTCCGGTGATTAACAGAATCGCTATAGCGATAACAATGCCATAACCAGGCACAGAAAAACCCAGCATATTCGCAGGCTGATATTCAGATGGAATCAGTAAAATAGTACGATCCAGCAGATCAATTACAAGCTTGATGATCGCTACCGTTGCCGCCAATGGTAGCCAGACTAATAGCCCGGCAATGATATATTTACGTAATGTACCCATCGACACCTATTCTACTCAGAACTGGTGCTCTTTTTTTCGGATTTTGTCGATGTTTCTGTAGATTTAGTCTCAGACTTGGTTGTAGAAGTAGTATCACTTTTTTTATTGCTATCGTCTGTAGTTGACTTATCACTAGTTCCAGAGCTGGATTTATTTTCAGTTTTTTGCTTTTTATCCTTGAAATCGGTCTCATACCATCCGGTGCCGGTAAGTTTAAATGCCGCCGCAGAAACCATCTTTTTCAACGCGTCTTCACTACATTCCGGACAGGTTTTCACCGGGTCGTCACTCATTTTTTGCAACATCTCTAACTGATGACCGCAGTTTACACATTTATACTCGTAAATTGGCACGTCTCTGCTCCTAAACAAAGATAACAATTGGGCGAAAATAGGGGTGTCCAGCCCGAAAATCAAGTTTTGTCCTGAAATTTTGTTTAGATATTTTACCCAGCGGCTTTTCTTGGGTATTATCGCCGCTTTTGTTATGCCCATCGGGCACACATCGTGAATATCTCACATCAAGGGCCGTTAGCTCAGTTGGTAGAGCAGTGGATTTTTAATCCATTGGTCGGGCGTTCGAGTCGCCCACGGCCCACCATTTCTTTATTCATATCTAATTTTCTCAAAGCTTTATGGGATTAAGAATCTAATGCATTGGTCGTGCGCTGAAGAAAGACCGGAGTCGATAACGACCAGTCCTCCATTTATTTTTCACTTATTAATTTATCAGTGTGAACCAACTTGCCAGTCATTGATGTATCGTAACCGGTAAGTTTATTAATTTTTGTTTTTAACTTTGGCGATTTGATCAAATTACGAATTTCATGCGCAATACTTTTTGGCAGACGTTTACTCATCGCGAGTAAGTAATGCTCTTCAAGTATTGGCGTGAATGCCAGTTTGAATTCACTTGCTGCGGCACGCAAACCAAAACCAACATCAGCATGATTGCTAGAAACCATTGCCGCTACTGCAGTATGTGTGAACTCTTCGTTTTTATAACCCTGAATATCCTTACTCTTTATTCCTTCGCGTTGTAACAGGCGATCAAACACCAGACGAGTACCGGATCCTTTTTGTCGATTAATAAAACTAACTGAACGACGTGTTAAGTCATTTACTCCTTTGATATGACTTTTCAATGATGAACGAAACATTAACCCCTGTTGACGTTTGGCAAGATGAATATAGTCAAACTTGTTATCATCAAACAAACTCGAATAATCAGCTAATAGTTCTTTTGCCAGATCACCTGCAGGAAAATGAAATCCGGCAATTCGATTATCTGTAGCATGAAGCTGTTTAAGCGCATCTATACTGCCACGAGAGATAAATTCAAACTCGGCCACAGATGATTCGCCACAAAGTTCGGCAAATAGATTTATTGCCAAATCATGACTGGTATAAACAACAATGCGTGGCTGTGCTACTTTTTTATCTGTCAGACGTTTGATGTCATAATTTAAATCATATGCAGCAGCATGTAATTTATTTGCAAACTCGGTATCAATCTGTTGTTTCGCACTAACCAGTTTTTCGCCTAGCGCGGTTAATACGGTACCTTTACCTCTTTTCTTTTCACACAATGGTTGTCCGAATTGTTCATTCCAGTATTCGATAATTTGCCATGCCGTTCGATACGATACACCGACCTCATCTGCTGCTATTTTTAACGACTCACTCATGGCTATTTCATTAAGCATATGCAACAAACGTGGATCAATCTCTTCTTCTGAACCTTTCGATTGCCATTGAATTTTTAGTTCCAGATTCATTTATGCAACATATTACATATTTATTTTAATGCTTAAGTATTTATATTTATCACCCTAAAATCAAATAAGAAATTAATTACATAAAGAAAGGAAAAATAATGAAGCGTACATTTATCTTTATATTTGCATTTATTACCTTTTTTGCCGGACGCACAGCTTATGCAGACTCCAGCGCAGCCTTGGCAGAATTATTAAAGGCACTGGAAAAAAATGGCACGATCACCAAAGAAGTTAGTGATCTGGTCATGCAGGTTGCTAATCAGGGTAAAACTGAAGTTGAAAAAATGGTTAAGGAAGAAGTTGCTGCTGCGACTAAAGACCAGCCGAAGATCACTCTGAAAGATAAATTTGAAGTTAAGGATCAAGAAGGTAATTTCAGTTTCCGTGTGGGTGGCCGCGTACAGGCTGATGCCGCTTATTACGATGAAGACAATCTGAAGCATACTGATGGCACTGAAATGCGTCGTGCCCGATTATTTGTTCAGGGTACGATGTGGACAGATTGGCAATACAAGCTGCAATATGATTTCACTGGTAGCGGTAGCGCAGGTATTAATGATGCGTATATTAAATATGCCGGATTACCGGGCTGGAATTTTACATTTGGTCATTTCAAACAACCCTTCAGTTTGCAAAACATGACCAGCTCGAAATATATCACCTTTACCGAACGTGGTTTGCCGCATCTATTCACTCCCGGTCGTGGAATAGGTTTTGCTGCTGGTAAAAGCGGCAAAAACTGGGGGCTTAATGCCGGTTTATTTGGTGAAGGTATTGATGGCGCGAGCAGTAATGAAGATGAAGGCTATGCCTTTACCGGGCGTGGCACTTATGCACCGATACTGGAAAAATCACAACACTTACATTTAGGTGCATCTGTTTCCTATCGTCGTAGCGGCTCTATTGATTCCGTTAGTTTTAGTGATCGACCGGAATCACATGTCACCAACATTCGTGAAGTGAATTCAGGATCATTTAATGCTGATGCAAACATTCGTGCTGTTGCAGAAGCAGCTTATACATTAGGCCGCGGATCATTACAGGGTGAATATTATCTTGTTGATGTCGATCGGGACGGTGGCTCTGATCTGAACTTTGATGGTTACTATGTTGAAGGAAGCTGGTTTCTGACCAGTGACACACGTAATTATAGTGGTAGTAAAGGCAGTTACAGCAAAATCAAACCTAGTGCGCCATTGGGCAAGGGTGGCATTGGCGCCTGGCAACTGGCAGCACGTTTCAGTCATGTTGATCTAAATGATGCTGATATTTCAGGTGGTGAAGCAGACAACCTTTCTTTTGGTATTAACTGGTTTCCCATTAACAATATTCGCATGTCAGCAAACTACGTGAAGGTGCTTGATGTTGATGGTGGGCCGTCTGATGCTGATGAACCGGGAATATTTAATTTACGTGGTCAGATTGAATTCTAGTTTATATTTGTTAAGGAATTGTAAAATGTTTACTAAAAGAATTACTTCATTATGTATATTGTTGCTGGTTTTATTTACTAACACCATCAACGCAGAACCTGTGCGCCTTAAAATGGCGACCACTACCAGCACTGAAAACTCAGGATTGTTAGCTGTGCTTAATCCTGCCTTTGAAGAAAAATTTAATGCAAAGGTAGATGTGATTGCTGTCGGCACTGGTAAAGCCATTCGTATCGCCGAAAATGGCGATGTGGATTTGATTATGGTACATGCTCCCGGTGCCGAAAAAAAATTCATCGAAAAAGGTTTTGGCACTGAACGCTTACCAGTAATGCATAACGACTTTGTTATTGTTGGTCCTAAAGATGACCCGGCAGGATTGGGGCAAGCACAAAGTTTAAAACAGGCAATGGAAATATTGCTTGAAGGCAAACATCCATTTATTTCTCGTGGTGATGATTCTGGCACTCACAAAAAGGAGAAAAAACTGTGGGAAACCACCGGCAAAGACCCACAGGGCGAGTGGTATCTCTCTGTTGGTCAAAGTATGGGGGCCGTATTACGAATCGCAGATGACAAACATGCCTATGCATTAACTGATCGCGGCACGTATCTGGCGTTTATGGATAAAATTAGTCTAACAGTCGTATTTGAAAATGATGCGGCGCTGTTTAACCCTTATCACGTTATTGTAGTAAACCCTGATAAGCATCTACATACCAATGTTGAATTAGCGCAAAAGTATATAGATTTTATTCGTGGTGAAGACGGTCAACGCATAATTCGTGAATTTAAAATAAACGGTAAAACACTGTTTCATCCAGATGTAATTAAATAACTCGGGGTTAATTGCACAAAACAAAGATTAAGATTTGCATCGAAAAAAAGCCGTGGGCATCTATAGTCTATGTTTATCCGAGATTCTGGAATCCAACAGGGCGCCTCATGATAATGCTAGCGGTGAAGCCTGATTATTTAGGCTTCATCTTCCTCAAATAAAAAATCACTGTAAATACTGATAACACGACAAAGCTCAACCAGCCAAAGGTTGAGTTATATTGGTTCACCAGAAAATCAAATTGATTATCACTGATTCGTTGTCCATAGTAATTCGTCATTTTTATAGTTCCGACTGCGCCGGCATGAATACCGATACATGCGGCAAGATTATTAAACCTTAAACGCAGCAGGGCCAATAATACGCCAAACATAAACAGGGTCATGAAATAATCCATGATCGACCATTCATAAAAGCGTCTAAAGGCATCTGGCATCATCATTAAACCGGTTATCCAATCTATATCCTTGCCTTCCGGCACTTCACGATAACGCACAAAATGAACTGTGGCATACAATAATGATGACGTAATTACTGCCAACACCGCACCCGCCTGTTTATGTAAACCGGCAAACAATCCGCCACGAAATATTGTTTCTTCAAGCAAACTGATTAATAAACCTGAAACAAGCGCCTTGATAATACGAATCACAAACTCATGGAGTGTATAACTACGTCTAGGGTTTAACTCATATATACCCAGAAGATATAGAATCAATTCAATTATCAGTATCAGTAAAATTCCATAAGCAAATGACTTTAGTAAAAGATTAAAAAAGGACTTTATCGAACCGGAAAACCCAAATGCCTGTTTTGATAACACGCCACAGGTTTTTAAATATAGTGCGCTAACCAATAAACCACATAATAAAGTTGCATAATTAATATATTTTTTATATTCGAGATCGAGATAAGGCTCGAGCACCAATTTCAGTGGATAGGCAACGACAGCACCCAACAGATATGCTAGTGCTATAAAAAATAAAAAAAGCAGAATCGCAGGCATTAAGAACTGTTTATTCCAAGTTTGTTTTTATTACGTCAGTTTCGCCTTCGGTATCAATCCAGCTTAACTCCAGTTCATCACCTTTACTTGCGCCTTCAAACATAAATGAAAAATAAGGGTTTTTGGAAACCGCACGACTCCAGTCACATGAAATAACAGTGTTACCATTATGTTTAACTGTTAGAAGTTTAATATAATGAGCGGGGATTATCTCTTTAGTATCCTCATCGACACCAAAGCCGGTATGCATAGGGTGACGTATGATAGCTTCAACGATAGCTACCCCATCCTTTAGATGACTTCTCACTCTAATCGCAGACATTAACCACAACCTCCTGCATGAACCATCACTGACTTGCTTGTGCTGTAAGGTTGTCCATCTGACACAACAACGACTAATACATCTGAAGGTCCATCCATTTTTATTCTGGTAGATATAAAACCTTTACATGCAGGAGATAAATCGAAGTTAGCAATTAAAGGATTAGGATTTTTTTCTACAAAAATGGCAATCGATTCAACATTCTTTAAGTCTGTATTTACTTTTATTGGTACCACTGCACCATTTTCAATTTCTGGTCTTACAGTAATATTAATTTTATTGCTGGTAATTAATTGTTTATTAGGATAATAAGCTGACAACGCCTCATTAATATTCTCTGCTGCATATGCCGCTTCATTCCATCTAGCCAAAACTTTTACAGGAAACAACAAACTGTAGGCTATTGCAGATGAACCTGCGAATAATAATTTTAATAAGTAACGACGTTTAATCATTGAACTAGATATCTATCGATTCTTCAATATTTAATTCATATTCCAGTTCTTTCATGCGTGCCTTAACGCGCTCTTCCTGATAATAATCCAGTGAATACTGTTGTTTGATAAATTTTAATTTATCTATAGCAAGCTTTGTTTCTCCAGCAAGGAAATAATAATCAGCCTGAATGATTGCCGTCTCAATTTCATTACCTAACATCGCTTCAGCTTGGCCAAGCAAGGTATAAGTGTTGAGACCATGTCTGTAGTAACGTTCGTAATCCTTTAATAATTCTCTCGCTTTTTTAGCTTGTTTAATATCAAGCAATGCACGTGCATACCCGACCAGCACCGGTTTGAAATCAGGATATAACCTATAAGCTTTTTCATAAACAGATATTGCCTTATCATAATCTTTTTGTTCCACATAATTATTTGCAGATAATAGTAAATATGAGACATTATCTGGATCAAAATTAAGTAGATTATTTATTTGTATCTGTGCATTGACATACTCATTAATATTGATGTGCGCATAGGCAAGACCGTATCGAACAGGCATTTTATCTTTATCAGTCAATGTAGAGTCATTTAGCTTTTGATTGAGTACTGCCACCGCATCTCGAGCATTCTTGAATGAACTTGCCAGCAATTTATTTTTAACTAATTCATAACTTAAAGAATTATCATATTCCTTTTTTGGATATTCATCTGCACGTGCACGTGTATCTGCTATACGCGAGGTAGTTAAAGGGTGAGTACGAAAATATTCCGACGCACCACTTTGTTGATAACGTGTCACCTGTTGCAACTTTTCAAAGAAAGAAGGCATGGCATAAGGATCATGTCCAGCCCTAACCAATAATTGCATGCCAATACGATCAGCTTCTTCTTCATTTGCCCGAGTAAAATTAATCTGATTCTGCACACTCAAACCACTAACACCGGTTAAAGCGGCTGATCCTGCCTGCGGGTTCACGATCGACAAAAGAATTGCTCCCACCATCGCTGCCGCAGTCGGCACACTATATTTTTTATGTTCTTCTATCATGCGCGCCAAATGTCGCTGGGTAACATGTGCAATTTCATGCGCCATAACGGCTGCCAATTCACTTTCATTCGCTGAATTAAGAATAACGCCACTATTAACACCAATCATTCCGCCCGGACCAGCGAACGCATTAATTGCTCCATCCTTTAACACAAAAAACTGAAATGGCTGTACTGTATTGTCGCTATGTGAAGCAAGTTGATAGCCAATAGACTGGATATAAGATTCAACTTCAGGATCATTTTCAATCTTTGCAAAATAACGAACCTGTTTTAGAAATATCTGCCCCAATCGTCTTTCATGTTCAGGCGAAATTACTGCCCCCGCAGAATCTGCAAAATCAGGTAAATCCTGTGAAGCGCCGGCATATACCAAAACGGGAATAATGATCAGCATCAACACTAACTTGAACTGATGAACAGGTCTTTTGATAATATTCATGAATAGGGCTGACATATTTTTAATCACGAAATGTTGATGTCCGTTATGTTATCGTTACAGTTTAACACATTAGTCAGGCCGGCTTGATGACGGTTCAGTTTCATTATCCAATAATTTCAGGAGTTTAGAATGGCAACAGCCAAAAATGCATTTTATGCCCAATCAGGAGGTGTAACCGCCGTAATCAATGCCAGTGCCTGTGGCGTGATCGAAACCGCAAGACAGCATCCGGACAAGATAGCAAACGTATATGCCGGACGAAATGGCATTATTGGCGCTTTAACAGAAGACCTGATTGATACGAATCAGGAAAGTGCAGACAACATAGCCGCTTTACGACATACGCCATCAGGGGCGTTTGGTTCCTGTCGCTACAAATTAAAGGGACTAGAACAAAGCAAGGCTGAATACGAAAGATTGATGGATATATTCAAGGCACACAATATTGGTTATTTTTTTTATAACGGCGGCGGTGATTCTGCCGACACCTGTCACAAAGTGTCTCAACTCTCAGAGAAAATGGGGTTTCCAATTCAGGCGATCCATGTACCAAAAACTGTAGACAATGATTTACCTATAACGGATGTATGCCCTGGTTTTGGGTCGGTGGCAAAATATATTGCTACATCAGTACGTGAGGCCTCTTTCGATGTATGTTCCATGGCAAAAACGTCCACCAAGATCTTTGTCATTGAAGTCATGGGTAGACATGCAGGCTGGATTGCCGCTGCCGGCGGACTCTCTGCTGATGGGCAGAACGATATTCCAATCGTCATCTTGTTTCCCGAAGTTGAATTTAATCAGGAAAAATTTATTGCGGCGGTCAAGGCAAAAGTCGAAAAATATGACTACTGCTCAATCGTTGTATCGGAAGGCGCACATTGGCCGGATGGAAAGTTTCTCGCTGAACAAGGAACAAGAGATGCCTTTGGACATGCTCAGCTTGGTGGCGCAGCACCAGTGGTAGCCAATATGTTAAAAGAGGCACTTGGATATAAATATCATTGGGCAGTTGCAGATTATCTGCAACGTGCTGCCAGACATATCGCCTCCAAAACAGATGTTGAACAAGCCTATGCGCTGGGCAAGGCGGCAGTAGAAATGGCTATCGCTGGTGACAATGCTGTCATGCCAACCATAGTTAGAAAGTCTGATCAGCCTTATGTGTGGGAAATAGGTAGTGCCAAACTTGAAGACGTTGCCAATGTTGAAAAGATGATGCCAAAAGAGTTTATTACGGATGATGGTTTTGGAATTACTGATGCTTGTCGTAAATACTTGAGTCCATTGATCGAAGGTGAAGATTATCCTCCTTATGAAGGTGGTTTACCCAAGTATGTGACGCTAGAAAATGAACCAGTAGAAAAGGTTTTAAAAACTGACTTTTCTTTATAGTTTACATATTCATCAAGCTCATCCCGGTTATATAGGAATGAGCAAACAATAAAACCGTATAAAGCACACAACCTGCTATTACTGTAATAATATCTTTCTTAACAGGGAGTGATTCCGGCTTTTGCCATACACCTTCACGTCGATTGATTAATATCATTTCAAGGATTGCCCAAACGCCAAGCATGACAAAAAGAATAACTGATCGATTGTCGCCATTGGCAAGCAAGTGGCCGATACTCCAAACTACCAGACCAGTCAGTTGCGGATGACGCAGATGGCGTTTGATATTGGTTTTATGTTTTGCGGCAACAAACAAAATAAAAGTAATTAACATTAATAAAAATGTGATGTGTCGACCCCAGATTGGCGGACTATAAATATCTTCCGGAATAACAGAACGCCAACCGTAGACAATCAATATTACTGATGACACGATTAAAACCGCGAACACCCCTTTATAATTACCCAAGCCTACCTTCGTAATGATGGCTGCTCTTTGCTCTTGAAGAAGTGATGGAAAGAAATGTACGACTGTCCATAGAGTTAAACCAGCTATTAATAATGTCATTTCAGATCTCTACTATATTTATTAAATTACAGATAAATTATTTAAATAAGTTTATATAAATTAGTGTTGAAAATTGCATTAATTACGGAAATTTACTGGGTTTTTAATTGAACTTGCCTCATATCCAAGTACAATTTGCACCACTTTTTGGCACCGGCAAAGCTAAGGAATATTGCTGGTAATTCTATTACTTTTTTATTTTTCTAATCAATAACTTATATTTAGGGGAGATATTATGTCGGGAATAACAATATGGGTAACCCTGATCCTGTCGCTGATGGGCTTAGGAGTAGCCTTCTATTACATGAAGAAGGTTGACAGTATACCGCTTGATCTTGGGCTTGATGAAGCCCAGGCCAAGAAGCTAAGCTTCATCCATGGTGCTATTGCTGAAGGAGCCATGGCTTTCCTAAAACAGGAATACAAAATCCTGACGATATTCATGTTAGTTTTTGCTGCTATTATCGCCGTTCTGATCGATGATTCTCATACACATAATATTCATGAGGGTATCTATACCGCCATCGCTTTCCTGTTTGGTGCCGCGATATCAATCGCCTCTGGCTATATAGGCATGAAGGTGGCAACTCAAGGCAACGCACGAACCACGGTTTCCGCGAAGAAAGACATTTCTGCCGCTTATGATGTGGCCATTGACTCTGGGGCAGTAATGGGTTTTGCCCTAGTCGGATTGGCAACCCTCGGGCTGATTATCATTTATGTGGTGATGAAAACCCTCTTGGCTGACCTTGGGGCTGAGAACAACCATATCCTTATGGAAGTAATAGCTGGCTTTGGATTAGGTGGTTCGACCATCGCATTATTTGCACGTGTTGGTGGTGGTATCTTCACCAAGGCCGCAGACGTTGGTGCTGACCTAGTAGGTAAAGTTGAGCAGGGCATCCCGGAAGATGACCCACGTAACCCTGCCGTTATTGCAGACAATGTTGGCGATAATGTGGGCGATGTTGCTGGTATGGGCGCTGACCTTTTCGGTTCCTGTGCAGAAAGCACGTGTGCTGCGATGGTTATTAGTGCAGTAGCGTTTGCCGGTAATCCGGATGCATTATTGTTTCCAATTTTGATCAGTGCTGTCGGTATTCCAATAGCCCTAATTACTAAAGCAATGGTTAGCGTAAAGACTGAAAGTGATGTTGCTCCATCTTTAATGAAGCTGCTGATAATTTCCAGTGCCATCATGGCAGTGGTAATGTATTTCGTTACTGTTAAGTTGATCCCTGCTAACTTCGCATTAAATGGTGCGGACTATACCAATCAAGGCGTTTACTTCTGCTTCCTAGCTGGTCTGGTATCGGGCCTAGCCGTTGGTTTATTGACCGGTTACTACACGTCTGAAAAATATAGCCCTGTTAAGGAAGTCGCCAAGTCCTGTGAAACGGGTGTTGCTACCAACATAATTTACGGTCTTGCCCTAGGTTATAAGAGTACAGTTCTTCCTTATCTAGCTATTGCGATAAGCATCTTCATCTCATGGGAACTTGCGGGAATGTATGGCATTGCCATCGCCTCTTTGGGGATGCTTGGTAGTCTCGTTCTAACTCTGACTATTGATGCTTACGGTCCTGTTGCTGACAACGCTGGCGGTATTGCAGAGATGGTAGGCCTCGAATCAGAAGTTAGACGAAGAACCGACATCCTTGACTCTGCTGGCAATACAACTGCAGCGATTGGTAAAGGTTTTGCCATCGGTGCTGCAATATTGACCTCACTTGCCTTGTTCGCGGCCTTTATTACGGCTGCAGAAACAT
>JAURNY010000009.1 GCA_030829955.1 Gammaproteobacteria bacterium | reverse complement strand
GCAGGTTTGCCGACCGATCGGTTTGTGTATGAGGGTTATCTGGTAGCGAAATCAGGCTCCAGAAAAAAACAACTAGAACAATTACAACAAGAGTCGCGAACGATAGTATTTTATGAGACACCGCATCGAATTAAGGAAGCACTCGATCACATAGCAGAAGTTTTTGGCAATGATCGTCAGATGACAATAGCCAGAGAATTAACAAAGCAGTTTGAGCAGATTGTTCACGGGGATGTCGAATCAATCAGGCAACTGCTTGCAGATGGCATAATAAAACCTAAAGGCGAATTCGTAATCGTTATTGATGGTATTAAAGATATAACTGTTGAAGAAGCGGAAGTTATACGTATTTATAAAATATTATCTGGGAAACTGTCATCGAAAGATGCGGTAGTGTTAACAGCAGAAATTACCGGCATGAAAAAAAATGCAGTGTATGAATTATCACTTGGTTATGAATGACTAAAGAACCTCCGGACTGTCACCGATTATAATTAATATTGATAGGGATAGCTCATGATGCATCGAATTAAATTTTTATTATTTGGCTTGTTTGTTTTTGCATAAAATGGAATCCAACCCTAAACCATAAAAAATTACCGGAGCAGAAACTGTCACAATCGCACTTAAGCCAGCTTTAACTTGTCAATAATATTATTACCCTTCATAGTCTCTGGTTATGAATGATTTTCAACTGGATAAGCGTTTGCAAAACGATTGTATTCTTTTGCAGGAATGCAATGAGTATTTGTTGTTATTGATGAACAATTCATTAGTGCCATGGTTTATCCTTGTCCCAAAAACAACAGTTAAAGAACTCTATGAATTACCTGCACCTTTAAGGCAAATTGTAGAAAGTAAAATTGATTTGTTTTCCAGATTTATATTGCAACAATTTGAAATGAGCAAGATCAATGTCGCTGCAATCGGTAATGTTGTGAGTCAATTACATATTCACGTTATTGGTCGATCACCTTCAGATTTTTGCTGGCCCGATGTTGTCTGGGGGCGACCGGAACGTAAACCATACAAGCCCAATGAAATCGAACTGATTAAACAACGAGTATGTGAAAGTCTGAACCTGAAGTAATTGCCTGATTAGCTTAGCAGTCGCAATACGTTTTGAGGCCGGATATTGGCCTGAGCAATCATGGAGTTGCTGGAGCGTTGCAGAATACTGCTGTGGGTCAGTAGTAGCGTCTCTTTTTGTATAATCTGCATCCAGTATGCTTGAACGTGCGGCCGATATATTTTCCGATGTGGTGGCGATTGCAGTTATTGCTCCCTTGGCGGCATCATCAAGTAAGCTGTTAACGCGCATGCCGCTGGATAAATGCTGCAAGGTGCGCTAGAGCTTATTATTCGATATACTCGCATTTGATCACATCATATGACTATAAATATCAGTTTTTATTAAAAACCCTTGCAACTTCCATTACTGGTCATACACTCTTAGCCGAGAGTCGGCCAGGCAATCGCTGCTAATTATGGTTAGTAGAGGAAAGTCCGGGCTCCATAGGGCGAGGTGCCAGATAACGTCTGGACGGCGTGAGCCGATGGAAAGTGCCACAGAAAATATACCGCCTGTTTGCAGGTAAGGGTGAAATGGTGCGGTAAGAGCGCACCGCGCTGCCAGTAATGGGAGTGGCAGGGCAAACCCCACCGGGAGCAAGACCAAATAGGGAAACAATGGTGCGGCCCGCACTGTTTCCGGGTAGGTTGCTTGAGGTGTATGGTGACATACATCCCAGATGAATGATTGTCCTCGACAGAACCCGGCTTATCGGTCGACTCTTTCTTAATTTTTTTTAAAATCAAAAACAAAACTAATAAGGATAATTCATGAACTGGATTGTTTATTTGTCAGGTGAAATTCATACTGATTGGCGCGATCAAATTAAACAGGGAACTGACGAGCTTGGTTTGCCCATTACTTACACTTCTGCAGTAACTGATCACGACGCAAGTGATGCAGCTGGAGATCATCTTGGTTTAGAGAACTCAAATTTCTGGCGTGACCATAAGTCATCAAAAGTAAATGCAATTCGCACTAAAAATCTAATTGAAAAATGTAATGTTGCTATCGTACGTTTTGGTGATAAGTATAAACAATGGAACGCGGCATTTGATGCTGGTATGTGTGCTGCCCTAGGAAAACCATACATCACGTTACACGATGAAAGCATTATTCATCCATTGAAAGAAGTCGATGGTGCAGCAATGGCATGGGCTCAAACACCTGAGCAAGTTGTGGAAACCCTTAAATACGTGATAAGCACATGAAGGAATCTACTTCTACTGATCAGGAATTACGTGATGCCATTGATATGGTAAGTCAGGCATTTTCCGATGCTCGATATGGTGAGGCCTTATTAATGTTAAGACCGTTAGCTGATGCCGGAGTAGCTGAAGCCATTGGCATGTTAGCATTGGCCTATGAGCGTGGTGCGGGTGTGGAGATGGATAGTGAAAAGGCTATTGAGCTATATAAAAAGGCGATGGAAATGGGCGATGCTATCGCTGCCTTTCACCTAAGTAAGCTTTATAGACGGGGAATGGCTAGTGTTGAGGCAAATTTTGATTTGGCTGAGCAATATTTGAAGCGGGCCAAGGATTTAGGATTAGAGGACAGCGCATTTTGACTAAACTTAATGTAATTTATTAAGAATATACGCAAACAAATTGAATCAAATAGACTTAAATAAACATAACTTGAAACAAATGATGTGTTTTTTAACTTTCGGGAGCTAAGTGTTTGTAAAAAAGAGCATTTTTTATTAAAAAAAACTCAAACAACGCTTGACAGCAAACTCCCCAAATCCCTATAGTTCAAGAAGTGGGGGATTGTGGGTAAAAGTGGATTTTACTAGCAACTTGGGGATAGTTTGTGTTTCGAGGCTTCAATACAATTTGTCTGGATAGTAAAGGTCGTTTAGCGGTACCTAGCCGCTATCGTGATCTTATTTCTTTTCAATCTGATAATCAGCTCGTTATTACCCTGAACCCATTCGACCGCTCGCTTTGGTTATTTCCCCTTGCTGAATGGGAAGTGATTGAAGACAAACTGTCTACTCTTTCCGATTTCGATAAACAAAGCCGTCGTACTAAACAGATGATGCGAGGTTATGCCTCTGACTGTCAGCTTGATGTACAAGGTCGCATCCTTATTCCCAAGGAATTGCGTAGTTATGCCGAGTTGCAAAAGCAAGCTGTGATCTTGGGGCAAGGAAATAAGTTTGAAATCTGGGATGAACAGACATGGGAAGCACAACGAGATGAATGGCTTAACTCAGTCGGTGATGATTCTGTCCCCACACCTGATTCATTACAAGAATTGTCATTATAGCAGTTATCTCGGGTGATTAGTTGTTTTGGATGAAGGTCATCAACCAGTTTTATTGGATGAGGTAATTGAGGCATTGAATATATATGCAGATGGGTTTTACATTGATTGCACATTTGGACGTGGAGGACATAGCGCTGCTATCCTTAAACGGCTGGGTAAAAACGGTCGCCTGCTTGCCTTCGATAAAGACCTAGATGCGATTGCCTCTGTTTCAGACAACATGTCTAACGATCCACGTTTTACACTTGTACAAGGTTCATTCACGATGCTGAAGCAGGAAGTAGTTAAACGTGATATGTCAGGTAAGGTTGCCGGCGTGTTGCTGGACTTCGGTGTGTCTTCACCTCAACTGGATAATCCTAATCGTGGTTTCAGTTTTCGTTTTAATGCACCTCTCGACATGCGAATGGATACATCAACTGGTCAGCCTGTTAGTAAATGGTTAAATCACGCGAAAGAAAACGAAATTGCTGATGTTATCTATCAATATGGTGAAGAACGTGCATCGCGAAGAATTGCTAGGGCCATTGTTAGACAGCGCGATGAAAAGGCTATTGTTACTACATCAGAACTGGTGGACTTGATTAAATCAATCTTGCCTTCAAAGAAACATAATATTCATCCGGCAACAAAAACGTTTCAGGCCTTACGTATTTTTATAAACAATGAGCTTGATGATATTGAAGCTGTATTACCTAAAGTAGTTGATGTACTCGAGCCTAAAGGTAGATTAGTAGCAATCAGTTTTCATTCTCTTGAGGATAGGCTTGTTAAACGATTTATTCGTGATCAATCAAAACCGGAATCATTACCGAAAGAGATTCCAGTCACGCAGGATCAATCAACTTCTCGTTTAAAACCCGTTGGCAAAAAGATTAAAGCCTCTGCAAATGAGCTGGAAAATAATCTCCGGTCGCGTAGTGCTGTGGCAAGGGTTGCGGAGAAATTGAATTGAAACCGCTAATAATGACTACTTTATATCTGGCAGTATTTTTAACCGCGATTTATGTCGTGATGACTCGCCATGATGCCCGACGTCTTTTTGTTGAGTTGCAGGCTTTGGAGCGCACTGGCTATGAATTGAAAGAAGAGTGGGGACGATTACAGCTGGAACAAAGTACCTGGGCAATTACTGATCGAATTGAAAATGTTGCGCGTCTGAATTTACAAATGCGCATGCCGGATAAAAGTTATGTGGTGTTGATCGAAGAATGATTATCAGAACGGTACAACCTCAATACCCATTACGCCGCTGGTTCATTCTGGGTTTGTTTATGTGTGGTATGACTGTGCTCATTAGTCGTGCTGCATATTTACAATTATGGAATAAAGATATTTTACAGGAACAGGGTGATGCTCGTTCCATACGTGTAGTGGAAATTCCTGCACATAGGGGTGTGATTACTGATCGCAATGGTGAACAACTTGCAATGAGTACGCCAGTTGAGTCTATCTGGGCTAACCCAAGAAAGGCACTGGATGATGCAGAAAAATTACCAGCGCTGGCTAAAGCATTGGATATGTCTATAAAAGATTTAAAAGATTTATTACGCGGTCGAGTTAGTCGCGATTTTATTTATTTAAAACGCCATGCAATACCTGATGTAGTTGAAGCCGTACAAGCCATTGCGATTAAAGGTGTGTCAACACTGAGCGAATACAAGCGTTACTATCCAGCTGCAGAAGTGACTTCTCATATTATCGGTTTTACCAATATCGATGATCAGGGTCAGGAAGGACTGGAGCTTGCCTATAATGATTGGTTAGCTGGTGAGTCAGGTGCGAAAAGAGTATTAAAAGATCGATTAAACCGTGTTATTGAAAATATAGAAAGTATCAAGACGCCAAGACCTGGTAAAGATTTGATACTAAGTATAGACAGACGTGTCCAATATCTTGCATATCGTGAATTAGCAGCAGCTGTAAAACATCATCGTGCAAAAAGTGGATCACTGGTGATGCTGGACATTAATACTGGTGAAGTGATTGCGATGGTTGGTCAACCTTCCTATAACCCTAACAATCGAGGTGGTTTAAAAAGCCAGTTTTATCGAAACCGGGCATTGACCGATGTGTTTGAACCGGGTTCGACCATGAAACCGTTTACGATTGCTGCCGGTCTGGAATATGGGAATTTTCAACCACATACTCGAATCGATACAGCACCTGGTTATATCAAGGTGGGTGAACATACGATTCGTGATATGCATAACTATGGTGATATCAATGTGACTAAAGTTATTACCAAGTCCAGTAATGTAGGCGCAACTAAAATTGCATTATCACTTGAACCAAAAAAATATTGGGAAGCATTAAATAGTTTTGGTTTTGGTCAGCTTACTGGTAGTGGTTTTCCCGGTGAATCCAGCGGAATATTAAATTCTTACAATACATGGTCTGATGTTGAGATTGCGACATTATCATTTGGTTATGGTTTATCTGTAACACCATTGCAATTAGCACATGCCTATTCTGTGCTGGCAACGGGTGGCGTTATGTTGCCAGTTTCATTCATCAAAGTATCTGGCACGGTTTCTGGCAAACGTGTTTTACCGGAAAGTACGGCAAGACAAGTTAGAAAGATGATGGAAACCGTTGTCTCTTCCGAAGGTACTGGTAAACGCGCAGCCGTGCGCGGTTATCGTGTCATTGGAAAAACCGGTACAGTACATAAATCAACACGTGGTGGTTATTCGGATGATCGTTATCTGTCTCTTTTTGCTGGTATCGCGCCGGCAAGCGATCCTCGTTATGTCATGGTGGTTCTGATCGATGAACCTAGGGGTAATGGTTATTTTGGTGGTGTAGTTGCCGCACCTGTTTTTGCCAGAGTGATGGAAGGTGCTTTTAGAATACTTAATATCGCGCCGGATAATTTACCTGCGATTACCAGTCCCATTATGGCAAACCGACCTGATCTGGAACTTGATGAGGGGTTTGATGGATGATGACAGCAAAAGCCAAAAAACCTTCAATTAGTATCAAAGCACTGTTTGCAGATATTTGTGATATTGAAACAGATCTACAAATCGAAGGGATTGCCATAGATAGCCGCATGGTAAAACCGGGCGATCTGTTTATGGCCTACCAAGGTTCATCTCTTAATGGAATGAACTTTATTGATGATGCAATCAATTCCGGTGCTATAGCGATCGCTATTGATGAGAACGCTGATGTGCAAATTTTGCATGAACATGTGACAGTTTATAAGGTTAAGGAGCTACGTAAGCATGTAGGTCAAATTGCTAGTCGGTATTTTTCAGAACCAACTCACGATATGAATGTGATTGGTGTTACCGGTACTAATGGTAAAACAACTGTTGCCTATATGCTCTCTTATGCACTTAATTATATTAATAATAAGGCAGCATTCATTGGAACATTAGGATATGGGAAGTCAAATGCCCTGCATAGTGGCAATATGACAACACCAGATCCGATAAATTTACATGCATTATTTTCAGCGTGGCGTAATGATGTTGAAACAGTATCCATGGAAGTCTCTTCACATGCACTGGACCAGGCGCGTGTTGCCAATGTGCAGTTTGATACTGCTGTTTTTACAAACCTAAGTCATGATCATATTGATTATCATGAAACCTTTGAAAACTATGCATCTGCAAAAGCGAAACTTTTTCATACCCCGGGTTTAAAGAAAGCAGTTATAAATTACGATGATGGTTTTGGTCGTAAACTGATAAAAGAAATAAAGCAGGAAATTGAAATTATTGCTTACAGCACCTCAGGTAACATTGACGCAACCGGAATAAAAAAAGTTTGTGTAAAAGAGGTTTTAAAAACAGATGATTTAATAACCATTATAAAAGTTGCAAGTTCATGGGGCGACGTCACGATTAAAACCGGACTTTTGGGTGATTTTAATATACCCAATGTCCTTGCTGTTTTTTCCACACTTTGTGCAAATAATATTGCCAAAGAAGATGCCGCAAAGGCGATTTGTGTCTTTACCGGCGTGCCCGGAAGAATGGAATGTTTTACCAGCAACAATAAACCGTTATTGGTTGTTGATTATGCACATACTCCTGATGCACTTGAAAAGGCATTAACGAGTTTACGGTCATACTGTAAGGGTAAACTGTATTGCGTTTTTGGTTGTGGTGGAGATCGTGATACCGGCAAACGACCACAGATGGGTAATATTGCAGAGACTTTGGCCGATGTTGTTATCTTAACGAATGACAATCCACGTAGTGAAAAACCTGAACGTATTATTGCGCAGATACTTGCTGGTATGCAAAACAAGGAACGCATAGCGGTTCGTTACGATCGTTCTGATGCGATTACCAATACATTTCATGAAGCTGAAAAGGATGACATCGTATTAATTGCCGGTAAGGGCCACGAAACGACACAGACTATAGGTAATGATGTCATACCATTTAGTGATCGTGAGCTGGCGCGTCGATTGGTAGAGGAAACAGCATGATAAGAATGCAGTTATCAGATGTTGTTTTAGCTATTAATGCGAGCCTCATCGGTGCGGATGTTGAATTCAATGGTTGCAGTACAGACACACGCACCATAGAAAAAGATAATTTATTTATTGCATTGCATGGTGAAAATTTTGATGGTCATAATTTCATCGAACAGGCAGCGGAAAAAGGTGCATCTTCCTGTTTAATAGATAAGCAATCTGAAAAGATATTACCTACATTACTTGTTCAAGATGCAAAGCACGCAATGGGCTTGTTGGCACAGCGTTGGAGAGAAACGCTAGATGTTCGTATTGTTGCCGTGACAGGTAGTAATGGCAAAACATCTGTCAAGGAAATGGTGAAGTCTATCTTGTCGGAAGCAGGCTCAACTCATGCAACTTCAGGTAATTTGAATAACGATATAGGTGTGCCACTTACATTATTTGCTTTAGATGGTTTGCATAACTATGCGGTTATTGAAATGGGTGCTAATCATATTGGTGAGATCGAATGGCTAAGTGCCATAACGAAACCGGATGTTGCTGTGATTACACAATGCGCGCCGGCTCATCTTGAAGGATTCGGTAGTGTTGATAGTGTTGCCAAAGCTAAAGCCGAGATCTATTCCGGTTTACAGGAAGCCGGTGTGGCAGTAATCAACGCTGATGACGATTATGCAGACTACTGGAAGAACATATGTGCAGAACGTCAAACGTGTTGCTTTTCATTGACTAATAATCAGGCTGATGTTTATGCCAGCGATATTCTGGAACAGATAGAACAAAAAAATATTAAATTTAATTTACATATTGGTAATAAAGCGATTCAAATCAAATTACCTCTGGTTGGTATGCACAATGTAAAGAATGCACTTGCCGCAGCTGCATGTTGTCTCAGTTTAAATATATCACTTGAACTCATTAAACAGGGTCTGGAAAAGTTAACTGGTGTAAAAGGTCGTTTGCAATTCCTGTCAGGTCAACACGAAAGTCGCATCATCGATGATACCTATAATGCTAATCCTGCATCGTTAGCTGCTGCTATTTCTGTACTAAGTCATATTAAAGGTAAACGATATCTTGTGTTGGGAGATATGGGTGAACTTGGAAATACAGCAGCTGATTTACATGCTGAAGCCGGACAAATTGCCAGTAAAGCAGGTATAGATGGCCTGTTTACATTAGGCGAATTGAGTCAGTATGCACAACAAAGTTTCGGTGAAGGCGCAATTCATTTTAGAAATATTGATGAATTAAACAAACATATCAAAAGCCTTTTAGGAAGTAATATAACTATACTGGTTAAAGGTTCCAGATCCATGAAAATGGAACGAGTAGTGAATGCCATAACTGAGGAGCAATACTGATGCTGCTTTGGTTAAGTGAATATTTGATGCAGTACGAGAGTGGTTTCGGTGTATTTCGTTATCTTACGCTGCGAACTATTCTGGGTGTTTTGACCTCATTATTTATATCGCTCGTATTTGGTCCGTATCTGATTCGTAAATTAACGCTAAAACAAATAGGTCAGAGTATCAGGGATGATGGACCACAAAGTCATCTGCAAAAAACCGGAACACCGACGATGGGTGGCGCGCTTATTCTGTTATCCATCACTATCAGTACTCTATGTTGGGCCGATTTAAGTAATCGTTATATTTGGTTAGTTTTATTGGTGACACTTAGTTTTGGTCTAATCGGTCTGGTCGATGACTATAAGAAAGTGATCTATAGCGATCCAAAAGGGTTAAGAGCGAAATATAAATATTTGCTGCAATCTTTTATTGCCCTGATAGCTGCCTTGTATTTATATCAAACCGCAACATTAAACGTTGAAACGCAAATCATTGTGCCGTTTATCAAGTCATGGGTATTTGATTTGGGTTGGGCCTATGTCGTGTTCAGCTATTTTGTCATTGTCGGATCAAGTAATGCGGTTAATTTAACAGATGGTTTGGACGGCCTCGCCATACTCCCTACAGTAATGGTTGCAGGTGCATTGGCAATCTTTGTCTATGCAACAGGGCATATACGTTTTTCAGATTATCTTGGCATTCCTTATGTCCCGGGCACAGGCGAAATCACAATATTTTGTGCTGCCATGGTGGGGGCTGGTTTGGGTTTTCTCTGGTTTAACACTTATCCCGCACAGGTCTTTATGGGAGATGTCGGCGCCTTGTCACTTGGTGCGGCATTAGGTGTTGTTGCGGTTATTATTCGTCAGGAGTTGGCGCTATTAATCATGGGCGGTGTATTTGTCATTGAAACGGTATCTGTAATTTTGCAGGTGGCCTCATTCAAATTGACTGGTAAACGAATTTTTAAAATGGCGCCATTACATCATCACTATGAATTAAAAGGTTGGCCAGAGCCTCGCGTAATTGTGCGTTTCTGGATTATTACGGTTGTACTTGTACTCATCGGTTTATCAAGTTTGAAGATACGTTGAGGAATGTGGTTTGTTTTGTCTAGAGGAATCAAAGAAAGCAATGACTAAAAAGCATATAGCAATAGATGCTTTGATTATCGGTTTGGGTAAAACCGGTTTGTCTTGTGTACGCCATTTAAAAAATAAAGGTGTAGATAATCTTATGGTGACAGATACAAGAAGTCATCCACCTGCATTAGATTACTTAACAAAACAATTTCCTGATGTGCAGTTTGTTGCCGGTGAACTGGATGCCGAATTATGTCTATTGGCAGAACAAATCATTGTTAGTCCAGGTGTGTCTTTGCGTGAACCTGCATTACAAACTGCAATTAAGAAAGGCAAGGATATTGTTGGGGATATTGAAATATTCTGTCGCGAGGCAAAGTCACCGATAATTGCTATTACCGGTTCTAATGGGAAAAGCACTGTCACCACCTTGTTATCCTTAATGGCAAAAGCTGATAACAAGACCATTGAGACTGGCGCCAATCTCGGCACGCCCGCACTGGATTTGCTGGATAAATCTATGCCTGAATTTTATGTGTTGGAACTCTCAAGCTTTCAGCTCGATACAACCTTTTCAATGAATACTCTCGCAAGTGCTGTACTCAATATCTCTTCTGATCACATGGATCGTTATGACGATATTGAACAATATGCTGCTGCCAAACAAAAGATTTACATGGGCAATGGCACCGCTGTGATCAATTTTGATGATGAACGTGTCGCTGCTATGCAAAATTCATCAAAGAAAACAGTGAGCTATTCGATCGATGAAGATAAACAGGCTGATTTTCATTTGCATAGAGCAGGTGAACATCTTTGGTTATGTCATGGTGATGAAAAGATTATCACTACGGCAGAGTTAGGTATTAAGGGTAAGCATAATATTAGTAATGCGCTGGCTAGCATGGCACTAGCTAATGAGATGGCAGTTTCTTATGATGCTATGCGTAAGGCCTTAAAATCATTTAATGGCTTAAAACATAGATGTCAGTTAGTAAAAAATATTGACGGTGTCGATTGGATTAATGATTCGAAAGCAACCAATGTTGGTGCGAGTATTGCCGCTATTGAAGGCCTAAATCGTCCCGGAAAAATCATACTGATAGCTGGTGGCGATAGTAAAGGAGCAGATATCACTACTCTACTACCTGTATTAACAAAACATGTTAAACATTTATTGTTGATAGGTCATGATGCTGATCGGTTTGTAGAACTGGTAGACAATCAAATCTCATTTGAAAAAATGGCGAGTTTGCAAGAAGCCGTTGAACATGCGGCAACTATAGGTGCAGCTGGCGATGCAGTATTGCTTGCGCCAGCCTGTGCAAGCCTTGATATGTTCGAAGATTATCAACAACGTGGCGATAGTTTTGCGAATGCTGTTATGAAGTTGAGTGAACACTGATGTCTACAAATAGAAAAAAACAGGCAACAGTAAATAGCAAGATGCATATCAAACATAAATTGTTTGCTGGCTATGATCTTTGGCTTTTAGATACTGCATTACTATTAATGTGTATTGGTTTGATCATGGTTGCATCTGCGTCAATTTCGATTGCAGCAAAGGAATATGCAGATCCATTACATTTCTTTTGGCGTCAGGGTGTCGCATTGATGATAGGTCTTAGCTTTGCTTTTGTTATTGTCAAAGTGCCTCTGCAGTTTTGGCAAAACATTAGTGTACTTCTGTTGATATTGGCATTTGTTATGTTGTTTCTTGTATTAGTGCCAGGTATTGGAAAGGAAGTAAACGGTAGCATGCGCTGGATTCAGATCGGACCTTTCTCCTTGCAAACATCAGAACCAGTCAAATTTTGTGTGATTGCTTATTTAGCAGGTTACATTGTTCGACATAAACAAACAGTACAAACAGATTTCGCTGGTTTTGTTAGACCTATTGTCATGTTGACGATAATTTCCGGTTTATTACTTATGCAACCCGACTTCGGTGCAACAGTTGTCCTGTTTACTACGGCTTTGGGTATGTTATTTATGGGTGGTATTCCATTGTTACGATTTTTTGCCTGGGTCAGTGTTGCTTTCACCATATTATTAACACTGGCAATTATGTCGCCTTATCGTATGCAAAGATTGATGAGCTTTATTGATCCCTGGAAGGATCCATTTGATACCGGTTTTCAGCTTACACAAGCATTAATCGCATTTGGTCGTGGTGAGTGGCTTGGTGTTGGGCTAGGTAGCAGTATTCAAAAGTTATTTTATCTGCCAGAAGCGCATACCGACTTTGTCTTTTCAGTCATTGCAGAAGAAACCGGTTTATTTGGTAGTGTTTTTATTATCTGTTTGTTTTCTTTCCTGGTCTGGCGCGCATTTGTTATTGGGCATGTTGCTGAGTCAGTTGAAAAATATTTTGCGGCCTATTTTGCCTATGGCATTGGATTAATCATTGGTATTCAGGCTTATATCAATATGGGTGTGAACATGGGTATCTTGCCCACCAAAGGATTGACATTACCATTACTCAGTTATGGTGGTAATAGCTTGATTACCTATTGCATGTTGATCGCAATTCTCTTGCGCATTGAATATGAAAACCGACAAGACACGCGCAATATCGTGCAGAAAGTGGTGGTTGCCTATGCATGATAAAACCATATTGATTATGGCAGGTGGTACGGGTGGACATGTGTATCCGGCACTGGCTGTTGCTGACTGTTTGAAGAAGCAGGGTTTTCAGTTGTATTGGTTAGGTACTGAAAAAGGACTGGAAAAACAGATCGTGCCTGAACATGGTTATCAGTTATTAACCATTCGTGTTAGTGGCATGAGAGGTAAGGGTTTTATTCGTTTATGTCTGACACCTTTCATGTTGCTCATCGCATTGTGGCAGGCAATGTTGATCATGTGGGAAATCAAACCGACAGCTGTATTGGGTATGGGCGGATTTGCCAGCGGTCCGGGAGGTATTGCTGCATGGTTGATGGGTATTCCATTATTGATACATGAACAAAATGCCATCGCTGGTATGACAAATAAATTATTAGCGCCATTTGCTACAAAAATTATGGCGTCCTTTCCATCTGCATTTGAAATGCAGGATAAATTATTAATTACGGGAAACCCTGTAAGAGAATCAATTACGAATATTGCAGTTCCTGAACAACGTTTAAAAGATAAAAAGCATTTAAATATATTAGTATTGGGTGGCAGTTTAGGTGCAGCAAAATTAAATGAACTAATTCCAGCAGGATTGGCACAACTAACTGACTGTAAGTTTTCTGTAATACATCAGTGTGGCGAGACACATCTCGATTTTACTGAAGAACAATATCGTAAAGTTAATCTTCAAGCAGATGTCAGACCTTTTATAAAGGATATGGAAGCTCAGTATGCGTGGGCAGATATTGTTATTTGTCGAGCCGGTGCTTTAACGATCGCGGAGTTAGCAATAGCAGGTGTTGCTTCGATACTCGTACCATTTCCTTATGCCGTAGATGATCATCAAACAGCTAATGCGCGTTATCTTGAAGAAGGTGGTGCGGCAATCATTATTCAACAGGCGCATTTAACCGTTGAACGAATCAAGGAATGCTTGACATGTTTCTTTGAGTCTTATCAATCATGTATTGATATGGCAATCAAGGCCAGACAACTTGCTAGGCCAGATGCAACACAAGTTGTTGCCAATGCATGTGTGGAGGCAACTTATGCCTGATTTGCATTCTCATACAATGGGTCGTGTCAAACGCATTCACTTTATTGGTATTGGTGGAGCGGGTATGAGCGGTATTGCCGAAGTATTGAAAAACCTTGGCTATGAAGTCAGCGGTTCGGATATGAAAGAAAACAGGATTACTAAACACCTGAAATCTCTGGGTATTAATGTCGCTATTGGTCATGACGCTACACAGGTAGCAGAATGTGATGCGGTAGTGATTACCAGTGCGATAAAAGAAAGCAATGTAGAATTAAAAGCAGCGCGTCAGAATCGTACGCCTGTGATTAGGCGAGCAGAAATGCTGGCAGAGTTGATGCGTTTTAGTCAGGGGATTGCTGTTGCCGGCACTCATGGCAAGACAACAACAACCAGTCTGATAGCTAGTGTGTTAGCAGAAGGTGGCGTTGATCCAACCTATGTTATAGGTGGTTTGTTAAACAGTTCCGGTACGCATGCTAAACTCGGGAGTGGTAATTATTTCGTCGCAGAAGCAGATGAAAGTGATGCGTCGTTTCTACACTTGCAGCCAACAATGTCGATTATTACTAATATCGATGCAGATCATCTGGATACCTATGGTGGCGACTTTAATAATCTAAGAAATCATTTTGTCGAGTTTCTTCATCAGTTGCCTTTCTATGGTCTAGCCATTTTGTGTATTGATGATGAAGGCGTCAGGAAAATTCTGCCTTCGGTTACCAGGCAAGTGGTTACTTATGGCATGGATTTCGAAGCAGATTACAGTGCCGAATTAATTCGTCAGGAAGGTGATAAAACCTGGTTCAAGGTTTCGCATAAACAAAATAAAGACTGGCTCGAAATTGAATTAAACATGCCGGGCAAACATAACCTGCTCAATGCGCTAGCTGCAATTACTGTTGCTCATGAACTTGGCATTAATGATGACGCGATCGTAAATGCATTAAAACATTTTCAGGGTATTGGTAGACGCTGTCATCTCAGAGGACAAATAATTATTAATGAAAAAACAGTCTGTTTGATAGATGACTATGCGCATCATCCCACAGAGATTCAGGCCTGTTTGAATGCCATTAAGACAGGTTGGCCAAAACGTCGACTGGTAGTTATTTATCAACCGCATCGTTTCACCAGATTACGCGATTTATTTGAAGATTTTTGCAAGGTGCTATCTATGGCTGATGTTTTGCTAGTGCTGGATGTTTATCCGGCAGGTGAAGATCCTATTGCAGGAGCGGATAGTCGATCATTGTGTCGTGCTGTTCGATTACGTGGACAGGTTGATCCGATCTTTATTGAAGACATCGAAACCATGCATGACATTCTTGGCAGCGTATTACAGCAAGATGATTTGTTGTTGACATTGGGTGCCGGTGACATTGGCAAGCTTTCAAGAGAAATGCATGAACAATATGCGATGGTGCATTAGAGGAATGCAGTTTTGTTAATGATGAATGATGAAACAGGACATAACAGCAAGATGGTGAATTTAACTCATCATTTGAATGCGCAACAATTTGCTGGCGAGTTGCTTATGAATGAGCCTATGTCTCGTCATACTTCATGGCGTACAGGTGGTAATGCAGAATACTTTTTTGTGCCTGCCAATATTAAAGATTTAAGTCAGTTCTTAGGCGCCCTGCCTAAAAATATTCCAGTTATGTGGGTAGGAAAGGGTAGTAACTTACTAGTAAGAGATGGTGGATTGACTGGAATTGTAATCTCTGTTGAAAGTGCGCTTGGTGAGTTCATAAAAGTTACTGATACAGAAATAAAAGTTGATGCGGGATTATCTTGTGTTAAAGCAGCAAGGCAAGCAGCGAAAGAAGGCTTAAGTGGTATTGAGTTTCTTGCAGGTATTCCCGGCACGATAGGTGGTGCATTGGCAATGAATGCCGGTGCTTGGGGAGGTGAAACCTGGGTTAATGCTGTCAGTGCTGAAACAATTAATCGACAAGGCAAGATTAATCATTATCAAAAATCTGATTTTGAGATTGGCTATCGAAGTGTTTCCTTGCCGACTGATGAATGGTTCATTTCCGCAACCTTTAAATTAACAAATGCAGATCCTGAATTAATAAAAGAACGCATCCGTAATATGTTGGATGAGCGTGCAGCGAGACAGCCTCTGGGGCAGTTAAGCTGCGGTTCGGTCTTTCGCAATCCAGAGGGAGATCATGCGGCAAGATTAATTGAAGCAGCAGGTTTAAAAGGTTATCAAATAGGTGGCGCAGTTGTTTCGGAAAAACACGCAAACTTTATTGTGAACACTGGAAATGCATCTGCTAGTGATATTGAAAGTTTAATTCAGCATATAGCCAATACTGTGAGAAATAAACATGCGGTAGATATGCAGGCAGAAGTAAAAATAGTCGGTAAAGATAATATGGGAGAGACAAACTAATGCGCTTTCCTGAATATCAAGTTAGTGAGTTTGGCAAAGTTGCTGTACTAATGGGTGGTCAGTCTGCTGAGCGAGAAATTTCTTTGCAAAGTGGTCAGGCAGTACATAAAGCATTACTTGAAGCTGGTATTGATGCACATGCAATTGATTGTAATAGAGAAACATTGTCACAGCTGGTGAATGAAAAATTTGAATGTGTCTTTATCGCCTTGCATGGTCGCGGTGGTGAAGATGGATCAATTCAAGGGGCTCTTGAATCAGTTGGTTTGCCTTATACGGGATCAAATGTATTAGGTTCCGCTATCTCAATGGATAAGGCTCGCAGTAAAGCTATTTGGCAGAATGCCGGGTTGCCAACACCGAAAGCTGCAGAACTTAATAAAAATAGCGACTTCGAAAATATTGCCAAAGAATTGGGCATGCCGTTGATGGTTAAACCGGTCAGAGAAGGTTCAAGCATCGGTGCTAGTAAGGTTAAAGAAAAAAATGCCTTATTTCCTGCCTGGCAAGAGGCAAATCAATATGACGATCGCGTTATGGCCGAGCAATGGATTACCGGTGCCGAATATACAGTTCCCATTCTTAATGGGCAGGTTTTACCAGCAATCAAGCTCGAAACAAAACGCGAGTTTTATGACTATCAGGCGAAATATGTTGATGATGATACTCAATATATTTGCCCTTGTGGACTGGATCAAAAACAGGAAAAGGCTATCGGTGAGTTGGCGTTAAAAGCATGTCAGGCGCTTGATGTTTCAGGTTGGGCAAGAGTCGACATGATAATTGATTCTATGGGGCAAGCCTGGTTAATTGAAGTGAATACTGTGCCCGGTATGACAAGTCATAGTCTGGTTCCAATGGCTGCAGCAAAAGCAGGATTGTCATTTTCAGAATTAACCATACAGATATTGGCTACCAGCCTGTTAGGAAGTAGTGGTTCAGAGGTGATATTGCCATGAGTATACAAATGGCAGTCGTACCAGACAAACTGGATTTCGAACACAGGCACAATCATCGCAAGATTCAGATTATCGGTAGTTTGTTAGCGATGACGCTAATGGTATTGATGGTTTGGGGTGGTTTACATTTATCACATCCGGACACGATGCCTATTAAACAGGTAAGAGTTGAAGGTGAATTCACCAGATTATTACCGGTTGATTTGCAGCAAATTGTCACGAACAAGGTTCGTGGGGGATTCTTTAATCTGAATGTCGATGCAGTAAGAGATTCACTATTGTCAGAGCCCTGGGTAAGCAAGGTAAAAGTGCAACGAATATGGCCGGATAGCTTACGGGTTATTGTGACAGAACAAATTCCGGTTGTGCGTTGGAATGATAAAGGTTTGTTAAATGAAAGTGGCGAATATTTTGAACCTGAAATAGATACGATACCGCAGAACCTGCCTTTATTGATAGGACCAGCAGGTTCAGAGGCGATGTTGCTCAAACGTTTTGAAGAAATGCAACAACGCGTTAATCAAATCAATTTTTTAATTGTCCAGCTCACTCTTGATCAACGTCGTGCCTGGTCCTTTCAACTTGCAAACGGTATCAAAGTCATTCTTGGAAGAAAAGAAGTGAGTGCACGTTTCCAACGTTTTCTTGACTTAATTCCGACTACAGTAGCTGGGCGGATATCACATACCAACACCATAGATCTTCGTTATACCAATGGTTTTTCAGTGAAATGGAAAAAATAAATTTTATGAAAGAAGCTAATAACAGGCAGGTATTACATGGGTAAAAAATCGGACAAGAATTTAATCGTAGGTCTGGATATTGGCACCTCAAAGATTGTTGCCATTGTTGGCGAGATTACTGTTGATGAGGAGATTGAAATCATCGGTATCGGTTCAAACCAGTCGAGAGGGTTGAAAAAGGGTGTTGTAGTCAATATTGAGTCTACTGTTCATTCGATTCAGCGCGCTATCGAAGAGGCGGAATTAATGGCAGGTTGCGAAATTCATTCTGTCTTTACCGGCATTGCCGGCAGTCATATCCGTAGTTTGAATTCACATGGCATTGTAGCTATTAGAGATAATGAAGTGAATCATGGTGATGTAGATCGTGTGATTGATGCTGCTAAAGCTGTTGCTATACCAGCAGATCAAAAGATCCTGCATATCCTGCCGCAGGAATTCATTATTGATAATCAGGAAGGTGTTAAAGAGCCTATCGGTATGTCCGGTGTCAGATTAGAGTCCAAGGTGCATATGGTCACTGGCGCAGTCAGCGCCGCACAAAATATTGTGAAGTGTGTTCGTCGTTGTGGCCTGGATGTTGACGATATTATTCTTGAGCAACTCGCTTCAAGTTATTCGGTGCTGACAGAAGATGAAAAGGATCTTGGTGTCTGCATGATTGATATCGGTGGAGGTACTACCGATATAGCTGTCTTTAGAGATGGGGCAATACATCATACTGCAAATATTCCTATTGCTGGTGATCAGGTCACCAATGACATTGCTGTTGCCTTGCGTACGCCAACACAGCATGCAGAAGATATCAAAATGCAATATGCATGCTGTTTAACGCAATTAGCCAGTCATGATCAAACCATCGAAGTGCCTAGTGTCGGTGACAGACCTGCTCGACGTTTGTCACGACAAACTTTGGCAGAAGTAGTGCAACCTCGTTATGAAGAATTGTTTTCGCTTGTTCAGGCTGAATTAAGACGCAGTGGCTATGAAAGTTTGATTGCTGCCGGCATTGTGTTGACAGGTGGTAGCTCCAAGATGGAGGGAGCAATCGATCTAGCCGAGGAAATTTTTCACATGCCAGTGCGTTTAGGTGTTCCGCAATATGTATCGGGTTTATCTGATGTAGTGAAAAGTCCAATTTATGCAACCGGTGTTGGCTTGTTGTTATTTGGTAAACGTCAAATGCTGGAAGGAACAACATCGGTCAATATGAATCAGGGTTTGAAGGGTATTTTTGAACGGATGAAGAGTTGGTTTCAGGGTAATTTTTAATAGTAGTAACTAAATAGGAGGAAGTAACAATGTTTGAACTAGTTGATGCAACTAATCAAGCGGCAGTCATTAAAGTGATAGGTGTTGGCGGTGGTGGCGGCAACGCTCTACAACATATGCTGACCGCAAATATGGAAGGTGTTGAGTTTATTTGTGCTAATACAGATGCTCAGGCACTGAAAAATTCAACAGCAAAAAACGTTATGCAACTTGGTAATAACATGACCAAAGGATTGGGTGCTGGTGCAAACCCAGATGTCGGTCGACAAGCAGCCTTGGAAGATCGAGATCGAATTATGGATATCCTTGAAGGATCTGACATGGTCTTTATCACTGCCGGAATGGGTGGAGGTACCGGTACCGGTGCAGCACCTATCGTTGCACAAGTTGCGAAAGAAATGGGAATACTGACGGTCGCCGTTGTCACCCGTCCATTTGTGTTTGAAGGTAAGAAGCGCGCAGCAATAGCTGATGAAGGTATTACCGAATTGAGTCAGTTTGTTGATTCATTAATCACAATCCCAAATGAAAAACTATTGAGTGTGTTGGGTCGCGATGTCAGTTTATTGAATGCTTTTAGTGCAGCAAACGATGTCTTGTTAGGTGCGGTACAGGGGATTGCAGAACTGATTACCTGTCCGGGATTGATTAATGTTGATTTTGCAGATGTGCGTACCGTTATGTCAGAGATGGGTATGGCCATGATGGGTTCTGGTAAGGCACAAGGCGAAGACCGTGCTCGTGTTGCGGCAGAAGCAGCTATTTCGAGCCCATTATTGGAAGATGTGAACCTTTCTGGTGCCAGAGGAATATTGGTAAATATTACTGCTGGCATGGATTTATCTATAGGTGAGTTTGATGAAGTGGGTAGTACTGTTAAGGAATTTGCTTCAGAAAATGCCACAGTCGTAGTTGGTACCGTAATCGATCCGGAAATGTCTGGTGATATACGTGTAACAATTGTTGCAACTGGTTTGGGCAATACCATGAAACAGGAATCTTCACGCATCAAATTGGTTCAAAATGATGATGTTGCCATAGATTATAGAGATCTGGATCAGCCTACAGTGATGCGAAATCAATCACCAAAAAAAGGTGGTGATGAATTGGGTGGAGATACGGATTATCTGGATATTCCTGCATTTTTGAGAAGACAAGCAGACTAGATCTGGAAATATCATGTTATAGTACGCTACTGACTTGAGTAAAAAAGTTGTGAGTTTCATGATAATAGCGATAAAATTGATTTTATTACAATGAGGTAACAACGATATATTATATTTAATATAAGGTTTTTTTATTTACATGATTAAGCAACGCACTCTCAAAAATGTAATTCGTGCAACTGGTGTTGGTTTGCACACGGGTAAAAAGGTGTTTCTTACTTTGCGTCCGGCTGCTGTTAATACAGGAATTATATTCCGTCGTGTTGATTTAGAGCCTGCTACTGAGATACCGGCGAAACCAAACCATGTGGGTGATACCCAGTTGTCTACTACGCTAGTTAGTAATGATGTACGTATTCCAACGGTAGAACATCTGTTATCTGCACTTGCAGGTTTTGGTATTGATAACGCTTACATTGATTTAAGTGCGGATGAAGTTCCTATTATGGATGGTAGTGCGGGACCCTTTGTTTTCCTGATTCAGTCTGCGGGCGTGGAAGAACAAAATGCGGCCAAGCAGTTTTTACGAATCAAGAAAAAAGTCAGAGTAGAGAATGATGGTAAATGGGCCATGTTTGAACCATTTGAAGGTTTTAAAGTAGGTTTTACCATTGAGTTTGACCATCCGGCATTTGATGAAAGAAACTGTCAGGCTGAAATCGATTTTTCAACGACCTCTTTTGTTAAGGAAGTAAGTCGCGCGAGAACATTCGGTTTTATGCGCGATGTTGAATTATTAAGAGAAAATAATCTTGCCCTGGGTGGTAGTTTGGATAATGCGGTAGTAGTAGATGATTATCGTATTTTGAACGAAGATGGTCTTCGTTATGAAGATGAATGCGTTAAGCATAAAATTTTGGATGCTATAGGTGATCTTTATCTATTAGGTCATAGCCTGATTGGAGCATTCAAAGGTTATAAGTCAGGACATGCATTAAATAATGCATTATTAATAAAATTGATTGAGGATAAAAAAGCCTGGGAATTGGTGACTTTTGAGCAGGAAGCAAAGGCCCCCATCTCTTTTATGCAGGCAATAGCAGCAGCGAATTAATCGGGTCGGAAATAGCTAGATATCTTCAATAATATCGCCCTTAATTCTACATCTTCGATGTTATGAGCTGTTTGAGTAATAGTTTCTGAACTTGCTTTAGACAATATCGGTCTTGACATGCTGGAGCTAGCTGGTTTAGGGGGGGGAGAGGCAAGTTTTATTCTCACGGTTTTTATTGTTTTTAGCCCTAAATCAATTGTAAAAATATTTAATAATTGAGGAATGATATAGCGCAAACGTGTTGCCCAGGCAGAAGAATGCGCGTGAAGTACTGCAACATCATTATTGATATTTGCCAGTGTAAAGTGCTTGCTGAAACTTGGGTCAAGTTTTGTTTTAAGTTTTGATTCAATTTGTTGATTAGTTTGCGCTTTTTTTAATAGTAAACATAAGGAATCTCTATCATTCTTAAGATAACTTATAACAGGCTTCGAATAATTTTTGTTTGATGCCGATGACATATGCATCAGCATATATTAATTGATGGAAAGTTAACAAATGCAAATCATATTGATTGCCAAAAATTCTAGAAGTCGAGTTATCCGATATGGAGCAATCGACGTCTTGGGGCTACTGTTGTTACTAGTCGCAGTTTGTGGCTTTTTTTATGTTGGCAAGCTTTCCACAAATGAGTCTACGCAATTGTCAATCACGGAGCTTTATCATCAGACTGCATCAGGTTGGACGAATGAGATGTATGAACATAAAAAATTACTTGCCAAAGCTCAGGAAAATGCGGAAAAAAATCTTGATGCATTGGCCTCTCGCTTAAGTCTAATGCAGGCACATGTTTTACGTCTTGATGCATTGGGCGCTCGTTTGACAGATATGACTAATATTAATGATATTTCTTTTGATTCATCCGTGCAGCCTGGTATCGGCGGCCCGCAGCCAGGTGGCTTACAAGCATCCATGAAAGTTGATGATTTCATTACCGCCCTGCATGAACTCGATGCGAAAATTAAGGATAGATCGGAAAAATTACATGCGCTTGAATCTTTGTTAATTGAACAATCGGTTAGTGATTTAACTATCCCTTCTGGTAAACCAATTATTGAAGGTTGGGTATCGTCTTTATTTGGTAAGCGGACTGATCCAATAACCGGTAAGGTTGAATTTCACGAAGGAATAGATTTCGCTGGTAAGATAGGTTCACCGATTGTTGCAGTGGCATCCGGCATTGTTACCTGGTCTGGTCCACGCTATGGCTATGGCAATATGGTAGAAATTAATCATGGCAACGGTTATCAAACCCGTTATGCACATAATAAGAAGAATCTGGTGACAGTTGGCCAAAAGGTTGAAAGGGGAGAGCACATTGCATTAATGGGATCTTCAGGCAGATCTACCGGACCACATGTGCATTATGAAGTTGTTAGCAAAGGTAAAGCCCTCAACCCTAATAAAATCCACGCAGCAAACTGAGTCTATAACAATACATGTTTATTCATTAGCATAGCAACGTCTATGCAATTACATATTTCTAAGACCGACAATGATTATCTCGATAGCAAAAAAAATATTTGGTACTCGTAATGAGCGAGTTGTCAAAAAGCTGAATAAAATTGCATTTCATATAAATGAGCTAGAAGAAGAAATTACAGCTCTTTCAGATTCTGATTTTCCTGATAAGACTGCTGAACTAAAAAAACAATACGCAAAAGGAAAAAGTCTTGAAGATATTCTGCCTGAAGCATTCGCGTTAGTAAGGGAAGCGGGCAAACGTACATTGAACATGCGTCATTTTGATGTGCAATTAATTGGTGGCATGGTTCTGAATAACGGCAATATTGCAGAGATGAGAACCGGTGAAGGTAAAACATTAGTTGCCACACTTGCTGCATATCTGAATGCATTGACGGATAGAGGAGTGCATATTATTACTGTTAATGATTATCTGGCCAGACGTGATGCTGAGTGGATGAGTAAATTGTATAGCTATCTCGGTTTAACGACGGGTGTAATCGTTTCTGGATTAAGTGGAGAAGAAAGAAAAGCCGCTTATGCTTGTGATATTACCTATGGTACTAATAACGAATTTGGTTTTGACTATTTAAGAGACAATATGGCGTTTAGTCCTGAAGCCAGAGTTCAGCGAGGGCTGAATTTTGCCATTGTCGATGAAGTAGACTCTATCCTGATCGATGAAGCCAGAACACCATTGATAATTTCTGGTGCAGTTGATGACCGCTCTGATTTATATATTTCTATTAATAAATTGATTCCGGAATTGCAGCCACAGTTGGTAGAAGATGGACCAGGTGATTTCTCATTAGATGAAAAAAGTAAACAGGCCTATTTAACTGAATCAGGTCACGAACGTATTGAGGAATTGTTAAAGCGGGATGGAATTATTGAAGAAGGTCAGGGCCTTTATGATCCAGTCAACATTGGTATTTTTCATCACCTAAATGCAGCTTTACGTGCACATTGTTTATTTAAGAAAGATGTTGAGTATATTGTTAAGAATAACGAAGTTGTAATTGTAGATGAATTCACTGGTCGTACGATGGAAGGGCGTCGTTGGTCTGATGGTTTGCATCAGGCTGTAGAAGCAAAGGAAGGTGTGCCGATACAGAATGAAAACCAAACATTGGCATCAATAACGTATCAAAATTATTTTAGACTGTATTCGAAGTTGTCTGGCATGACAGGTACGGCTGATACAGAGGCTTTCGAATTTCAGCAGATATATGGTCTGGAAGTAATCGTTATTCCAACACATCGTCCTATGATACGTGATGATCAAAGTGATGTTGTTTACCTGACGGCTAAAGAAAAATTTAGTGCGATTATTGAAGACATCAAGCAATGTCAGCAGAAGAAACAACCAGTATTGATTGGTACAGCATCGATCGAAGTTTCTGAATACTTATCTACTTTATTAGATAAAGCCAATATTCAACATAAGATATTAAACGCCAAGTTTCATCAAAAAGAAGCGGAAATTATTACGCAAGCAGGGCGTCCAGGAGCAGTGACCATTGCAACAAATATGGCGGGTCGTGGTACAGATATCGTGTTAGGTGGCAATGTTGAGGCACAAATAGCTGAACTGGATGAATCAGATGACAGCATCATAAGTAATTTAAGATCAGAATGGAAAACGCTTCATCAAGAAGTAATTGAAAGTGGTGGTCTGCATATTATTGGTACCGAACGACATGAATCCCGTCGTATCGATAATCAGCTGCGAGGCCGTTCCGGTCGACAGGGTGATCCTGGCTCTAGTCGCTTTTATCTCTCTTTAGAAGATAACCTGATGCGCATATTTGCTTCAGATAAGGTATCTGCTTTTATGCAGAAAATTGGTATGGAAGAAGGCGAAGCAATCGAATCAAAACTTGTATCCAAAGCTATTGAAAATGCGCAACGAAAAGTTGAAGGACATAACTTTGATATTCGTAAACATTTACTCGAATTTGATGATGTTGCCAATGATCAGCGTAAGGTTATTTATGAACAACGTAATGAATTACTTGACGGTGAAAATGTAGATGAAGAAGTAAAAGCCATGCGATTGGATGTTGTTTCTGCTGTTATAGACAGCTTTGTTCCTCTTGGTAGTCTGGATGAAATATGGGATATCAAAGGTCTGGAAGAAGTCTTACAGAATGAATTTGACATTGAACTTACGATCCAGAAATGGCTGGATGATGACAAGTCACTAAATGAAGAATCTCTAAAAGAAAAAACAATTCAAGAGATTGAAAAAATCGCAAAAGATAAGGAAAAGTTATTCACACCACAATTAATGCGAAGAATTGAAAAACAAATTATGTTGGATGTGCTTGACCGACATTGGAAAGAGCATCTGGTTGCGATGGAACAATTACGACAGGGAATCGGTTTAAGGAGCTTTGCTCAAAAAAATCCAAAACAGGAATATAAGCGAGAGGCTTTTGAGCTGTTTGTTCAGATGCTGGATCGAGTCAAGCATGATGTAATTGTCTTTTTGTTCAGGGTTAATATCAGAACAGAAGAAGATGTATCTCTTGCAGAAAATAGAAAGCATGAGCAAAACATGAGTTACAATCATCCTTCTACGCCGGATGCATTAAATCAGCAGGCGAATACTAATTCATCAGCATCGCAGAATGAGTCTCAAGTTCAACCTTTTACCAGAAAGCAGCCAAAGATTGGCCGAAACCAACCTTGTCCTTGTGGCTCAGGTAAAAAGTACAAACAATGTCACGGTAAATTAAATTAAGACTGGGTTATGCCTATTGGATTGAATTTGCCGAGTAATATACTGCCTATAGAAGGAATAGAATTGGGCTGTATATCTGCTGAAATTTATCGTAAAAAAAAGCGTAATGATCTTTCAATAATAAAATTGGCAGAAGGTACCGGTGTTGCGGCTGTTTTTACAACCAACCAATTTGTTGCTGCACCGGTAGAGGTTGCCAAACAACATCTAAAAGAGAAATCAGCCCGATATTTATTAATCAATGCTGGCAATGCTAATGCAGGAACGGGAGCGCGTGGATTTAAAGATGCAAAAATATCCTGTGAATCTGTGGCCAAACTTACAGGGTGTGAAATAGAAGAAGTGTTACCATTTTCAACAGGTGTTATTGGTGAATACCTGCCATTAGTAAATATTCAAAATGTTCTTCCTGATTTGCTTTCCGATTTAAGTAAAGATAATTGGATGAAAGTAGCAGAGGCGATTATGACCACTGATACCATCAGCAAGGCTTATTCAAAACAGGTTGAGATTAATGGCAAGATAGCCACGGTCACAGGTATCTGTAAGGGCTCAGGAATGATTAGGCCGAATATGGCCACAATGTTGGCGTATGTTGCGACTGATGCCGCAGTCGATGGTATTTTTTTACAGGATATATTGCAGCAGGCAGTGAATAAATCATTTAACAGGATCACAGTTGATGGTGATATGTCAACAAATGATGCTTGTATATTAATGGCAACAGGTAAGGCAAATAATTCGCTGATTAAAAACTGTGAATCTGATGATTATGATGCTTTCTATGCTGCTATACTCGATGTTTTTAGTCATCTGGCACAAACTATTATTAGAGATGGTGAAGGTGCATCAAAATTTGTAACTGTAAAAGTTGAAAATGGTTATAGCCAGCAAGACTGTTTGAAAATTGCCTATCAAATAGCACATTCTCCATTGGTAAAAACTGCATTGAATGCATCTGATGCAAATTGGGGAAGAATTCTAGCTGCAGTGGGTAGTGCGAAAGCTGAATATCTAGATATTAATAAAGTAAATATTTTTCTAAATGATGTATGTATTATAAGTAATGGCGAGCGTGCTGCAAACTATTCAGAAGAACAAGGACAAGCAGTTATGCAACTGACCGAAATAACCATAACTATTGATCTACAGAAAGGAAATGAGAGTGAGACAGTCTGGACAACAGATTTATCACATGATTATATTAGTATTAATGCCGACTATCGTACCTAGCAAGAATGAATGTTCGTATTCATGTTGCTGTCGGTGTTATTTATCATCCAGATTACCCGGCAGTATTAATTTCAAAGCGGCAGGGCGAACAACATTTTGCCGGATATTGGGAGTTTCCTGGTGGTAAAATTCAGGATAATGAAAATACACTAGAAGCCTTATCAAGAGAGCTGCATGAAGAGCTGGGTATCAACATTATTGAAGCATATCCATTATTAAAAGTAGAACATGACTACAACGATAAAAAAGTGTTGCTGGATGTATGGCATGTTGATTCATTTTCAGGAGAACCTAGCGGCAAGGAAGGTCAGGATGTTCGTTGGATAACAATAGATAATTTAAGTCAGTATAACTTTCCTCCAGCAAACAAACGAATCATGAATCGCTTGCAATTACCTTCATTATGTTTGTTGAGTGAAGAAAAAATTACAAACATACAACAATTCGAGCAAGTTATAAAAGATTGTCTCTTAAACGAGTTAAGGTTTATGGTGATGAGATTGGGTAATGAAGCATCAGCTAATGTTCAATACTATATTGAATTAATAAAAGCGCTACCTGGCGCAGAAAAAATGAAATTGGTTTTAAATGGCTTACCGGAACAATTAAACGATTATCAGATTAATGGTATCCATTTAAAGGCCAGATATTTATATGATTATTCATCAAGACCAGTAGAACAGGATAAATTGCTGGGTGCATCATGTCATAATGAAAAAGAACTGGAGCAGGCAGTAAAACTTGGTTGTGATTATGCATTTTTGTCTCCAGTTAAACCCACCTCAACTCATCCTGGAGTTTCACCTATGGGTTGGCAAAACTTTAACGCCTTATGTCAAAAAGCTGATTTGCCTGTCTATGCGCTTGGAGGTTTATCAATTGATGATTTTGACACTGCTATCAATGCAGGTGCAACAGGTATCGTTTTAAAGAGTGGAATTTGGGGGGTAGAAGAACCGGGTAAAACACTGTCGCAGATAACTAATAGCTAGTGCTTAGCCTGATCATCTGCAAGTCTTATATTGTATATCTCTTCAGCATTATCAACGGGAATACTATGACGTTCTTCCAACCAGTCACCCAAATCAATTAAGCGACATTTCTCAGAACAAAAAGGCCGGCAAAGATTTTCCCTGGTCATTTCTACCTCATTGGAGCAAGTCGGACATTTCACTTTACAGTTCATAAAATGCAACAATGCAATTCAAATTCTACGTTGTTATCTGTTTGGCGAGGTCGCGTCTGACTGCTATCACTCTCCAAAAAACGTATGCTGAATCGATGTTTACCACCACTAATTTCGGGAAAGTAAGAAGAGTAAAATGGTAATGTCACCCTTATCAACTGACATGAAGCATTGGCTTCTATGGGTTTTTGAAAAAAACCATCTTTAGCAATTTCATAACTAGCATTGGCACTGTTTCTAATCAAGTCCAGATTTGCTTTTGTTGCATTACGTATAGGTTGCAAATCATCTTGCCAGGATTCAATATCTTTTTTATGTATTTCATCTGATTTATTCAGCCAGAAATGGAATCTTGGAAGATCAAAAACACAGGTGCCGCCAGGTATGCTGACACGTTGTTTAAAACTCATCACTAATTCATCCTGTTTGAGTTTACTCCCGGGTTGGCAACTTGGAGAGTTGAGTTTATTTGATAGTTCAGCTAACTGTTCGCATAAACTACTTAATCTAATATGATCAACAGATGGGTTATTACTCAATGAATTAAGCATCGCAATATTCTTTTTCAGTTCCTTGATTAATTCTGCTTTAAAATCGGAACGATATATAAGATCAACGATATCAAGCATTGCCTCAAGGATAAATCGGCAATGCCAATCCGTTCTTTCTGAAAACTGTTTATCGATTAGGGTGAATAAATGTTCGAGTCGAAGCATATTTCTGACTCGTTCATTAAGTGGTTGCTCGTAAATGATGCTATGCATGAGAATAGTTTAATACTTAATGAAAAGATTTGTTACAAGCCAAGACCGAATATTTTTTGTGTAGTAATTTGACCTGTTCTTCCAGAGATTGAATCGAATCATCATCATTCTGTATTACATCATCTGCTATTGTTAATCTCACCTCTCGGGGAACCTGGTTTTTCATAATAGCTTCAACATTATGCTGTTCAATATTATCACGTTGCATTGTTCTTGAAATCTGTTTTTCAGGTGGTGAATCAATTACTAATACCCGATCAAATCGTTCTATATTTCCTGTTTCATAGAGTAACGGTATCACAATAATACAATAGTCATTATCAAGAACATTAATACGTCTTTGTATTTCATCATAAATCAGCGGATGTAATAGATTTTCTAATGCATTCTTTTTTTTATTATACTGAAAAATAATACGTGCCAGTTTTTTTCGATCCAGGGTATTGTTGTCAGTTAAAATCTCATCACCGAATAAACCCACGATACTTTTCAGTGCGGTTTTTCCGGGTTCGACTATTTCTCTGGCGATAATATCAGTGTCAATAATAGGCACATGAAGTTTGGAAAACAAATTTGAGATTGTCGTTTTACCTGTGCCAATACCACCAGTCAGCGCGATAGTGAATATTTTCGATGACATTATTATAAAATAAATTGATAGTATGCAGCCATAATATCTCGACCCCAAATTAGGCTAATCCAGCCAGCGATTGCCAGATATGGACCAAAGGGGATTGGTTTACTTCGTTCGTATGAAGCAAAAACGATCATGCCAATACCTATAATCGTTCCCAGAAGAGATGACAAAATAATGATCAAAGGTAAATATTGATAACCTAACCATGCTCCCAGCATGCCCAATAGTTTAAAGTCACCATGCCCCATGCCTTGTTTGCCGGTGACCAGTTTAAACACAAAATGAACAAGCCAAAGTGAACCATAACCGAATATTGCTCCCAGAACACTGGAGGGAAGAGTCGTAAATACACCAAAAAAATTTACGAGAATACCGAACCAAAGTAAAGGCAAGATAATATCATCAGGCAGAAATTTATGATCTGCATCAATCATTGCGAGACCTAGCAATGACCATGACAGTATTAATGCCAAAAGCATGTATAGAGTAGGACCAAAATAATATGCAATAACAGCAGAAATAATTGCTGTTATTAATTCAATAACGGGATAGCGGATAGAAATATGTTTTTTACAGTTTTTGCAGCGACCTTTTAAAAACAAATAACTAATAACAGGTATATTCTCAATAGTACTAATTGCGTATTCGCAATAAGGGCATCTGGAACGTGGTGTTATAAGATTATATGTATTATCAGTTTTATCTACTTGTTCAATTTCCAGTAATTCACAGCATTGCTCACTCCAGTCACGTTGCATCATGATTGGTAAACGATGAATAACGACGTTTAAAAAGCTTCCTATGAGTAAGCCGAAAAGAAAAATTGTGGCCAGAAAATATACTGGGTGTAATTGAAAGAAATAAATTAGCGCAGACACAGTGTTATATTTTATTTGGAAAAAAGATTAGCCAGCACTAATTTCGAAATCGGCAGGCTAATCTTAAACCACCGAACCCATTTTGAAGATTGGTAGATACATGCCAATCACAATGCCGCCTATGACAACACCGAGAAAAGCCATGATCATTGGTTCTAACAAACTAGTTAATGCCTCTACAGCATCGTCCACCTCCTGTTCATACCAGTCTGCTACTTTACCAAGCATGGTATCTATAGCACCAGATTCTTCACCAATCGCTACCATCTGCACAACCATGTTTGGAAAAAGGCCAGACTCACGCATTGAGGCTTGTAATTGTGTGCCTGTCGAAATTTCATCTTTCATTTTCATCGTGGCATCGTAGAAGACAATATTACCGCAAGCACCAGCTACTGAAGTCATGGCTTCAACCAGAGGCGTACCTGCAGCAAACATGGTTTCAAGTGTTCTAGCAAAACGTGCAATTGCTGATTTTTCAAGAATTTCACCAATCACAGGAATCTTTAAACTCAAACGATCAAGTAATTGTTGAACAGCGATAGAGCGTTTCTTGATTTCTAGTGCACCAAAAACGGTGCCACCCATAACCGCAAATATATAGAACCAGTTAGCGACAAAGAAGTTTGAGCTATCAATTAAGAACTGAGTCAGTGCCGGTAAGTCTGCACCGAACGAACTAAACAATTCAGAAAACTGTGGAATTACAAAGATCATCAAGATGCTAACAACGATAACTGCAGCGACAATAACAGCAGTAGGATAAAACAAAGCTGATTTAATTTTAGATTTAAGTGCTTCAGTTTTTTCCATATAAACGGCAATCTTGTGCAAGATGGCTTCCAGAATACCGGCATGTTCGCCAGCTTCAACAAGGTTGCAATATAGTGCGTTAAATTGCAGCGGACGTTTATTTAATGCATCCGTAAGATTATTACCGGCTTCAACGTCAGCCTTAATGCCGAGAATTAATGATTGCATCGCAGGGTTTTCATGACCGCGTCCGATAATTTCAAATGCTTGTACAAGTGGCACACCCGAAGACATCATGGTCGCTAATTGTCGACTAAACACAGTTATGTCTTTTGGCTGAATCTTTCCTTCACTAGTACCAAATAATGGTTTAGGCTTTTTCTTGCATTTGAGTGGATTGATACCCTGGCGACGGAGTACAGCTTTAACAAGTGAATCACTCTGGCCACTCATTTCACCTTTTACACGTTTACCTGATCTGTCAGTACCTTCCCAGACATACATATTTTTTTTTGGTGCTTTAGCCATAATCCTTTACTCTAATGTTACTCTGTTAACTTCACTAAGGCTGGTTAAGCCATCAGCTGCTTTCTGTAGACCGCTTCGTCGGATATCCCATATACCTTCTGCTCTTGCCTGATCTGCAAGTTGTACCGCATTGGCGCCGTCTATAATCAAGCGTTTCATCGCTTCAGAGATGTTCATCACCTGATAAATACCAGCACGTCCCTTGTAACCTGGGTTATCTTCTGTTTCTTCACCAGCTTCATAAAGCGTAATACCTTTTTCAATCATATCATCTGGGAAGCCTTCATCTTTTAATGCCTCAGGTTGCATTTCGATTACAACACGATTGTTAGGATTTACACGACGAAGAAGTCTTTGTGCGGTTATCAGGTTAATACTGGTAGCAACGGCGAAGGCCTGTATACCCATATCCTGTAGACGGGTCAGGGTTTGTGGGCCATCATTAGTATGCAAGGTAGACATTACCATGTGACCTGTTTGTGCTGCTTTAACCGCGATTGATGCTGTTCCCAGATCACGAATCTCACCAACCAGAATAATATCAGGGTCCTGACGCAAGAATGCTTTGAGTGCTTTTTCAAAGGTCATGCCTGTTCGTTCATCAACTTGTACCTGATTGACCCCCATCAAATTAATTTCCACCGGGTCTTCCGCAGTTGAAATATTGATATCAGCCTGATTTAAAATATTAATCCCGGTATAAAGTGATACGGTTTTACCACTACCAGTCGGACCGGTAACGAGAAACATGCCATAGGGTTTATGCAGATTTTGAAGAAATAGTTTCTTTTGAGCATCTTCATAACCAAGTTGATCAATCTGTAATGCGGCAGCATCCGAGTTAAGGATACGCATAACAGACTTTTCTCCAAACAGCGTCGGGCATGTACTAACACGGAAGTCGATAGACTTTGATTTAGATAACTTAAATTTTATACGTCCATCCTGTGGAACACGTCGCTCAGATACATCCAGTCTGGACATAACCTTGATACGTGCAGCGATTTTGCTTGATAAACTTAGTGGCGGTTTTGCTACTTCTTGCAATACACCGTCAATTCGAAATCGAACCCGATAAACTTTTTCATAAGGTTCAAAGTGTAAGTCAGAAGCCCCTCTTTTTATTGCATCTAGTAATACTTTATTGACGAATCGAACAACTGGCGCATCATCAACATCGGAATCGTCTCCTGCATCGGCAGAACCATTTTCAGCTAATTCCAGATCACCCAGATCCTCAAAGTCTTCATCATCCATATCGCTATTAGCAGCCTCAAGGACTTTTTCGATATTTTTTGCGAGCTTGTCTTCTTCAACAATAATGGCATAGGTTGTAAAACCGGTCGCGAATTTCATTTCATCTAACGCTTGAATATTTGTGGGATCAGAAATAGCGATTGATAAACGTTTGCCGCGATTAAAAATAGGAAGGGCATGGTGTTTTTTGATTAAATTGACGTTAACCAATTTAATTGTCTCAGGATCAATTTCAAGCAGATCGATATCGACAAGTGGAAAACCAAATTCAGTCGATGCAGCGATTGCAATGGTTCTACTCGGAACGAGATTTTGACTTACAATATGGCTAACAAAGGATATTTTCTTTTTTAGCGCTTCTTCAAAAGCCTGTTGAGCTTTTTCTTCGTCTAATAAGCCATCAATTACCAGTTTTCTGGCAATGCCGCTTAAGTTTACTTTTCTGTTAGAAACAGCCATTTGAGTAAATCTTGACCTTTATTTATCAAGTTTGACTGCTAAATATTAGATTATATAGAAAAAATAACCAACCGTTTTGAGATAAAACAAGTTTAAAAATGAGTCAATATCAACATATTTTTGAGAAACTATATATGAATCAGGCCACATTAGCTTTATTCTCACTAAAGGTCAGGTTATTTCCTTTCAGTGCAACCTCAATTATCATTCCAGGGCCAAAATCACCGCTCAGCAGTTTTTCAGCAATCGGTGTTTCGATATCGTTCTGAATTATACGTTTTAATGGTCTGGCACCATAAACAGGATCAAAGCCAACTTTGCCGATATATGCGATTACATCATCATCTACTACTAATGAAATTTCTTGTTCAGATAAACGTTTTTCGAGTCGTTGCAGTTGAATCTTGGCGATTAAATGAATCTGTTCCTGTAACAATGAATGGAATACCACTACTTCATCAATTCTATTCAGAAATTCCGGGCGAAAATGCTGGCTAACTTCATGCATTACAACTTCTTTCATCGTGTCGTATTCAGAATCATTAGTCATTTCCTGGATCAGGTTTGAACCAAGGTTTGATGTCATGACTATTACTGTGTTACGAAAATCAACTGTACGACCATGAGCATCGGTTAAGCGGCCGTCATCAAGCACTTGTAATAAAATATTAAAGACATCGATGTGTGCCTTTTCTATCTCGTCTAGCAGGATCAAACTGTAAGGACGTCGTCGAACAGCTTCGGTTAGATAACCACCTTGTTCATAACCTACATAACCGGGAGGTGCACCTATTAAGCGTGCGACAGAATGTTTTTCCATAAATTCTGACATATCAATTCTAATCATGGCATCTTCACTGTCGAAGACGAATTCTGTCAGACTTTTACAAAGTTCTGTTTTACCCACACCGGTCGGGCCTAAAAACAGAAAACTGCCATTCGGTTTATTGGGATCGGATAATCCGGCACGTGAACGGCGTATTGCATTAGTAACCGCCTTAATTGCCTGATCTTGTCCGACAACACGGTTGTTTAATGCTGTTTCCATCGTTAATAATTTTTCTTTATCACCTTCCAGCATCTTACTGACAGGAATACCTGTCCAGGCAGCAACGACTTCGGCTATTTCATTCTCAGTAACCTTGTTACGTAATAGCTTCATATCCTGCATTTCTGCCTGAGCCTCGATATCGAGCTGCTTTTCTAATTCAGGTATTACACCATATTGCAATTCAGACATTTGATTCAGATTGCCAGCACGTTTAGCTGCATCGAAATCAATGCGTGCCTTTTCCAGTTTTTCTTTTATGGTATGTAATCCTTGTAAAGCAGCTTTCTCAGAAACCCAGATTTCTTCAAGATCTTTAAATTCTCTTTCTGTCGTATTGATCTCGTTTTCCAGAGTTTCCAGTCGTTTTTTTGAAGCGGCATCGCTTTCCTTTTTTAGAGCCTCACTTTCTATCTTCATCTGGATCAAACGACGTTCGAGCCTATCCATAGATTCAGGTTTTGAGTTAATTTCAATGCTGATTCGACTGGCGGACTCATCGATTAGGTCGATAGCCTTATCCGGTAATTGTCGATCACTAATATAGCGATGCGATAAGGTTGCAGCAGCAACGATAGCCGGATCAGTTATTTGTACATTGTGATGTACTTCATACCGTTCTTTTAATCCACGTAATATTGCAATAGTGTCTTCAACACTGGGTTCATTTACTAAAACCTTTTGGAAGCGTCTTTCCAGCGCAGCATCTTTTTCTATATTTTCGCGGTATTCATCTAGTGTTGTGGCGCCGATACAGTGAAGTTCGCCGCGAGCCAATGCAGGTTTCAACATATTTCCAGCATCCATTGAGCCTTCGCCCTTGCCAGCGCCAACCATGGTATGTACTTCATCAATAAACAATATAATTTGACCTTCCTGTTTGGACAGATCATTTAAGACTGCCTTCAAGCGTTCTTCAAATTCACCACGAAATTTTGCCCCAGCAATCAATGCACCCATATCCAGAGATAATAGACGTTTATTTTTTAAAGCATCTGGAACTTCGTTATTGATAATGCGTTGTGCCAACCCTTCAACGATTGCCGTTTTACCAACGCCGGGTTCGCCAATTAATACTGGATTGTTTTTTGTTCTTCTTTGCAAGACTTGAATCGTACGGCGAATTTCTTCATCGCGACCAATAACAGGGTCGAGTGTGCCGTTTTCAGCGCAAGTTGTTAAATCAATAGTGAATTTCTTAAGGGCTTGGCGTTGATCTTCTGCATTGGCATCAGTGACATGCTCGCCACCACGAACTGCATCAATCGCCTGATTAATTTTTGTTTTATTTGCGCCGGCCTGCTTAAAAATATTGCCTAATTTTCCTTGATCATCCAGTACGGCCAACGCAAAAAGTTCGCTTGAAATAAATTCGTCCTTACATTGTTGCGCAGCCTTGTCCATAAGGTTGAGTATGCGCTCCATATCACGACTGATATGCACATCACCAGAATGACCTGATACAATAGGTAGACAGTCGAGCATTTGGTTAATGTTATGATTTAACTGACTAATATTGACCCCGCTGTTACCCAAAAGGATTTTTAATGTTCCGCCATCCTGTTTCAGTAAAGCTTTGGCCAGATGTACTGGTTCAATATATTGATGATCCTTACCAACGGCGATACTTTTTGCATCATCCAATGCTAATTGTAATTTGCTTGTTAATTTATCAAGTCGCATGTTGCTAGCCCTTAATATTTGCTTAATGACTCCTTAAATTGGGGCACGCTAAAAAATATTCAAGGCTATATTGGAATTAATTAATACACACCAATATCAAGATAGGAACGAGAGATTTTATTAATTGCTACTACATAGACCGCAGTTCGATAATCCTTGATTTTATTATTACTATCCATAGCTTCTTTCATCTGTAGGAAACTATTACGCATAGTGTCATCTAACCCAGAACGTACAAGATCGAGTTCATCTGCACCATGTATAAGTTCTTTTTTGATCCAGTCATCAGCGGGATTTCCTGTCATGGTTTCCAGGGCTTTAACAATACGTTCACCATGCAATTCATCATGACGACGTTCCATTCTGCCAAAGCGAATATGAGATAGATTTCTTACCCATTCAAAATAAGACACAGTAACACCACCAGCATTGACATATGCATCAGGTAATATCGTAATTTGTTTCTTGCGCAAAATATCGTCTGCTTCAAATGTTACCGGACCATTAGCAGCTTCGACGATCAGTTTTGCTTTAATGTTACATGCATTATTGACATGTATTTGTGCTTCCATTGCCGCGGGTATAAGAATGTCGCATTCTATTTCAAGTCCAGCGGCAGCATTTTCTGAGTATTTTGCATCTGGAAAGCCCTTGATTGTTTTGTGTTCGTTCATATATTGGCGAACATCTTCAACACAAATGCCATTGTCATTAGTAAGTACACCATCACGTTGAATAATAGCTATAATTTTACATTGATCTTCTTCATCGAGTAATTTTGCAGCGTGATAGCCCACATTACCTAATCCTTGAATGACTATTTTTTGCGAACTTAAATCACCGCTTAAACCGGTGCGCCTCAAGTCATCAGGATGGCGAAAAAATTCCCTGATAACATAAACTACACCTCTTCCTGTCGCTTCAGTTCGACCACGGATTCCACCATGAGCAACAGGCTTTCCTGTAACACAAGCCAGGTAATTAATGTCTTCCGGATGCAAATGCTTGTATGTATCTGCTATCCATGCCATCTCACGTTCGCCAGTACCCATATCAGGTGCAGGCACATTTGTTGCCGGACTGAGATAACCTTTGCGAACCAATTCCCGTGCAAAACGACGAGTTATTTTCTGCATGTCATCACGGTTATATCTACTTGGGTCAATTAATAAGCCTCCTTTGGAACCGCCAAAGGGAACATCAACAATAGCGCACTTGTAGGTCATTAAAGCGGCGAGAGCTTCAACTTCATCTTCATCGACTATGGGGGCAAAGCGTATACCACCTTTGACAGGTAGTCGGTGATTACTATGTACCGACCGCCAACCGGTAAAGACTTCCAGTTTTCCGTTTATTTCTACCGGAAAATTTATCTTGATCGTTGAATCACATGATTTAATAGCATTGGCAATACAGGGATCGATATTCAACACTGCCATGGCACGATCCACCATAAAGTTGACACTTTCACGAAAACTTAACGTCTTTCTTTCAGTCATGACTCCCCCAAGTTATTACTATTTACATTAAGTATCAATTCGCGATTATTCAATCCAAATCATACTCGCCGTTCTACCTGTTTCCCCATCCCGGCGATAGGAATAAAAACTTGTAGCATCGGAATAAGTGCAAAGTTTACTTTGAAAAATTTTCTTGACGCCTTTGCTGATGAATATGTGTTCAGCCATCAGGGGTAAATCACATAACCAATGGTTTTCATCAGTTTGTAAAAATGCATCTTTAGTTAGAGTCTGATATTTAATACATGAGTCTACAACATTCTTGCCGACTTCATATTGTTCAGCAGAAATAGAAGGACCTATCCAGACAAGCAGATCTGACAGATTGTTATAATGCTGGCATGCGTTATCAATAATACCTCGGCATATTCCTCTCCAACCGGCATGGATGGCAGCTATCTTACTGCCATCCTTATCAGTGATGAGGATAGGTACACAATCAGCTGTCAGTACAACACATACCTTGTTTGGAGCTGTTGTGACACTACCATCTGCGATATGTGGTGTATATTGTTTTAAATCATCTAGGCAAATAATGTTGTTTCCATGCACCTGTTGTAGCCAATAAGGTTCAGTTTTCAAATTTAGATTTTCAGTTAATAACTTTCTATTTTGTTGAACAGTATCCACTGCATCATTAACATGCATGGCAAGGTTTAGTCCTTTATATGAACCCATACTATTACCATAAAGTCGCGTTGTGGTGCCTGCATGAATATGTGTTGGTGCCGGCCAGTTGGCTTCTATCCAAAAATCAGACATCGTATTGTTCCAGAATAGTTAGCAATACCTGAATATCGTCAGGAACCTCTGCCTGAAAAGAAACGCTTTCATTAGTAGCTGGGTGCGGGAAGGTTAACTGCCAGGCATGTAATGCCTGTCTTGGAAATTGGCTAACTGCTTCTCGTGTTTTACTAGTAATATCTTTGATTATTGATTGGTGACGACCATACTCCGGATCACCAACGATAGGATGTTTGATGTGTGCGAAATGCACACGTATTTGATGTGTTCGTCCAGTTTCCAGTATGACTTTCATTAGCGTGTAATGTGCAAAGCGTTTTTCGATCCGATAATGGGTTATTGCTTGTTTTCCACTTCTTGTAACCGCCATGCGTGTACGACGGGCAGGGTGTCTACCCATGAAGGTATTAATCGTTCCGCCTGCGGTAATATTTCCGCAGACTAGTGCAAGGTATTCGCGTTTAATGTCCCGGTTTTGAAGTTTATCAACCAGAAAAGTATGAACTTCAAGATTTCGCGCTATTAAGAGCAGGCCGGATGTTTCTTTATCTAGTCGATGGATAATCCCTGAGCGTGGCAATAATGATAATTTTTTATCATGATTCAACAGAGCATTCTGTAGTGTCATATTGGGATTACCTGCGCCGGGATGCACAACCAGTCCAGCTGGTTTATTAATCACAATAATGTCGTTATCTTCAAAAACGATATTAATAGGAATATCTTCTGCTTTTACCTCAGTGTTAGATTTCAGTGTGGCCTGGATATGGATTTTATCACCAAATTTCACCAACTCTTTTTGTTTGCTCGGCTTACCATTTAATAAAATTTCACCTGTTTTTATCCAGGTCTGAATCCGGGCACGGGAATGTGCAGGTAATAATTGACTCACTGCCTGGTCAAGTCGTTTACCATCTAATTCCTGATCAATCTGATGATTTGATATAATCTCTTCTTTACTCATATCTTTTTTACTTTCAGTCTAGCCCTTACTAGTGCTTTCGGCTAATCTACGTCAATGAGAAATTCAATAACATTATTCATGATTATAACCCTGAGCGCCTGTTTTTCTTGGGGAGATAAGGAAGACGACACGATTAATTGGTCCGCAGATCGACTTTATGCCGAGGCTCGAGGGGCATTAGATGATGGCAGTTATGATAATGCGGTAAATTATTATCAGAAACTGGAATCGCGTTTCCCTTTTGGTGCCCATGCGCAGCAGGCATTGATTGATCTCGCTTATGCACATTATAAAAATGACGAGCCGGATGACGCAATTGCTGCTGCTAGTAGATTTATTAAATTGTATCCGCAAAATATACATGTAGATTATGTGTATTATTTGAAGGGATTAACGAATTTTAATCGTGGCAAAAGTCTCAAGGATCGTTTATTACCAAAAGATCAGGCTCAACGAGATCCGGGTGCTGCCCAGCAGGCTTTCGATGACTTTAATGTCTTAGTCAGAAAATTTCCTGAAAGTGAGTATCGAGCCGATGCGGAACAACGTATGCGATATTTACGAAGTAACCTTGCCCAGAATGAAGTTAATGTGGCGACTTATTATATGCGTCGAGGTGCATTTGTTTCTGCTGTAAACAGAGCCAGATATGTAATCGAAAATTTTCAACGCACCTCTTCAGTGCCTGATGCGCTATTAATATTAGCTAAGGCTTATCGCGTACTGGAAATGGATGACCTGGCGAATGATGCTATTCGAGTACTTGAGTCTAACTATCCAAACCATCCCGGTTTGAATGAAATTAATAAGCTGAAAGTCTATTAGTTACTTTTCCAGATAACCAGATGTGATTGGATAACGCCGGTCACGACCAAACGCGCGCTGCGTAATACGAACACCGGGAGCAGCTTGTCTGCGTTTGTATTCGTTTCTATCTACCATACGAACAACGTGCTCAACGTCTTTCGCAGAAAAACCCCTCTCAATGATAATATTTGGGCTAATATCTTGTTCAATATATTGTTCAAGGATGGTATCCAGAATGTCATAATTCGGTAGAGAATCCTGATCGACCTGATTTTCACGTAATTCGGCAGAAGGTGGGCGTTCTATAACATTAGCGGGTATGACTTCCTGATCTTTATTACGCCATATTGCCAATTTGTAAACCATTGTTTTCCAGACATCTTTTAAAGGCGCAAAACCGCCACACATATCGCCATATAAAGTGGAGTAACCAACAGCCATTTCACTTTTGTTTCCGGTAGTTAAGAGTAACTTTCCGGTCTTGTTGGATAAAGCCATTAATAATATGCCGCGACAACGTGCCTGAATGTTTTCTTCAGTAATATCAGTTGGCAAATTTTCAAAACGATTAAATAATGAACCCAGAAATGAATTAAAGGCGGGTTCGATGGAGATAGTTTCGTGACGAATACCAAGTGTATCGGCTTGTTTGATGGCATCATTTATACTCATTTGAGCGGTGTAACGTGAGGGCATAATAAGTACCTCAACATTCTCAGCTCCCAAAGCATCAACAGCAATCGTCGTTGTCAATGCAGAATCAATACCACCAGACAGCCCTATAACAACACCACTAAAATTATTTTTTTTGACATAGTCCCTGACGCCAAGAACCAATGCCTGATATATGGAGGCTTCTTCTGTTACTGGGGTGTCTACTATTGCAACAGTATTTGTGATTTCTTTATTTTCTATGTCGAGTTCATAACTATATAGACCTTCTGTAAACTGAGGCGCTGCAAAAATATTTTCGCCATTTGCATTAATGAGCATGGAATACCCATCAAAGATTAATTCATCCTGTCCACCAACAAGGTTGATATAAGCGATATGTAAATTATTTTCCCTGGCGCGTTGTTTGATTAACGTTTCTCGCTGTTGTTTTTTAGTAATATGGTATGGCGATGCGTTTAAATTAAAAAGAATTCTAGCACCAGCATCAGCTGCATTTTTTGTTGGTTGTTGTTCCCAGATATCCTCGCAAATTGTTACCGCTATGGATATGCCATTAATGTCGAAAAGGCAGTTTGAATTACCGGCTTCAAAATAACGTTTTTCATCAAATACACCATAATTTGGCAGTATTTGTTTGAAATAGGTTTTAATTATTTCACCATTATAAATAACACTACAGGCATTGAATATTTTTCCGTTGGACTTTTTCGGATAACCAACCAATACATAAATTTCTTTTGTTGCATTGACTATTTCATTCAATGCTACTTCTATTCTTTGCAAAAAGGCAGGACGATGCAGCAGATCTTCAGGAGGATAAGAACAAATTGATAGTTCGGGAAAAATAATGACAGTTGAGATATTGTTACTTTGATTTTTTAAAATAGCATCAATAATCTTGTTTTTGTTACCCTCGATATCACCAACTGTAAAGTTGAGTTGCGCCAATATTATTTTTATGTTCATTACATCCAGAATCGAAGTTTAATTAATACATTAATTCTTGCTAATACCAAAAGGAATGTCTATTAAAAATAAATTTCCGTATTTTTCAACATTAAATCGAAAATCAGACAGATATTTATTTGCCGTAAGCAAGTTCATTTCCAGTTCATTTAACACGAGCATTGAATCTTTTGGAAGTTTATTTAACTTTGCCAGATTTTCCATAGTTAAATCATCCGGTTTTTTTAAACATTTTAATTTCGTAATAAAACGACAAACTAAAGGCCTTGTAACGACCACATAACCTTGCCCAGACGTTTTTTGGGTAAAGATTTTTTTTTGTAAATTCAGGTTATCTCTTATTGTCAAGTTATTATATAAAATATTTTTGCTTAGTTGATGATTTGGAGTAGAAAACAGTAACCAATTTTCACCTGTTTTTTGCCAATGAAGATAACCTGCTGAAGAAAAAAGCAGTAAACCTGCCAATATCAATCCATTTATAATATGTTTTGTTCGCCTGACGGGACTAAAACAGGCGGGTAAAATTAGCATTAATAATATTAATGTTAAGTATCCTGGAGCAATCAGCCTAATATCTAGTGTATCGAAGGTCTTGAATGACCTTAGAGTTATTAGAGAAATAACATAGCTGACTAAGCTTGCTAACAAGATATATAAATATTTGAGATCAGGAAAGCCATCAGCTTGCTTACCTGAATAAAGCTTTTTTTGCGCATATATAAATATGACGATAAAAGGAATTACTAAACAATAAGTAATAAAGGATTGCGGAAGTAAAATTTGTATCGCACTAAAAATATCTAATATTACCTCGCTTAGCGTTTTATCAGACTCTGGTCTTTGGAAACCGGAAATACTCCCTGTGAGAGAATAGTTTTGAAATAAAAATAGAGTAATTGCAGATAGATAAATACCCGTAAAAAAAATAATGAGCATTTGATGTTTTTTGCATGACTTGGAGTATAAAAATAAAGCTGGAAGTATTATAGAATAGGCTATTCCAATATATCTCGTTAACATTAACGCAATTAGTATCAATGTTATGCATGATAAAAAAAATGACTTTTCTATTTCTTTTTCAAATGGTGTAGATAAATAAATTTTTATTATATAAAAAAGAAAGATCAAACATGTAATAAATAAAGTTTCACTCCAGATGTAGGTAAAAACAGTTATAAAAGGAATTGTTATAATAATTGCAGACGCAAGTATCAGAGAGTACAAGGTTTTGTAATATTGATTGAATATTAAAAATAATAGACAGGCAGAAATTAAATATAAGACAAAAGAAATCTTCGACGTCGTCTTGACATCATTATTGCTGCTTATAAACAGGGAGAGTAGCTTTGGGTAGAGTGGTGGCCATGCGCGTTGTATTAATACAGCGTCATGCCCTGCTTTTTCAATAGAGAAATCAGTCGTTACAAATCCTTTCCCATCTTTAATATTATATGCAAGATCAAGATAGCTTAATGAATCTGGTGTTGTTGCAGAACCATACGGCGTTAAATTACTGAATATTAATGCTGCAAATAAAAAAAGGAATAATAAGCATGAAATGTATATAAGGTAGTATTTCAATATTAAATTATTAACTTAGAAAGTTTTATAGTAAGCCGTTTATGTATGTTAAATTAAAATTTGAATAAAATTACATCATTTTAATAATTGCACTGCCTAATTCAGCAGGTGATCCGACAGTCTTGACATTGGCATCTTCTAAGGCTGCAAATTTATCTTCAGCAGTACCTTTACCGCCGGAAATAATAGCACCAGCATGACCCATACGTTTGCCTGGTGGTGCCGTAACACCGGCAATATAACCTACTACCGGTTTTGTCACGTTTTCCTTTATGAATTTAGCAGCTTCTTCTTCAGCGGTGCCACCAATCTCACCTACCATGATAATGCCATGTGTGTCTGGGTCTTCCTGAAACAAACCAAGACAATCTATGAAGTTCATTCCATGAATGGGGTCGCCGCCAATGCCTACGCATGTGCTTTGTCCAAGCCTATTTTGCGTAGTTTGATGGACAGCTTCATAGGTCAAAGTGCCGGAGCGTGAGACGATGCCAATTTTCCCGGGCTGATGAATATTGCCTGGCATGATGCCTATTTTGCATTGTCCAGGTGTGATTAATCCTGGGCAGTTAGGACCAATTAAACGAATGTCTGGTTTACTTTCCAGATAAGCGCGAACTTTTACCATATCCATGACAGGGATACCTTCTGTAATGCATACAATTACAGCAATACCTGCTTCGGCTGCTTCGGTAATGGCTTCCGCTGCATAAGCAGCTGGCACCATAATCATACTTGCATTCGCACCGGTGTTTTCCACTGCATCCTGAACAGTATCAAACACAGGTTTGTCGAGATGTGTTTCACCATTACGACCCGGTGTAACACCGCCCACAACTTGTGTGCCATATGCAATCGCTTGCTCAGCATGAAACGTTCCTTGACGACCAGTGAAGCCCTGAACAATTACTCTGGTATTTTTATCAATTAATATAGCCATGATTAATTGCCTCCTGCTGCAGCTACTACTTTTTGCGCGGCTTCAGTCAGATCATCCGCGGTGATTATTGTCAGCCCGCTTTCGTCAAGAATCTTTTTGCCGTCATTAACATTAGTTCCCTCCAGTCTGACAACGACAGGAACATTAACGCCAACTTCCTTTACAGCCTGAATAATGCCCTCAGCAATAAGATCGCAGCGGACAATACCGCCAAATATATTCACTAAAATTGCTTTTACATTTTGATCGGAAACAATCAGCTTAAAGGCTTCAGCAACTCTGTCTGCAGTTGCGCCACCACCGACATCAAGAAAGTTTGCAGGTTCGCCACCATGCAATTTAATAATATCCATCGTTGCCATAGCCAGTCCCGCACCATTCACCATGCATGCAATATTTCCTTCAAGCGTGACGTAGTTAAGATCAAAGCGTTTTGCGATGCTTTCTTTTTCATCTTCCTGAGTAGGGTCTCGCCATTCTTCTAAATAGGATTGACGAAATAGAGCATTATCATCAATGCTTACCTTCGCATCCAAAGCTTCGAGATCACCATTTGTATTGATAATGAGGGGATTAATTTCTACCAGACCAAGATCTTTTTCGACAAATAACTGATATAAGCCATGAAGTATCGATGCAAGCTGATTTCTTTGTTTGTCATCAAGACCCAAATTAAACCCTATACGCCGACATTGGTGGTTTTGCAGACCTAATACAGGATCGACAATAACATTGATGATTTTTTCTGGCGTAGAGGCGGCAACTTCTTCAATATCCATGCCGCCTTCAGTTGATGCCATGATTGCTATTCGACGACTGGCACGATCAACTACTAAACCTAGATAAAGCTCATATTTGATATCTGAAATAGAAGAAATCAGTACACAATTAACAGGCTGACCCTTGGGAGCAGATTGTTTGGTGATCAAACGACTACCGAGTAAAGATTTAACAGTGCTCTCCAGTTGTTCTATACCTTCAACCAGTTTTACGCCACCAGCCTTACCTCGGCCACCCGCATGAACTTGAGCTTTTACTACCCATTTATTGCCACCCAGCTCTGATGCAGCTTTTATTGCTTCCTTTACTGTTAATGCTGGTTTACCAGGCGGCACACTAATTCCATAATCTTCAAATAGTTTTTTTGCCTGATACTCGTGTAAGTTCATAATTTAACCCTGAAAATAGATTTATCTGGTGTAATTTACTTTATTTATCCGGCATTTGTTAGCAATAGACAAGCCTGAATTATATAATTGATGCACTTAAGATAGTGTAGCCAACATTAGTGTGAAATGTAACATGACTATACATTTTTTTATTCTATTTAGAGTCAAATGCTAAACGATATAAAGCAATATCCCGAAAATTCTGCGCAGAGAAGAAGCTGGGCCGCTTTACAATATTTTAATATATATCGAATTCTGCTCTCTGGTTTGTTTGTTGTATTAATTTATATTGGTCAATTACCTAATCCATTAGGTATTCTTTATAGCCGTCTATTTTCCGTTACTAGCCATTTTTATTTAATTACATCTGTTATTTTTGCCGTATTTATCAATTTAAAATATCCACGCCTAAATCTTCAAATTGCGTTTCATGCATTAATCGATATTGTGATGTTGAGTTTGCTTATGTATGCAAGTAATGGTTTGAGCAGCGGTTTTGGTATGTTACTTGTTATAGCCGTTGCTGGCGGTAGTATTTTACGTGCAGGTAAAATTTCTATTCTCTTTGCGGCTATCGCAACGCTAGCTGTCCTTACCCATGAGCTTTACATTCAATTTTTTGTTTCCTTTCGCGATGTGAATTACATTCACGCTGGAATTTTAGGAGCGACATTTTTTGTTACTGCCATTATAGGTAATTTTCTAGCGTCAAGAGCGCAGGCTTCTGAAGAACTTGCAGAGCAAAGAGCAAAAGAACTTTTAGATTTAGCAGAATTAAATAAACAGATTGTAAGAGCCATGCAATCCGGCATACTGGTTTTAAATGACAATCTCAAGCCAGTGTTAATAAATGAGTCGGCGAAGAAGTTAATATTTAAATCCCAATTTACTAAAGATGTGCTGGAGTCACAAATATCAGCTAAATTAATTACACCAATACAACAATGGCTCTCAGGGCAAGGTAATGCAAATATTGAGATTGCTGGTAGCGAAAATTATCCTGAATTATCTGTCGCATTCTTCAAATTGGACTATGGTAATAGTTTCCAGGTTTTGGTATTTCTTGAAGATACGGCTTCATTACGTCAGCGTGCACAACAACTGAAATTGGCCTCTCTAGGTCGTTTGGCAGCGAGTATTGCGCATGAGATCAGAAATCCATTGGGAGCAATCAATCACGCCGGACAGTTAATAAGTGAATCCCCCAATCTGGGCAGTGAAGATAAACGTTTAACAGAAATTATTAATGACCATTCATTAAGAGTGAATACAATAATTGAAAATGTCCTAAGTATTAGCCGACGTGAGCCACCTTTGCCCAGAATGTTAAATCTAAATGATTGGCTTGATGGCTTTATAATCGGCTTTGAAAATAATTATGGCGTTGGTAATAGAACTATTGAATTTAAAAAGCATGAAGAATTGCTTGAAGTAAAATTCGATGACACACAATTGCATCAGGTACTTAATAATCTATGCGATAATGCTAGGAGATATAGTGAGGGAGATAAGCTGTTTACGTTGGCGACAGGGATTGATTCGGAATCAGAACGAGCATATGTTGATGTTATTGATAATGGTAAAGGAATGTCACCAATCATAATAGAACAACTGTTCGAACCATTTTTTACCACTGAACAAAAAGGAACGGGTCTCGGGCTTTATCTTGCAAAAGAAATATGTGATGCCAACCATGCATCACTTACTGTTTTGTCATCCGATGAAAAAGGCACTACCTTTAGAATTTATTTCATGCATAAAGAGAAAAAGAGTATCTATTAACTATGTCAGCGCTTGTGCTAATCATTGATGATGAACCGGATATTCGTGAATTATTGAATATTACCTTGCAACGGATGGGGATTGATTGTGTGTGTGCTGAAGATTTATCTTCAGCAAGAAAATTACTTAAAGATAATAAATTTAATTTATGTTTGACTGATATGAAATTATCCGATGGGGATGGGGTAGATTTTGTCAGTGAAATTCAATCTCATGATGCCGGTCTTCCGGTTGCAGTTATTACTGCTCATGGGAGTATGGATAGTGCGATACAGGCTTTGAAAAATGGTGCATTTGATTTTTTAACAAAACCGGTCGATTTACATGCATTGCGAAATATTGTTGAAGACGCAATTAAGACTGTTAAAAGTAATACTCTTATAAAGAGTAAGTTGATCGGTGATAGTCAATCTGTTCATAAACTGAAAACAATGATTGAAAAAGTGGCGCGTAGTCAGGCCCCCATTTATATCAGTGGTGAGTCAGGTTCAGGAAAAGAACTGGTTGCCAGATTAATCCACGAAAATGGTCCTCGATCAGATCAGCCTATCATCGCCATTAACTGCGGTGCAATTCCTCATGAACTAATGGAAAGTGAATTCTTTGGGCATAAAAAAGGTAGTTTTACTGGTGCTATTTCTGACAAAGAGGGTTTATTTCAGGCGGCAAATGGCGGGACATTATTTCTTGATGAAGTGGCAGAGCTGTCGCTGTCTATGCAGGTAAAATTATTAAGAGCAATACAGGAGAAAGTTATCCGTCCTGTTGGTGCTCAAAAAGAGATTCCTGTCAATGTTCGTATATTAAGTGCGACAAATTTCAATTTAACTGAGCGAGTTAAACAGGGGCTTTTCAGACAAGATTTATTATTCAGAATTAATGTTATTAATATACATATTCCACCATTACGTGAACGTCAGGATGACATTCCGCTTTTAGTCGAACATATTCTGGATAAACTGGTGGCGAGTAATGGTTTTACATCAAGACCCGCATTATCTCAATCGGCACTTGATGCACTTATTGAATATACTTACCCTGGAAATATAAGAGAACTTGAGAATATTCTTGAAAGAGCAATAGCGCTCTGCACAGACAATTTAATTACCGAGCAAGATATAGGAATAGTAGACAATTGTGCTCTTAATAATATAAATGATGCTGACGACTTGAATACATTGCTTGATGATATTGAAAAGCAAAAAATCATAGAAGCATTGGAAAAGACCCGCTGGAATAAAACGGCAGCAGCAAAAATTCTAGGTATTAGCTTTCGGGCATTACGATACCGACTGGAAAAACTAAACATCGAATAGTTATTTCTTAATCGAACTTCATCTATAAAAAAATGACATCAATCCCTCTTTATAGATTAATAAGTAAGGAGAGCATAACTGTTCTATTGGTTTCTTTCCTATTATATCTTTGGAGTATGCCGCGAAGTGTTGTATTGGAAGATGATGCTTTGTTTGTCCTTGCTTCTTACTATAATGGGGTTGCACATCCCCCTGGTTATCCTGTTTATACATTATTGGGGCACCTGTTTACCTATCTACCATTCGGAACCATTGCTTTCAGAGTACATCTGCTTAGTGCTTTATTTGCTACAGTCAGCATAGGTGTGATTGGAGCAATAATCTTTCAATTAACACGGTCACGATTTTTATCAGCAACAGCAGCCCTGATGATTTCCATATCACCTATGTTCTGGTCGCAGGCTATTATTGCAGAGGTTTATACTCTAAATGTGGCATTGTTCTTTATGTTGTTTTTTATGGCAATGAATCATATTGATCATCCTAAGAAACTATTCCTTTTTGCTTTTCTGTATGGGGTTGCGCTGGCGAATCATTGGCCGCTTATTGTATTGTCTACACCGGCACTATTAATCCTGATTTGGCATGAAAGAAAGCAATTTGTCTCATTAATGCCATTGTTTGGAATCATTATGGGATTATCACCTTACATATGGATGGTAGTAAATAGTAATAATGATCCCTATATAAGTTTTTACGGGGCGTTGGAAAGTTTTAGTGAAATCTGGTTTTTTATTACAAGAGAAGGTTATGCCGGCCAGGATCATAGTCAGACTGCTAGCTTGCTGGATAAGCTTTATTTTGTTTATTTTTTTATTAGTCAATTAATCCAGCAATATGGATATGTTGGATTTATGCTGGGCGCTTTAGGTTTTATCATTCAATGGTCTTTATTTAAAACAAATATTGCTTTTGCGATTACCACCTTATTTTTGTGTAACTCTTTATTGTTAATATTATTACTTAGTTTTGATTACCAGCTCTGGGACAAGAATGTTTTCAGGGTTTATCCGTTGTTATCTTATTGTGCGTATGCTTTCTGGGTAATTGCGGGTCTTACTGGCGTAGTTAAATTTCTGAATTCATATATTAAAAAGAGATATATCCAGATATTTACTTTATGTATTCTTTTTGTTTCCGTATTTCCCCAATCAGTATTAGCAAATTATCGTGCTAATGATACATGGGCAATGGACTATGCGTATGCTGTTTTAAATAATATTGAACAAGGGGCGGTTCTTTTTACACATGGAGATATGGATCTGGGGCCATTGGTCTATGTGCATTCGGTGCTTGGTCATAGGCAAGACGTTACTATCTATCACAACAAGGGTTTAATTTTGTCTAATCGGTATATTTTACCCTTAACAATGCCTGCCAGAGAGCAAAACAGAAGAACAAAACACTTCTTGGACAATACAGATCGTCCAATATATTACGTTTATACATTACCTCATAATTACGGTGTTATAGATAATGGTTTGGTAAGCAAGGTTGATAAGTCAAATGCTGGACATAGTAAAAGAGTGTCAATGGAAGAAGAGTCAGTAAATTATCTGGAGCAGATATTATCAAACGTTGAACCTGAAGATGCCTGGGAAAAGATGCACAAGCAAATCGTGTTGAATAAGTACTGTCGATTTTTTATAAATTTATACAAAACAAATGATAAGGGTTCATATATTAATAATGAAACGAGTAAAGTATGTTATCTTTTTTCCGGAAAACTCGAATTAATTGATTCAATATTGAATGACGACAAGCCTGATTTAACATTGCTCAAGCTATTATTAGATGAAGCCTTTGATAAAATTGACCAGGCACTATTAAAAGAAGATAAAGCAAGGTTGTTCTATTATTCAGGACTATATTATGAGCTAAAGAGAGACCATGAAATGGCAAAAAACTATTTTAATATGTCTGTAAATGTATGGAATGTTTCAGATAACCCGGCAAAAAAAATATTAACGGGCAATTAAGATATGAATATTTTCTTCTGGAAAAATAATAAAAAATTGGATGAATTTTCACTATCATTGGCCGAAGAGTTTATCGAGCGCTTTCCAAATGATGCAGAGCATAGTATTCCAAACAAGAAGAATAAAATTAAACTCGATAAGGTGCTAACGAATATTCACAACAGGGCAATTCAATATAAAAAGGATAATGCTCCCGGTTTCTATGCCAGAGCCAAGATTGGCAATACATTTATGTGGGCTTTAAAAGACAGGGAGTATAATGAGGAATTTGTGAATAAATTAACAAATGACTTGTTGAAGTTATTAGGCGGTAAAAAATAACAATATATATCATGCTCTGATTTATGAATAGATAATAACTTGTTAAATTTCATGAAAGAGAAGCAAATAAATAGTCAATATGTATTTTTATTTTTTCTTTTTTTAACGATTAGCGTTTCTGTTTATATCATTACATTATGTGGGCACAATGAAGCCGTTGGTTTTCTTTCGGATGATGCAATTTTTTTAATGTTGGCTGAAATATATTCTCCCTGGTATGCCGCACAACTACCTGTCTTTGATTTCTTATTGCAGCATAATCGTTTTCCACCTTTGTATCCGTTATTGCTAGGGCTGTTTGGCGTTGATTCGGATAGTTTTTATCTGGCGAGTTTATTTACAGTAATTTTTTTCAATTTGTCACTGATAGCTATTTATTTCTGGCTTAGGCGTAATCAGCAAACAAGACTTCATTCGATATTGACGCTGTTCATTTTAGTTTTATTGCCATCCACGCATATCTTTATTTACGAGTTGTGGAGTGAATTCTTATATATTTTGCTTGTTTATTGTGTTTTTTTCATGATTTCAAAAAGTGAAATAAATTTTCAGCAATGGTTGCTGATTTCCCTTCTGGTTGCCTTGAGTGTCTTAAGTAAAGCGATAGGAGTCACATTATTAATAGCCTATGCTTTTGAAGTTCTTTATAGAAAACCGGAAAATTTTTTGTTTCTTATTCTTGTCGCCTTGTCGCCTTTGTTGATTAATCTATTTACATCAATAAATAATACGCGAAGTTATCCAGCAGAGTTTGTTCAATATTTTGGACAGGTCCATATGGACGACTATCTTTATATTCTGTCTGACAGATTCGAAATATTATTTCAGGCCTTTGTATGGCAATTTGGTATTTTTAGACTGGAAAGTATTAGCTATCTGACTTACCTGATATATATTCCGTTGATAATACTTTTTATGTATGCCTTATGTATAAGGTTGATAGAAATGAAAATCGACTCGATTTATACATTGTTATTTATTTCAGTGATTATCTTATGGCCTTATGATGATATCCATTATGTGTCCAGGTTTATTTATCCACTCATGCCGTTGTATTTTTTTTATAATTTAATTGCAGTTCAGAAAATATCGAATCATTTCTTTTCAAATGGAAAATTATTTTACCTGTATTTTATAGTTATTTTATGCCTTTTGTTACCTGCAATGATAGAAATTGCCGGTAAGCAAAACTATCTGGATGGCACAGCGCTGGAAAAATATAGTACAAATAGAGAATGGGTTTTATCTAAAGACAGACATTTTGCAATTCATAATTTGGAGAAGCAAAAATACACGCTGGAATTTTTACGCGAGATTAAATTACACATACCGGCAAATGAATGTGTATTAGGTATTCAATCGCCCTTGATAATGTTGCATAGCAAACGTATCAGTGGTGTGTTACCTGACGCTGCAGCTACTGATGACGAATTTTTCAGGATTACTGATCTGTGTAATTTTATTATTTCATTCAATTTTTCTGATATTGAAGAAAAATATCCTGCTTTCTATCCGATGGACCGCATTAAAAATAAGGATAAATATGTATATCGCCCTAAATATTTAAGTGATGATGTTAACAAACCAGCCATAGCTTATTTAGCAGAAAAACAAAAATAGGTATATCATCTGGACTGGAACGGTAAAATTAGTAAGCAAACAGTAGGTGGATTTGATTGGTTAAGTGGGATTTGAATTATGCGCTTCTATATTGAAAAAGGTTTTACATTGATGGAATTGATGATTGTCGTCGCGATCATCGGTATTTTGGCAATGATTGCAATTCCTGCTTATACTGATTACCAAACAAGGGCACAGGTTAGTGAGGCAATCTCTATCACATCGGCATTTAAGACGGGCTTGTCTGATTATTATCAAAATAGTGGAGTATGGCCGCATAATTTGACTGCTGTTGGCACGACTTTGGCTGGAACATATGTGAATAACACCGCGATAACTGTTGGCAATGGAGTTGCCGGTGATCTTGTTATAACTTCAACATTTGCAAATACAAATGTTAGCGGTTCTATAAGTGGCGGGTTGTATGCGTTGTCTACTCAGGATGGCGGGTTGACATGGGACTGTGGTAATAACGGCTTGGCTGCAGCTACAACAGATATAGAGAATAAATTTCTGCCTCCGGCATGTAGATAATTCATGATAAACAGATTGTTTAAAAAACTGTTTTCAAACAAAACTAAAAAAAAAATTTTGATAAACTCTCTGAGTTAATTAGTTCCCAACTACAGCATGCATTAAATCTGCATCGCAGTAATCAATTTGATGATGCAAAAAAGCTTTATCTTACGATTCTGGATTCTGTGCCTGAACATGCTGATGCCTTACATCTTTTGGGGTTGATTGAGTATCAGACTCAACATTTCGATTCGGCAAAAATACTTATACAGAAGGCAATCAGGTCTAATAATCATCGTGCAGATTTTTATAACAATCTTGGTTTGGTATGCAAAGATGTTGGGCAGTATGGTGAGGCGATAGGCAACTTTCATCAAGCGTTGAATATTAAACCTGATTACGCCGAAGCGTTTAATAATATGGGGATCCTATATGTTGGGATGCAGGAACCTGAGCAAGCCGAACAATCATTCAGAAAGGCAATTGATATCAAGCCAGATTATATTGATGCGCGCAATAACCTGACCACTGTATTAATTGAAACAAATCAATTTGAAAATATTCGCGATATTATCGATACAGTATTAATAATTGATCCCGCTAATACTACTGCAATCAATAACATGGGCCTTGTTTATAAAATTCAGGGGCATTTTCAACAAGCAAAAAACTGCTTTAATCAAGTCATAGAATACGATTCAAACTTCAGGGAAGCCTATAATAATCTGGGTAATTTGCTCTTTGACAATCATCAATATGACGAAGCAATAGAGAATTTTGACAAGGCAATAAATATTGATAGTAATTATTATGAGGCATTTAATAACAAGGCAAATGTATTACTCGATCTTGATCGACATAGTGATGCTATCAAAAATTATGAAAAAGCCCTGTCTCTTAAACCCGATTTTCTGGATGCGCTAAAGAACGCCGGGATTGCATGGCAAGATCTTGGCGAAACAGAAAAAGCATTGGCATATTACCAAAAGGTGTTGGAACAATGCCCAGAACATGCCGAAACATTGCATTACATCTCTGTAAATGAAACATCAGGTCTGGACCCAGCCGCCCTTGAGACTTATATCAATAATTGTATAAATGATAAGGATAAAGCTCATCTATATTTTGCATATGCGAACTGCTTGTTAAAAAACAAAAGCTATGAAAAGGCTTTTCAACAATTTACCAATGGTAACACAATAATAAGAAGGTCGATTGAATATGAGAAGGAATTAAACTCGAATTATATAGATAGTATTATTGATTATTATCCGGAAGAGTTTTTTAGAGATAATTCATTTTTAGTTTCTGATTCTGAATTGCCTGTCTTTATTGTTGGTATGCCTCGATCCGGCACAACTCTGATTGAACAAATTGTCTCATGTCACAGGCTTGTCTATGGTGCAGGAGAATTAACCGCGCTACCGGAACTGGAAGAAACATATTTTAAATGTTCTGTAGATGCTGATTTGAAACAGAACATAAAAAAAAATACAGTAAATTTAAGCAAGATTACGGACGCATATTTGAAGACGATATGTCGTTCTACTACGGATGAGATCCGTGTTACGGATAAATTGCCAGGCAATTTTTTAAGAATTGGATTGATAAAGATCCTTTTTCCTAATGCGAAGGTTATTCATTGTCAGCGTTTTCCACTCGACACATGTGTTTCAATTTATACCAATTATTTTGCTCAGGGATATAAGTTTGCATATGACCTTGATGAACTTGGTCATTACTATCTTGATTATCATCGTTTAATGCAGCATTGGATAAAATTATTTCAGGATGAAATCCTGGAAGTCTCATATGAAAATTTGATCAATGATATTGAGAATGAAAGTCGTCGCATGTTTAGCTATTTGAATCTTGACTGGGACGCATCATGCCTAGAGTTTCAGGACAATTCGCGTGCAGTAAAAACAGCCAGTAATGTGCAAATACGACAGGGTTTGTTTAAACATTCATCAGGCAGATGGAAACATTTTGCTAGTGAACTTAGGCCTTTGCAGACGATGTTTAGGAATGCTGGCATTATCTGAAAGTGACAGTTTACGTCACATTAAGACACTTTGGGGAATTGAAATATTAAATATATTATCAGCAGGTATATCAATATTTGACATATCAAAAAAATAATTATTAATAACAACAATTTAAAAAAGATAAATATTTGTAGTGCGAGAATATTAATGTGTTTTGTACAGAGATTGCTGGCACATTTTATGCTAATCTCTAAGTGTACAATAAGTACATCAATTATTTTCGAAAATTGTTGATAGATTAATGATCACATAGGAGAAATACTGTGAAGAAACAAATTCAACAGGGTTTTACCCTTATCGAATTGATGATCGTGGTTGCGATTATTGGCATTCTTGCAGCGGTTGCTATCCCTTCTTATCAGGACTACACCGCTCGTGCACAAATGACTGAAGCTGTTAACCTTGCTGCTGGTTTCAAAACCGGTTTGTCAGAATACTACCAAGATAAGGGTGTATGGCCTTCAAATCTGACAGCAGTTGGTAGTACCACTACTGGTAAATATGTCTCAACTGTAGAGATACAAGATGGCGCAGGCGCAGCAAACGGTGGTGTTGTAGAAGTTATAGCAACTATGGGTACAACTGGTGTTAACCCGAATATTCAAGGCAGCACTTATGTACTTTCATCACAAGATGGTGGTAAAACCTGGGAATGTGGTACTAATGCAAACAATCCAGGTAACGTTGAAGCTAAATACCTGCCTGGTGCATGTAAATAATATTGAGTTAATTCTCAATTTAGGAAAGGCCACCTTAGTGGCCTTTTTTTATGCTTAAGATAAAAAAAATTATGATTAATTTATGGCTATAAAAATAAAACTATTATTGATTGTAGTGTTTGTTATTACTATTTTCATTTATACACCCGCCCTCAATAGTCCGTTTATATTTGATGACTTCTATAACCTTTCCGGTTTATCTGATTTGGTAAATCGCGGATGGCTAAATTTTATTCTGGGTAATTTTTCCGGACCAACCGGCCGACCGTTATCCATGCTTAGCTTTGCAGTTCAGCACAATTCCTGGCCAGATAATCCACAATTATTTAAAGCCATAAATCTGTTAATTCATTGCCTAAATGGTTTGTTATTATTTTTTATAAGCAAAATTATTATAAATCGTTCTGACTTTAATTTAGCTGAAAAAAATGTATTTATATTAACTGTAGTTAGTTACTGGATGTTACATCCAATACACCTTACAACAGTGTTGTACGCTGTTCAAAGAATGACACAACTTGCAACATTATTTACGTTAGCTGGTCTGCTGGTCTGGTTTAGACTAAGAGAAGATTTGCTTGTCAAAAGTAATATTTGTAATCCAATAATTGCTGCGGCTATTATTTGGTCATGTTGTTTAATGGCAATACTCTCCAAAGAAAATGGAATTTTATTATTGCTTTTAATCATTGTTATAGAAGTGACATTGTTTTCAAAAAATAATGTATTAAATCAAAACCGAAAATGGGCGGCGATTGTGTTGGCGATGCCATTGGCCTTGCTCGCTATATATTTGTTGAGTAATTTATCTGGCATTGCAGTATCTTATCAATTTCGCGATTTTAATTTATGGCAAAGATTGTTAACCCAACCTGTGGTGATAATTGATTATTTAAAACTACTGATATTGCCTACATATGGTTCTTTCTCACTGTTTCATGATGATTATGTTGTTTCCACGTCATTTTTCTCCCCACCTAAAACAATATTATGCTGGTTTATACTCATCGGTCTACTTGTGTTTGCAATTAAAAAAAGAAAGAAATTGCCTATCGTTAGTCTAGGTATCTTGTGGTTTTTTTTCATGCATAGTTTGGAGGCAAGTTTCGTCAATTTGGAATTATACTTTGAGCATAGAAATTATTTGCCGAGTATCGGTATAGCATTATTGGCAGGTGTTATTACTGTAAATTATTATAACTATTTTACAGAAAAGAGAATCCCCCTTTTTTTAATTTCAATGTATTTATTGTGGATAACAACAGTATTATTTCTTGAGTCTGGCAATTGGGCGCGCCCCTTGATTCAGGCAATTGAGTGGGTAAGGTTTCAGCCGCAGTCAGAACGATCATTAAACTACCTTGCAACACAATATATAAGAAATGGTGATACAGACAATGCAATAAAAACCTATCATCAGATTGATAAGCAGGAAGAAAATAGTGTATTTGCTAGATTAAACATATTGAAGCTGCAAGAATGTTTTATTAAACAGTTGGAAGATAGTGAAGCGTGGAGTGCCATTGTTTCTGAAGCTGCATATTCGAAAGCAAAAGGTCAGCGTATAATTGCTTTGTTGGATAACTATCTGTTGTTAGCATTACAAGGAAAATGTGATGATAATACAATTAGAAACCTTGAATTGTTGCTGAAAAGATTATTGGAAAATAAAAACTATAATCATATAAAAAGTTACTTATTGGAGTTTCTGGCAATTATTGAGTACGTTTACATGGATTATAAAAATTCATTACAGCATATTAAAAGTTCTATTCTTATCAGTCATTCAGCCGAGAAGTACGGTTTACAACTGAATATTATTAATAAAACTCAAAGCCGCGATGAATTGGAAAAAATGCGCAATGACATTAAAGATATTATTAGACATAATCCTAAATATTACTTTACCTATCAGAAGCTATTAAAAGAAATAGAATCTACTGAATTATGAATATAAGTGTAATTTTACCAGCATGTAATGAATCAGAATCGTTACGAGTTCTATTGCCTGAAATCAGGCGTGTTTGCCCGAACAGTGAAATACTAGTTGTTAATGATGGCTCGACCGATAACACTGTAGATGTTTGTAATGAATATAATGTAAAAGTGATTTCTCACCCTTATTCCATGGGTAATGGCGCAGCAATCAAAACAGGTGCGCGACATGCCTGTGGTGACGTATTTGTGTTTATGGATGCAGATGGTCAACATGTACCAGAATATATTAATCCAATGCTGGATAAAATCAGAGATGGATACGATATGGTGGTTGGGGCACGTACAACAGATTCGCATGCAGGCAGTCATCGACTAGTGGCTAATTATGCTTACAATCGACTGGCAAGTTATATGTCTGGTCATCATATCAAGGATCTAACCTCTGGCTTTAGGGCAGTGAGAGCAGAAATTTTTAGACAATATTTATATTTGTTACCGAATGGTTTTTCTTATCCAACAACCATCACTATGGCTTTATTTAGAAGCGGTTATAGTATTTTATATCTGCCTATCAAGTGTCCGGAAAGAAAGGGAAGCAGTCACATTAAAATTATTAAAGATGGATTTCGTTTTTTACTAATCATCTTCAGAATTACTTCTTTATACTCTCCATTGAAAATATTCGGTCCGGTTTCTTTGGGCCTATTTTTTTCCGGATTAACGTATTATGGTTTCACTTATATGCTTTATGGAAGATTTACCAACATGGGAATGTTGCTATTAATAAGTTCAGTGCTTATTTTTTTAATAGGCCTGATTTCTGAACAAATTACGTTTTTGATTTATAGTCAAAATCAAAAAAATAATTAACATACCATTATCGAAATGAAGTTACTGGTATTAACTTCAACACTGCCTGGTAAGCATAATGAAACGGATCCCCGTTTCGTACTCGATTTATGTCTGAATCTTTCCAGGCAAGGTATGGAGATTGATATATTAACGCCGCATGTTAACGATCAACCTCTACAAGAAAATATTTCAGGCATAACTATCTATCGCTACAGATATTTTTTTTCAGGATTTGAAAAATTAACATCGGGTAATGGCATCTTGCCCAATCTGAAGAAGCACAAGGCATATTATTTCCTAGTGCCGTTTTTTTTGTTTGGACAGGTAATTGCAGCATATAAATTAATAAAAAAAAATAACTATGATTTTGTACATGCACATTGGTTGATTCCGCAAGGATTGATAGCGAGTCTCCTGAAAATTGCTCCATTTATACAATGTCCCCCTGTTCTTTGTACGATACATGGGAGTGATATCGTTAAACTGGATACGTATGTTCTAAATATATTTAAGCGATGGATAATAGAAAATGTCGATGCTATAACGCTGGTGAGTAAATCATTGCAATACTATCTGGATCAACTTGGAGCAAATCATAATAATATTCAGGTTTGTCCTATGGGAGTTGATCTAAAGGGGTGTTTTACTATTCAGAAAAAGCCTGAAGAGAGAAACCCGCTCAGTCTGATCTTTGTGGGTCGTCTGATTCATCAAAAAGGCATACTGGAGCTGATTGAAGTAATACGCGACTTATATAAGAACTATCCGAAGATAGAATTAAATATTATTGGTGAAGGCGACCTATCGGAGCGCATTAATAATTATATTAAAGAAGAAGGTCTGGAAAAAAATATAATCCTGCATGGTGCAAAAACACCACAACAAGTAGCGCAGTTGCTCAATCAATCATCAATTTTTGTTATGCCATCAACTATTAATGAAGGTTTTGGTCTGGTAACGATTGAGGCAATGGGCTGTGGCTGTGCAGTACTTGCTTCAGATCTGCCATCGTCACGGGAAATCATCCAGCATGAAACCAATGGATTACTATTTAAACCGTCTGATATGACTGACATGGCGCGGCAAGTAGAAAGACTGATACTGAATAATAACCTGAAAGAGCAAATTGTTACCCAAGCGCGCCAAAGCGCGGTTGAGCAATATGACTGGACGGCTATTTCCAGTAAATATTTTAGCTATATTACTGATTTATATAGTAAATAAGACTATCCATAAATTTTTCTTTATGTGAATTAGTTATCTATATTTATCTTGCATGATGCATGAAATGTTTTATAGTTCTATAAAACAGAACGTAAACATAGCTAAAATTGAATACATTATTCACAGGACTAATTACCTCAAAAATGCGCATCAAGATCTTGATGCGCCTTTTTCTTAACCCAAATCAGCAGGCCTATTTACGCGGCCTTGCTTCTGAGTTTGGTGCCTCAACCAGTCAGGTTAAGGATGAATTATCACAATTAAGAGAAGCAGGATTGTTGACGAGTCAGAAAGATGGTCGTCAAACGAATTACCAGGCCAATGCATCTCATCCCTTATTCCCAGAACTTCAGTCCATGGTTAAAAAATCAATGGGCATGGTTCAGATTATTGAAAGCATTGTCGAGCGACTGGGAAATTTACGTTATGCCTATTTAATTGATGACTATGCACAGGGAAAAGACACTGGCTTGATCGATTTGTTGTTAGTGGGCGATATAGACAAATTTAACCTTGATGATCTGGTTGGCAAAACCGAACGTTATGTCGGAAGAAAAATAAGAACATTGGTTTTAAGTGAAAAGGAATTTAAAGAATTCGATAAGACGATCAAGGGCAGACCAAAGTTGTTGATTTGGGAATCCAAGACAACATCAAAATAATTAAATGTTGTCTGTTAATTAATGGTGCTATTAATAATGGCATGGCGGTAGCGTGTCTGAAGATATGTGGGATACAGTAATTACATCAAATAAAAAGTGGTTCAATCCTGAACTGAAAGAGCTATTGCAGTTTAGAGATCTGTTAATGATCTTTGTGAAAAGAGATGTCATTACAATCTATAAGCAAACTATATTTGGACCTTTATGGTATTTAGCTCAGCCTTTGCTGGTTATGCTAATTTATATTCTGGTGTTTACGAATATAGCCAATATACCGACTGATGAGGTGCCGCCAGCATTATTTTATTTGTCTGGCATTATTGTATGGAATTATTTTAATGAATGCTTGATGCAAACTTCAGATACGTTCTATGAAAATACCAGTATTTATAGCAAGGTATATTTCCCAAGAATCATTATCCCACTATCAAAAATAATATCTTCATTATTGAAGTTTGCCATCCAGTTTTCCCTGTTTTTAATTATCTTTATATACATATACTCAAGTTCAGATAATGTTTTAGCGCCAAATTCCTCAATGCAGCTTTTACCTTTATATCTAATGATTACAGCAATGTTGGCATTGGGTGCAGGTTTACTTATTACGTCAATCACAGTTAAGTACAGGGATTTAAAATTTGTATTCACATTTATGACGCAATTATTTATGTATGCCAGCCCTGTGATTTATCCAATAAGCATGCTAAACGAGCAATATCGACAAATTATGTTTTTTAATCCGTTGTCACATATATTGGAAGGATTCAAGTATGCATTTCTTGGTGTCGGCGAGATAAATAGTGCAGGGATTGCGTATTCATTATTTATTTCTTCGCTAATCTTGTTTGCCGGCTTAATAGTATTCAATAAACGTCAGCAAACATATATTGATTATATTTAATAAGAAGATTATGTCTGAAAATGTAATTGAAATACGGGGCCTATCGAAAAAATATATGCGTGGTGAAATCGGTACGGGCACATTAAGTCATGATATACACCGCTTTATTAATAAATATATATTTCATAAAAATGAACACGACAAAATAAATAATAATAAGTATGAAACTATCAAGAATACAGAATCATGGGCATTGCAGGATATCAGTCTTGATATATCTCAAGGAAGCAAACTTGGCATCATTGGTAGGAATGGTGCTGGCAAATCAACATTATTAAAGTTAATTTCAAGAATAACATCTCCAACTACGGGTGAGATTCGTGTTCGGGGTAAAGTCGCAACATTACTGGAAATAGGCACGGGTATGCATCCGGAAATGACGGGCAGAGAGAATATCTATCTCAATGGCGTATTGTTAGGTATGTCAAAAAAACAGGTGTCAGACAGGCTCGATGAAATCATTGATTATTCAGGCGTCGAAAAATATATCGACACCCCTGTTAAACGATATTCGAGCGGGATGAAAACCCGTTTAGGTTTTGCTGTCGCTGCACATATGTCTTCAGATATCTTGATAGTTGATGAAGTACTGGCTGTAGGTGATCTGGAGTTCCAGAAGAAATGCATCGGTAAAATGAATGACGTTGCCAGAGAAGGCCGCACAGTATTATTTGTTAGTCATAATCTTGGTGCTGTGCGTCAATTATGCTCTGAAGCCATCGTAATTGATGAAGGCAAGTTGCAATATCAGGGTGTTGTAGACGATGCGATTGAAAGATACATGTCAGGCCTGGTTAACAATACTACAGATAGTAGTTTACTTAATCATACAGGAAATGATGAAAAGCCAATTTATATTAGTAGTGTAAGTATGGAACAGAATTTAGACCGTCAGGAAGTAGAGTATGATTCGCAAATTAGAATCAAACTGGGTGTGACAATCAGGGAAGCAAACACTGATTATTATGCCATAGCACTGGTACACGATGCGTATGGAAATAATATCATTTTTACTTCTGATGAAGACTGGGAAGAGTCAACACTGTCAATAACTGAAGCAGGCGATGTTGAATACCTTATCACCTTGCCGGCAAAATTATTAAAGCCAGGACAATATTATTTAACAGTTGCTGCCTGTGAAAAAAACATAGGCAAGATAGACAGGCATGATGCTGTATTAAGCTTTATGGTGATCGATACCAAAACACGACGCGGAGAAAGACAGTTATATAGAAAAGGCTGTCTGGTCGCGCCTGAATGTACATGGCAGACAATCAATTAATTTTAATGAATTTAGCAGGGTAAAATATGTTTTATATATTTGAAATGGCCAATAACCACAATGGCAGTGTAAAACATGCGAAAAAGATTATTGATGAATTCGCAGCTTTAGCAAACAGCTTTGATATCAAGGCCGGTATTAAACTGCAATTAAGGCAGCTCCAGAGTTTTATTCACAAGGATTATCTGGAATCCGATCTGAAATATGTTAAACGTTTTCGTGAAACAGAGCTTGGCAAGGAAGACTTCAAAAAAATATTTGAATACATCAGAAAAAAGAAATTAAGCACCATCGCAACGCCATTCGACAATGAATCTTTGCCCTTGTTTAAGGAACTGGATCTATCAATTATAAAAATTGCCAGTTGTTCAATAGATGATTGGGCATTATTGAAGGAAGTTGCACAGATCAACAAGAAAATAGTTATATCGACTGCAGGTGCAGAATTAACGCATTTAAAAAAGGTATATCAATTATTCAATAAATATAAACGCAACTTCAGTTTTATGCATTGCGTAGGTGAATATCCAACACCAAATACACATGCCAATCTTGAGAGAATAACCTTGTTAAAAGAGACATTTCCGGATATTGAAATAGGCTTTTCTACGCATGAATCACCACACGAACCTTCACTGGCACCATACGCTGTAGCGCTAGGTGCAAGCCTGATAGAAAAGCATGTTGGTATTGAAACTGATGAAGTACCACTGAACGCATATTCATGCAGTCCTGCTGATATGAAAAGGGTATTGCAGGACGTTGATAGATTTCAATCAGTGTATACAGGCCGTTCGGATGATGAAGTAGCAGCATTAACCCAATTAAAACGCGGTGTGTATTTGAATAAAGATATTAAAAAAGGACAAATATTAAAGTATGAGGATATTTATTTCGCCATGCCTTTGCATGATGGCCAGGCTCATGCCGGCGAAGTAGATGATGAGTGGGGCTGGTTGCAGAGAAGAAAAAATTTGATTGGTGCAACTGCGAAAAAAACTATTAAAAAAGATGCGCCAGTCCTGAAAAAAAGTTTCAAGTTGTTTGATGAAGATGAAACAGTCAAAAAAATAAGGAAGCAGGCGTTGAAGTTGCTTGAAATGGCCAATGTCACGACAACTGAAAAGGATGAAGCGGAGATATCCGCGCATTATGGTCTGGATAATTATGATAAAACAGGTGCGCTGATTGTATCAAAGGTCAACCTGAAGTTTTGCAAAAAACTAATCCTGATGTTCAAGAACCAATCTCATCCTGAACATTATCATATGAGAAAAGATGAAATGTTTGAATTGATTCATGGCGATTGCAAACTAATCCTAAATGATGAAGTAATAAAACTTAAAGTTGGTTATCCGGTCGTCATCAACGCTGGTACAAGACATTCATTTAGCAGTAAAAATGGCTGTGTTATTGAAGAGGTTTCGACGACACATTATACAGATGATTCAAAATATACCGACCCGGATATTAGTAAACTAAGAACTCAGGATAGAAAAATAAAGATTAAACTAATATGAACTATACAAACCTAAGAGACAAAATACGGGGCCCAATATTCCCGACAATAACGCCGTTTACATCAGACTATAAAGTCGATGTTGAAAAACAAAAAGAATATATCGACTTTCTATATAATAGCGGCGCCAGAATATTTTATTTAATGGCTTACAACGGTCGTTTCAGTTTACTAAGCAATGATGAAGTGACCGAGCTAAATATACTGACAGCGAGTTATATCAAATCAAAATATAGTGACTGCATTGTTATTGGTGCAGATCCAATGATGTGCTCAACACAGGTGTCTATCGATGTTGCCAGAAAGGCGAAAGATGCCGGTGCTGATATGATCAGCCTGATATTTATGGAGCGATATCATTTTGATGATCAGGTTTATAAACACTTTGAAGAGATAGCTAATCAGGTTGATATTGCAATGTTAATCCATGTGCAATTACTGGACAGTATCAGAGGTTATAAATTATATCCAATGCCGCTACTGGATCATATAGCTGATATTGATAATGTCATTGCGATAAAAGAAGACTCCAAACAGGATCTTTACACTGAAGAAGCAACCTACATATTAAAAGACAGAGTTGTTGTTATGCCTACAGGTAGATCGAAACGTCATTTTATGCAATTTGGTCCAATGGGCTGTCAGGCATATCTTGTCGGGATAGGCAGTTTCTTTCCTCAGTTAGCTTTTGATTTTTACGATGCCTTCACCAAACATGATATGCAAGGCTGTTGGAAAATAATTAACGATTTCGAAAGACCTTTCTTCAGGATGGCACTCAAGCATGGTTGGCATCCTTCACTAAAGTCCGCGATGGAACATCTTGGCATTATGTCACGCGTTGAACGTCCACCACTTTGCATGTTACCTGACGATCAGCATCAGGATATTGTCAAAATTGTTGAAGATATAAAAGGTCAATTATGAGTACACAGCAGCAGAATATAAGCAAACTAGCTGTCATCCCGGCAAGAGGTGGTTCGACCCGTCTTAAAGATAAAAATATTTATCCTTTAGCGGGTAAACCATTAATCAGTTACACAATAGAAGCCTTAATTGATTCAGGTTGTTTTGACAAGATACTGGTTTCTACTGATTCAGACAAAATTGCTGAAGTGGCAGGTCAATATAATGAGGTTGAGATATATAAGCGCCCAGATAAGTACGCAACGACAAGGATGATTGTAGTTGAGGCCTTATTAGCTATGATGGAGGAAATTGAGCCATTCGATGTGTTCGCCTATTTTTTGCCGACCTGTCCATTCAGAAACGCTGACGACATCAAGGGCGGTGTTAATTTATTAACTGAAGACGTTGATTCTGTAATTAGTGTGCATGAATATTCAGAGCCATTACAGTTGGCTATGATTAAAAATGGTGATGATGTATTTCCCGTGTTTGATAATTTGAGAGCAGGTATTACAAACAGTAAATATTTTAACCAATATTTTAAACCTAATGGTGGTTACTATATTGGCTGGTGGAATAGGATCTTAACAAATCGTAATTTCTTTACCGGAAGAATCAAGGGCTATGAGATGCCGAAGTCAAGATCGATAGATATTAATGACAATATTGACATGCTTTTCGCTGAAACGGTATTAGCCAATAGTTAACTAAATTCCTGATTAGTGTCATGAACCAAAAAGAGGTTGTTGACTTATTTGCTGAGATTGAGAAGTCATGCAATGTAAATGCTATTCGCTGGAATAATATTCAACTATGGCCATTAATACGGCTCAGACTCTGGTGGCAACTGGCATACTGCGATGGCAGTATCGAAGGCGAACAGGCAAATATAGAAACACTACAAGTCGACACAAAAAAAATTAATCCGTATGTTTATTCATCAAAAAAGTGCATCAGTTATTTTTTCTGGAAAATAAAAGATATTTATCAATCTATAAATTTGTATAAATTATACTGGGTAAAAATTGACGGCCTTTTTTTAACATTTCATGATGAAAAATATTCTGATAATGAACTTAACTGCGGTAACAGGCATCTCGATCCACTTTTTCAATTAGCTCAATCAAAGAACTATCGGATTTCTTATTTGCACTGCTCGGAAGAACAGCAAACCCGATATGACAATAATTCATCTGTTATTCATATTGGTCTAGACAATAGTCGATTCCCCACATTTGGATTCCAGCGAAGAGCCTACAAAAGCAACACTTTCGGACTGGAAGAGCTGGATAACATCAATTCATATTTACCAGACGGATGTCATATCAAATGGGATGAACTGGAAGCGCAGATTGATCTACTTAATAAATATTCGAGATGGTATTTAAAAATATTGAAGATTATCAGCCCCAGCGTGGCTTTTTATACCTGTTACTACAGACCAGAAACCATGGCATTTAATGCAGCCAGTAAAGCATTGGGCATAAATACTGTGGACATACAACATGGGAAACAGGGCAGGTATCACGGATTGTACAGTCATTGGTTTGCACTGCCTGAAAATGGATATGCACTATTGCCAAAACAATACTGGTGCTGGGGTGAAGAGGCCGAAATAAATATTAATCGATACCGTGTTGAAAATTATCCTTATCACAAGACATTCATCGGTGGTTATTTATGGCTGGCTAATGTTATAGAAAAATATAAGAAAAAAGATAATGTAATTCCTGACATTGTTATGAATGGGAAAAATTATCAAAAAATCATTTTAGTTACGTTGCAACCTATTACAGATTCTCCACCAGATTATCTATTGCAGGCAATGAGCCAATCCCCAAATGAGTGGTTGTGGTTAATACGTCTGCACCCGAGACAAACCGGAGAAAAGGAAATGATTAAAGACACATTGGCAGGATATCAAATAGATAATTATGAGATGGATTATGCCACACAATGTTCATTGTATGCCTTGCTGCCGCGAGTTGATTGCCACATAACCGCATGGTCTACGGTGCTGATTGAGGCGCTCGCGTTTCGTATACCTTCCATTATTATTTCAGAGCAGGGTTATGAACTATATGAAGATAGAATAGAATCCGGAGTGTTTGAGTATGCAGAAGATGCTGACGAATTACTGAATAAAATAGAATCAGTTAATAAAACAGAAACGAATGAAAACAGTAACTATTACTTTATGTTAAACAAAAACAATATCAGTAATACGTTAAGTAATTTGATTAATTAATATATGCCAGAAGTTTCGATAATTATCCCGGCCTATAACAGAAGCAAATATATTGAACGTGCTGTTTATAGTGTGCTTAATCAAACTTTTTCTGATCTTGAAGTTATAGTGGTTGATGATGCATCAACTGATAATACGTCAGAATTAGTAAGGAAAATTCAGTCGAACGACAATAGAGTTAAATATATACAATTAAAAAATAATAAAGGGGCGCAACATGCCAGAAATATCGGCATAAAGGAATCTGATTCAACATGGATAGGTTTTCTTGATTCTGATGATGAATATCTGGAAGAAAGTGTGGCAAGTAGACTGGAGCAAATTAAAAAAGATGGTAATAAAGTTGTTTATTCCGCCTGTTTTGTTAAATATCCGGAAAAAGAGATTGAGTTATTTAAGCACCCGGTTTTTTCAGGTCATATTTACAAGCAAATTCTAAATTGTCCTGCACCAACCTTTCCCGGATTGTTGGTAGAAAAAGGCGCATTGCAACACATGGGGACTTTGGATGAAAAACTGGTCGCCTTTCAGGAATGGGATACTTCAATCAGGCTGGCAGAGTATTATCGGTTTTCTTATCTATCAGCCCCGACCTTTATATATCACTGTCATTTAGACGAGATGATATCAGGAGATATGAAGAGAGAATTAAACGGGTATAAGCAAATAGTGTTTAAACATTTGTTTGCCATATTAAGGAATCTTGGGCTTTCAGGTTTGGGGCACCACTTCAGGGCATTAGCCATGCGTTATAAAAAACAGGAAAAAATGATTCAATATATATTCTTCTCATTCTTCGTATATTTTTTCGCATCAAATCAGCAATTAAATAACAGTCAAAATGATTAAAAATATAAAACATCAGGAACAACTATTGGCATTGGTTATACCTGCTTCGCATAAAGCAGATGGAGTTGAGTTTTTTACACCGGACAGTTTTTCTCAGCAATTGGCTTATATGCATCACCCTGCGGGGCATAAGATAGATGCACATAGGCACAACCATATCAGTAGAGAAGTCAATTATACGCAGGAAGTATTAATAATGCGTAAAGGACGTCTGCGTGTTGATTTTTATAGTGATGAAGAGTCTTATCTAAAAAGTTATGTGTTAAATGCTGGTGATGTAATTCTATTAATAAATGGCGGACATGGTTTTCAGGTGCTGGAAGAAGTCGAGATGATTGAAGTAAAACAAGGACCCTATGTTGGCGATACAGACAAGACCAGATTTACTGGGATTGACAATAATACAACCGATATAAAGTTAGAAGAATGATACCTGTCAATACACCTGTTCTTGTGGGAAATGAAAAAAAATATCTTGCCGAGTGCATAGATAGTGGCTGGATATCATCAGAAGGACCTTTTATTGAGCGATTTGAATCAGCACTGGCAAGCTATGTAGATAGAAAACATGCCATCGCCGTAAGTAATGGTAGCGCTGCATTAGAAGTTGCACTGGCAGCATTGAAGATTGGACCTGGTGACGAAGTTATCGTGCCGACGTTTACTATTATCTCCTGTGTTTCTGCGATTGTTCGCGCCGGAGCAATTCCGGTATTGGTGGATTGTAATGATGATGACTGGAATATGTCTTCCAGTGAAATCGAATCAGTCATTACTGATAAAACACGCGCGATCATGATGATACATATTTATGGATTACCAGCAGATGTAGATAGTATTTTAGCGATTGCCAATAGGCATAATCTGTTCGTCATTGAAGATGCAGCAGAAATGCTTGGACAAACATATATGGATAAACCGTGTGGCAGTTTTGGCGATATTAGTACCTTTAGTTTTTATCCTAACAAGCTGGTTACAACTGGTGAAGGTGGCATGGTATTAACCAATGATGACAATCTTGCAGAACGATGTCGTTTATTAATGAATCTTTGCTTTCAGCCTAATAAACGTTTTGTACACGAAGAACTGGGCTGGAATTTCAGAATGAGCAACATGCAGGCAGCAGTAGGCTTGGCACAGTTTGAAAATATTGATATATCAATCAGGAAGAAAAGAGAAACAGGACAAATTTATCAACAACTCCTTGCAGATATTGAAGGAGTCGTATTAGCACTACCAAAAAATAACTTTGCAACAAATATATATTGGGTTTTTGGTATCGTTATAAACAATTCAACTATAAATAAAACGGCACAGGATGTTATGGCAATGATGTCAGAACAAAAAATCGGTACACGACCATTCTTTTGGCCTATGCACGAACAGCCGGTATTTACCAATTCCGGTATATTCAACGATAAAAAATATCCTGTTGCAGAACGAATTGCCAGACAAGGGTTATATATACCTTCCGGGCTTGGTATTACCGAGTCAGAACAACATCAAGTAGCTAGTGCACTAAAGCAAATACTGAATTGAGTATTTTCGAAAAATACGCCGATTTTTATGATGATCTTTATATCGATAAAGATTACTGCAATGAAACAAAATACATAAGATCATTGCTGGATCATTATTTAGGGCAATATCAATCTATACTCGATCTTGGATGTGGTACCGGCCAACATGCGGTGAACCTTGCACAACAGGGTTATCAGGTCTATGGCGTTGACCAAAGTCAACAGATGCTTGGATATGCCGAAAAGAAAAAGCTGGCACAGCATGTTAATGTGCAACAACGACTGAAGTTTCGCCAGGCAGATATTAGAAGTATGAATCTTTCCAGAAAGTTTGATGCGGTTCTGGCGCTTTTTCATGTGACAAGTTATCTAATTTCACAACAGGATTTACATAACTATCTTGATATGGTGAAAAATCATTTAAAGGATGATGGAATATTCTGTTTTGATTTCTGGTATGGCCCCGGCGTGATTTCAGAGCCGCCTGAAAACAGAAGTAAAGAAGTATCTGTTGCAGGTCAAATATACAAGCGAATTGCTGAGCCCATTCATGACACAGAGAATAATTGTGTGAAAGTAAACTACAGGATACTTGATAGCGACAATACGATAGTCGTTTCAGAATCTCATGATATGCGTTATTTCTTTGATGAAGAAATCCATGATCTTTTATTTTCAGCAGGATTTAGCTGTTTGGCAATACATAACTGGTTGACGCTGCAATCAGCAGATGAACATTCATGGCATGCTGTAGCTACGGCAAAAATAATGGACAACAATTAATGCGTATTGCGGTTATTACTTCTGACAGACAGCCTGATGTAGGTGGTGGCTATACTTTCGAAAGAGAGATTATCGAAAGTCTGATTCATGAATCAGATAATAGTGATCATAAAATTTATATTGTTGCAAGAGACAGGAGCGCCTTACCGGATTTGGCAGGTAAATTGGAATTTATTGAAAACGATATTAAATATTATCGGGGTGTTTTTAAATGGTTACAAAGGCAACGCCAATATAAAATGAATCTGGATAATAAATTCAGGGAATTAAAAATAGATTTATTATGGTTTGTAGGTCCTACTACAGATATTGAAACGTCATTACCCTATATATGTACTGTTTGGGATGTGCAGCATAGAAAACAGCCTTTTTTTCCTGAAGTAGGCAATATAATAGAATGGGAAAAGCGAAATCAAATATATTCGAAGTCAATTCAACGTGCTGCAATGGTTATAGCTGGTAATGAAACAGCAAAAAATGAAATTATGACGTATTATCAAATTGAAGCAGAACGTGTTTGTATCGTTCCACAAATGACACCATCTTATGTCCTGAAAAGTTCAAGAATAATAGAATTACCCAGTAACAACTTGCCTGAAAATTATCTTTTTTATCCTGCACAGTTTTGGCCACATAAGAACCATGTCAATTTATTATATGGATTAAAAATCTTAAAAGATAAATACGGTCTTTGTTTACCACTTTTTTTGACAGGATCAGACAAGGGTAATCAGGAATATATCAAGAGATCAGCTGAATATTTGTCTATTCAGGATCAGGTTTATTTTCTAGGTTATGTTACACAAGAAGAAATGATTGCATACTATCAACATGCATATGCATTGGTTTATGTCTCATTATTTGGTCCGGAAAATCTTCCCCCACTAGAAGCAATGGCGTTAGGTTGCCCTGTTATTGCCATGGATGTATCGGGAATGAAAGAACAACTTGCCGATCGGGCTATTTATGCAGATCCGGAAAACAATGAATCTATCGCCGATCAAATATATAGCTTGTATAGTAAACCTGAACTTAGAAATAAATTAATCAATAAAGGAAAACAAAGGGCAAGTGCATGGACCGGTATTGATTATGTGAAAACTGTGTTGAATAAAGTCGATAACTTTGAATATTACAGACGTTGCTGGGAATAAACTATACCGATAAATGTATAGTGAACCAACAATCTATATATTAGTACCTGTTTATAACAGAGCCGCTATCACGTTGGAGTTTGTTGATTGTTTACAAAAACAAACATTCCAAAACTTTAAATTAATATTAATCGATGATGGCTCGGTTGATGATACAGCCGGGCAGGTCAGGCAGTTATTACCGGAAACGTTAGTACTGCAAGGTGATGGCAATTTATGGTGGGCAGGATGTTTAAATAAAGGAATTAACTGGCTGCAGCAACATGATGTCACAAGTGATTCAATCATCCTGATCATTAATGATGATGTTCTAATTAATCAAGATTTTTTAAAAAATGGAATTGAAACCATTAAAAAAAATGACAAGACATTATTACTGGCAAGACAAGAAAATAATGAAACCGGAGCGATTGAAGAAACAGGTGTCAGGGTAGATCTGCAACACTTTAATTTTTACAAGGCAGATAATCAGGAAGAGATTAATTGTTTATCTACCAGGGGACTGTTTCTTCGCTGGGCAGATTTAAAAAACATAGGAAAACTCAAATCAGGCATGCTGCCTCATTATGGTTCTGATTATGAATTTACCATGAGAGCATATCGACAAGATTACAAGTTGATGACTAGTAATAACGTATATTTACAGCACGACATATATAACAATAATTTAAAGTTCAAAAAGAAAAACAGGGCAGATCTGCGTTTTTTGTTTAGCAATAAATGCGATATTAACCCGATAATGTTAAGTAAATTGGCAATACTTATCAGTCCTGTTTATCTGTTGCCATTAAATATATTCAGAATTTGGTATCGAACAATAAAATATCTAACACTGACAACCTGATGATGGATACGGCACCCATAGCTATATTTGTTTATAACAGGCCTGGGCACACAGAAAAAATGCTGGAAAGCCTGTTAAAAAATGATCTTGTCAGTTCATCAAAGATATATGTGTTTTGTGATGGCGCAAAAAATGATCAGGATATTAAAAATGTATGCGCAGTAAATGCATTAATAAAAAACACATTACCTCAGGCCGAGCTGGTGGAAAGTAAAGAAAATAAAGGTTTGGCAAATTCTATTATTCAGGGTGTCTCATATGTACTGGAACAATATGAAGACATTATTGTGCTGGAAGATGATCTGGTTTTATCACCGTCATTTTTAAAGTATATGAATGAGGCATTGAGTTATTATCGTGATTATGATGATGTTATGCATATATCATCATACTTACCTAGACTGAAAGATGAATTGCCAGATTCTTTTTTTTACAGAGAGCCATCACCCTGGGGCTGGGCGACATGGGGGCGAGCATGGAAGTATTTCCGTTCTGATAGCAAGGAGCTGGCTATGGAGATTCTTAACAATAAGAAAATCAGTCAATTTAATCAGGGCCATACCTATTTCTTTTGGGAAATGTTATGCAGACAGTATGCCGGCGAAGTAGATTCATGGGCGATACGTTGGTATGCATCAATGTTCGTAGAAAATGGTTTATCTCTTTATTCGGGTAATTCGCTTGTCAATAATATTGGCTTTGACGGTAGTGGTACTCATTGCTCTACTACTAATATACATGGTGCTGATATAGGTGAAGCGAATACCAATTTCACCAATGAAATATCTGAGAGTCGACAATACTGTGCCGCCTTAAAACATTTCAGAACCGGTTCGATATTAAAAAGAATGACTAATTACCTGAAACATCACAGGCAGTTTAATAAAAACATAAGCAAACTGGGCGCGCCGCATTAACTTGAAAGTTCTGCAAGTATCTACAAGTGATATTTCTGGCGGGGCAGAAGGAGTGGCCCTGCAACTACATCAATTATTTAATCGTGATACCAGGCAATCAATATTATTAGTCGGCAATAAATCAAGTTCTGTTGAAGGCATATTTGAAATTAACCCGGATAAAAATAATAATTTTTATACCCAGTTTTTCATAGATTTAGCTAAATATTCAGAAAAGTTTAAGAAAAATAAATTATTTCATTATCTGGCTAAAATGCTTAGAGCTATAGCTCGCCCGGCTATGTTCTATAGATGGACTCAGGGTTATGAGGAATTTACGTATAAGCAGTCCGGAAAGATATACGAATATATAAATGATATAGATATATTACATTTTCATAATCTGCATGGTGGTTATTTCGATATACGATTACTTACAGAGCTAAGCAAGATTAAACCCATAGTATTAACGTTGCATGATGAATGGTTATATACCGGACACTGTGCCTACACTCTGGATTGTGAAAAATGGCAAACGACTTGTGGCGATTGCCAATATCTGGATAGTTATCCAGCGATAAGAAAGGACAACACGAAAATTAATCAACAGCGAAAGCGGGAAATTATCGGCTCAAGTAAGCTATATATTATTAGCCCATCAAAATGGTTGATGCATAGAATCAGTCAATCATTTATTAGCAACTCTATACTTGAACATAAAGTAATAAACAACGGTGTAGATGCAAATTTATTTAAGCCAGCAGATAAGTATTTATCAAGAAATGTGCTTGAAATAGAAAAAAATTCATTTGTATTGCTTTTTATAGCAAATCATTTTTATTCAAGCAAAGCAAAGGATTATAAAACGGTTGTTGAAGCGGTAAAACGGTTTGCATCAATTAATAGAAATACAAATATCGTTTTTATTGCAATAGGTGAAAAGGGCATCAATAAAACCTGTGACAATCTGCAGATCATAAACAAGGAATATGTAAAAGATAAAAAAACATTGTCTTTGTATTATCAGGCGGCAGATTTATATGTAAACGCAAGTAATACAGAAACCTGGGGATTAACAATTACCGAGGCTATGGCATGCGGCTTGCCGGTCGTATCTACAGCGACAGGAGGTATATGCGAACAAATAATCAATGGCATAGCTTTGGATAAAGATATAAAAAATCAAAATTTTAATGATAAAGCCACGGGTGTTCTTGTAAGAAATAAGGACGTTGATCGATTTTTAGCAGTCATAGACTTTTTGTTTAATAATAAGCCATTGCTTGATCGCATGTCCGACAACTGTGTTCGTCATGTTAAAGAAAACTATACTGCCGAACATATTGCCAATGCGCACTATGATTTCTATAAACAAGTACTGAAGACCAGAATAAATTACAATGAATAAGCCATTACTTAGCATCATTACTGTTTGTAAAAACTCTGAAAGATATATAAAGATGACAATAGAGAGTGTTATAAATCAAAAAATGAATGATTATGAATTTATCATCATTGACGGTGAGTCTTCTGACAAAACGCTGGGAATTATTCAAGCATACAAAAACCATATCAGTTACTTTTTATCTGAAAGTGATAGCGGTATTGCTGAAGCAATGAATAAAGGTGCTACCGCTGCAACAGGACAATACTTGATGTTTTTAAATTCAGATGATTATCTACTGGATGAAAATACTCTGGAAAGCATTAAAAATAATATTAATAACACTAAAAAAGATTTTCATATATTCCTGGTTAATTTTCTTTATGAAGATGGCAGGATTATCACCTCTCTCAATCATGAACTGGGTTTTCTGACCAATTTTAAAATGGGTTCATGCCATCAAGGGCAACTGGTATCAAGAGAATTATTTAATCAGCTGGGAGGGTTTGATGAATCTCTGGGAATCAATTTTGATTATGATCTGATGTTGAGAGCTTATAGAAGATCAGCAACATCTGAATCTTATAATGTTACTGTGTCTGTGATGCGTCAGGTAGGTATCAGTTCAAAGAGAGACTGGCCGGGTTTTAGGCAACGCTATGATGAAGAAAAAGTAATTCATAAAAAAAACAGCCCCGGCTTATTAATGAATATAATTTATAGTGTGTATTGGTTTTTGTATATTCCATACAGATATTTCAGATACTTACTGATCGCACTAAACAGACGTTTTATTGGAAATAAAACAGTCAAAATACTGCAGTAAACCAGAATGTAATTGATGAAGATCGTTCTATTTTGTAAAAGACGGCCAATGGGAAAAGATTTAATGACTCGCCCATATGGTCGTTTTTATTATCTGGCGAAATATTTGTCTGAATCAGGACATGATGTTTGTATGTTTTTATTCAGTTATAAAAAAAATGAAAACGAAACTGTTGTCATTGATCAATTAATGATGCGTTCTATCAGTATTTATCCAGATTATGTATTTGGTCGTTCAAACTTGCGAGAATACCTCATACAAATTAATCCGGATTGGTTAATTGCATGCTCGGATACTTACTTTGGTATTTTGGCTGCTTATTACAGTAGCGTCACAAATAGTAAGGTAATGATAGATGCTTATGACAACTATGAGTCATATCTGCCTTATGCAAAACCGGTGCATTGGTTGTGGCATCGGGCAATAAAAAAATGTGACTTGCTTACCGTCGCCGGCCCGTCACTTGCAAAATTAATGGGTAAATACAGAGACAATAATAATATTCATATTTTTCAGATGGCAGCTGATCCACAAATACAAAAAGCAGATCAATTGGAAAGTAGAAGAAAATTAGGATTACCACTTGAACCGAAACTAATTGGTTACCACGGCAGTATTACTTCGAGCAGAGGAATAAATACTTTATTTTCTATTATCGAATCTATTAACGTTGACTCAATCAAATTTGTATTATGTGGAAAGACAGAAAAGGGGATATCTATTCCAAAACAAGCAAGCTATCTGGGTTATTTGCCCGATGATGATGTCAATAATTTTATCAATAGCATGGATATGTTGTTGGTTATAAATAAACAATCCGCGTTTGGGAACTATAGTCATCCGGTAAAGTTGTATGAAGCCATGAGCTGCAATAAGCCAGTGATCGCAAGTAGAACGGATTCAACCAACTGGATTCTAGCTGATTATCCAGAACTTCTGCTGGATACAGACGATATTCAACAATTTTCAAAAAGAATTCTGGAATTAATAAATTTAGGTGAAAAAGAATATACAGCTCTACCTTCATGGAAAAGGCTTGTAACAGCAGTAGAAAGTAAATTAATTGAGAACCTTTAGAAAATAAGACACCTTTGTCTCGTTATCTGATTTGCTAATCCATTCAATATCAGTAAATTCTTTAAAATACTGATAAGTATATAGTCCATTTATTTGCTCCCTGGTTTTACGCGGGTGCAAACTTGTCAATAATACATAGTCTGACTTGTCAGGCTTATGTAATTTCACCTCGCCTGCTTCAGTTTCATAAAAGCGGATAAATTCCGATCTTCTTTCAGCAAGATAAGTTACATATTCCGGTTCAAAATAAGCAATGACGGAATCCTGATTTGTCGTTAATTTAATACGTTTAAAATCCTCGAACATCATTTGCTGTTGCATTACTTTTTGTCTGGCTTCTGCCAAATCCGGTAACAAATAATACTCTTTGTATTTGTTCAAGCCTGTATCAACACCTGATTGATAACGATAATAGGTAAATACCAGTGTCGGAAAAATCATATTTATAACTATTAATACGGATAGTATCAGGACCAATTCCCTACGTTTGTTAGCATAATTATTAGCCAGATAACTGATAAAATCATAAGCAAAAAAAAGTAGTAAAGGCATAACAGGAAATAAAAAGCGAAATGTCTGACCAGGATGAGGCCAGATCATTATGACAGTCAGATATATAATGATATATACAGCATCAGGTTTGAGTTCGAATAGTCTGCGTAATAAACCGGCAATCGTTAATATGCCCAGTGCGCATGCGATATAAAATGCTACATGTGCATCTTCAAGCCAATAATACTGCCAACTGGTAAACCAGCCATCAATAATTGCCTGATATTGAGTGGTAAAATCATAACCGGGTAGCTTACTGAATTGATCAATATAATCATCAGGCACAGTGGTCTTTAGAAACAATTTTGATAACAGGCTGATTACTATCGCAATGACTATCGGTGTTGCAATTGTTTTGAGGTTCTGTTGTTTTTTTAAAAAAAACACCAGACCAATTAATGAAAAAGCTAATAACATGGCGATACCAATCGTCCGGGTTAGAATCAGGCAGCCTAATAGTATTCCAAGGTATATAAGGTATTTCTTTGATGGCAGCTTTAGTTGATCAAGTGTTAGTAAAAACAGAAAGCTGATTAATAAATACAAAGTTTCACTAAGTATGCCCATGTTATTCATCCATGCCCCCGGGCTTAGTGCAAAGATGCTAACAATAAAAAATGCAGGCCAACATTCAAGTTTCTGTTGTCTCAGATAAAAGTAAAACAATACAAGTGACACAACAAAAAATATTGCGGTTATTGCATGAGCGAATTGTAAATCATGCACAATGCCGGTTATCGCCAGTATGGCAGGATACAAAGGTGGATATTCCTGATAGGGCCACATTTCAATAATAGCTTTATTTACCTCTTGCCAGGGCGACATATATAAGCCCATGACTAGATAGTTAATACTATCGTTACCAAAGGTAGATAAATGATTTGAGCAAACAAATACAAGAAGTATTGTTGAATAGATAAACAGGCAAATAAGAAAAAAGCTATTTTGTACTATATGCGCTGTTTTTTTTTGTGGAACCATTTATTGAAATTATAATTTAATGCTTTAGGTGACTATTAGTTTTCAAAAAGTTTATTTTTGAAGTATTGGATAGTTTTTTCGATGCCGTCTATAAAATCTATTTCCGGCTTCCAGTTTATTAGTTGTTTTGCACGATCAATGTTTGGACAGCGCTGCATGGGGTCATCTTCAGGTAGTTCCTTATATATGATTGTTGATTGGCTTTTTGTTAATTCAATGATCTCTTCCGCAAGTTGTTTAATTGAGCGTTCCTGTGGGTTGCCTAGATTGATAGGCTGATGCACGGATTCTGTGTTCATCAATTTAATTAGACCATCAATCAAATCGTCTACATAACATAATGAACGTGTTTGGCTACCATCACCATAAATTGTAATATCCTTTCCTGATAAGGTCTGAACAATAAAGTTACTGACAACCCGCCCATCATTAATGGCCATATTGGGTCCATAGGTATTAAAGATACGAGCCACTCTTATATCTACTCCAACTTCGCGGTGATAATCGAAAAAAAGTGTTTCGGCACAACGTTTTCCCTCGTCATAACAGGAACGTATACCAGTACAATTTACATTACCCCAGTAATCTTCGGTTTGCGGGTGTACGGTAGGGTCACCATAGATTTCACTTGTTGATGCCTGTAGTACCCTGATCTTTAATCGCTTTGCCAGGCCCAAAACATTAATGGCACCAGAAATACTGGTTTTATTAGTTTGTATTGGGTGGCGCTGATAATAAATGGGGCTGGCGGGACAGGCCAGATTATAAATTTGATCAACTTCAAGATAGACTGGAAACGTAATGTCATGACGAATAACTTCAAAATAAGGATTACTCATTAATTCAATAATGTTCTCCTTATTACCGGTATAGAAGTTATCAAGACACAAGACTTCATTGCCCTCGTTTAATAAACGCTTGCAAAGATGAGAGCCTAAAAAGCCTGCACCACCAGTTACCAATATACGTTGTTTCATTAAAATACTATTTCGGCTACTTTTTATTAATTAATTGAAGCATAGCTTTCATGACCTTGGGGTTTGCAGAAATAATATTACCACTTTGCAGGAAATCAATTCCGCCGAGTAGTGCACTATTTATACCTCCCGCTTCCTGTACCAGTAGCGCGCCCGCAGCGATATCCCATGGATTCAGATTGTATTCCCAGTAACCATCCAATCTGCCGCAGGCAACATAAGCAAGATCAAGTGCAGCTGAACCGGCGCGTCGAATACCGGCAACATGTGGATGTATGCGACGAAAACTTTCGAGAAAGGTTTCTATTTCCTGACCTTGTCGAAAAGGAAAGCCGGTACCAAGTAAAGCGCCTTCAAGATTATGTTTATTACTAACCCTGATTTTCTTGTTATTGAGTTGCGCACCTTTACCTTTGGATGCGGTAAATAATTCCTGTTTACATGGATCATAAATGACTGCCTGATCCAGTCGACCTCTGAACTCTAAAGCAATCGAAACAGCATAATGTGGAAACTGGTGTATGAAATTGGTGGTGCCATCAAGCGGATCAATAATCCAGATGAAATCACTTTCCCCCTGTTGTCCGGACTCTTCACAAAGAAATGCATGTTCAGGATAAGACTGCTGTATAGTATTAATAATGATTTGTTCTGCTTTTTTGTCGATCTCGGTGACAAAATCATTTTTGCCTTTACTATCAACATCAAGATCAGACACGCGATCCATTTCACGAATAATGATATCGCCGGCGGCTCTCGCTGCGCGGATCGCAATATTTAACATCGGATGCATAAATTAGATTCCTGTGAATTATGCGGCTATTCTACGTTGCCTTATATATTGAGTGAAGTTTTTAAAATGAATTCACAACTACAACAAGTCAGAATTGTGCTGATTGGTACAACACACCCGGGAAATATCGGTGCTGCTGCACGTGCCTTGAAAACAATGGGGCAAACACAACTTTATCTTGTAGATCCGAAAATTTATCCCTCGGCAGAGGCAACTGCAAGGGCAACTGGCGCAGATGATATACTTGCAAATGCGATTGTTTGTGATGATATCAAACAAGCAATAAAAGATTGTGAATTAGTCATAGCCACTACAGCGCGTAAACGAAGTTTACCCTGGCCAGTTGTAACACCTCGTCAGTGCGCGGAAAAGGTGTATGAATCACAATCAATCAATGCAGCAATACTATTTGGTAGAGAAAGTAGTGGTTTGAGTAATGAGGAACTGGAACTCAGTAATATGATGTTACAAATACCAGCCAATCCTGAATATTCATCATTGAATCTGGCAGCTGCAGTTCAGATTATTTGTTACGAATTAAAGATGCAGTCCTATATAGTGCCTGAAATAGAACATCGAGATAACGAAACCGAACTTGTTACGTATGAGAAAATGGAAATGCTATATGAACATCTGGCGGATACGATGCAACAACAGGGCTTCCTCGATATAAATAATCCGGGACGGCTTATGCATCGAATGCGCCGGTTATTTAATCGAGCCAGAGTGGAAGAAGCGGAATGGAGTATTCTCAGAGGCTTTTTAGCCAGTATCCAGAAAAAAAATAAGGATTAAATATATTGAACTGATTCTCCGTTATCATCACGCTTGATAATTTTTCCTATTTGCCAGGAATTAAATTCAGAATCGACCAGCTGACGCAAACACTCTTCACTATCATTTGGATTGACACAAATTACCAGCCCGGCACCGCAGTTAAACGTTTTCAAAAGTTCAAGCTGTTCTATATTACCTTTCTCCTGTAACCACTGAAAAACAGGTGGCAACGTCCAGCTGTTTAAATCAATTTCAGCAGCAAGATGGTCAGGAATGACGCGAGGAATATTTTCTGTTAATCCGCCACCGGTAATATGAGCTATGGCATTAATTTTTACAGTTTTGATCAGTTGTAAAACAGTTTTTACGTAAAGACTTGTTGGTTCAAGCAAGCAATCGATTAATGGACGACCATCGATTAACTGTTTCAAATCCTGATTGGTATCATCAATGATCTTTCTGACTAATGAATACCCATTGGAATGACAGCCACTAGAACTTAATGCGATCAATACATTATTTTCTTCTACATTGCTGCCATCAATGATCTCTTCTTTCTCAACAACACCGACACAAAAGCCGGCGAGATCATAATCACCATCCGCATACATGCCCGGCATTTCCGCAGTTTCACCGCCAATTAAACTACAATTCGAAAGCTCACAACCTGTGGCGATACCTTTAATAACAGCTTCAGCAATATCTACATCCAGTTTTGAGCTGGCAAAATAATCTAGAAAAAATAGTGGTTCAGCACCTTGTACAATAAGGTCATTAACACACATTGCCACCAGATCAATGCCAATGGTGTCATGACGGTTGGTATCGATGGCAAGTTTAATCTTGGTGCCAACCCCGTCTGTACCGGAAACCAGCACCGGATGTTGATAATTCAGGCTTCCCAGGTCAAATAGGGCACCAAAGCCACCAATATTGCCCATAACACCGGCACGATGACTCTTTTTTGTCGCTGATTTAATCCGGTTTACAAGTTCATTACCGTGTTCAATACTGACTCCGGCATCGGCATAAGTAAACTTCTTATCTTTTTCTTTATCCATAGTGGTATGGTATCGGTGTCGATTGTCTGTAGCAATCCTTGACTTGTTTCCAACTCTTGAATAGCTTGAACTTTATGAATGTTTATCGATTAATTATCAGCTTGTTATTAATGTTTTCGTCAGCTTCATTGCTGGCTATTAATGTGTCCGGTTTATATCAAACATCGGTTACTGTTCAGGACGAAACGGCCGGTACTCGTTCTGTCGCATTAAAACAAGCGATGCAGCAGGTTTTAATTAAATTGAGTGGCAATGGACAAATTACAAATCAGTCTGGTGCCAGCGAAATTATTAATCGTTCACAGGACTTTGTACAACAGTTTCGTTATCAGCAGTCGGTAACAGAACAGGGTAATGTAATTGATCTGCTAGTGAAATTTGATGAAGCCTCATTAAATCAGGCAATTCGCAATTATGCGTTGACGTTATGGGGTAAAGAACGTCCGGCGGTTTTGGTATGGATTGCTTATGAAACCAAGGGCGGGCGTAAGATGTTAAGCATGGAAGAATCACCGGAATTATTATCACAGTTGGAAAAGGCAGCAGAATCTAGGGGTGTTCCCCTATTATTCCCGCTTTTTGATTTGGAAGATAGTAACAAATTATCAGTAAGTGATGTCTGGGCTGGATTCGAGAAACCAATTCAGGATGCTTCCAAACGATATCAAGTCGATGCCATCCTGGTAGGTCGTATTACCGGAAGCACAGGACTTGATATGAATGCGAAATGGACTTTACTTGTTGATGGGCAGTCATCAGGCTGGTCAACAACTGGAGATGGACTATTACCGGATACAATAGATGCTCTAACAGACAGAATGGCTGAAAAATATGCCAATATCAGTAATTCAGGCATCAAAGTTATCAATTTAACTGTCGACAATGTAAACAGTTTTAATGATTATGCCAGGGTAGTTAATTATTTGGAGTCAATACAGGCTGTAACGCAGTTAATGGTTAAGCAAGTTTCTCAAGGTACTATTGAGCTTGAATTAGTAAGTCATGGCGGGCGATTGGCAATTAATCAGGCATTGCAATTAGGTAATGTTATTCGTGTCAACGGTAATGACATAGATAGCCGCTATTCACTTAAGTAATAACTATGATCTCTGATGCACAAAAATGGTTTTTGTTGGCGGTTCTGGTTGTTAGTGGTTATTTAATCTATTTATTAGCGCCAATCCTGACACCTTTTATGATTAGCGCCTTGTTGGCCTATCTCGGTGATCCTGTTACAGATGGACTCGAAGCAAAAAAACTAAGTCGTACTCTGGCAGTCGTTATTGTATTTTTCATTATGTTTATTATTTTAATGGTAATACTGTTTATTATATTCCCGTTATTAGAAGAACAACTCTCAGGTTTGCTCCAACGCATTCCGGAAATTTTCAATTATATCCAGAGCAGTTTGATCCCAAGTTTATCTGAACGTCTGGCAGTTGATTTAAGCAGTATCAATCTGCAAGGTGCGCGAGATTCACTTAGTGGACATTGGCAAACATTAGGTAATGTAGTCAGTAAATTAATGACTAAATTATCTGAATCGGGACAAGCAGTTTTGTTATGGGTAAGTAATCTGATATTGATCCCTATAGTCACTTTTTATTTACTGCGAGATTGGGATCATTTGGTAGCCGGAATTGCAGAACTGATACCAAGAAAATATTTTGCCGATGTGAAAACAATTGCTAGTGAATGTGATGCAGTTTTAGCAGAATTTTTACGCGGACAATTACTTGTGATGGTTGCGCTCGGGTTTATTTATAGTATTGGTCTCTGGATAGTCGGTATTGAGTTCTCTCTGTTGATCGGTATGACATCTGGTCTGGTTAGTTTCATGCCTTATCTTGGTTTTATTGTCGGTATTATCATTGCCTCTATTGCAGCCTTTATGCAGTTTCATGATGTGATTCATATATTTTATGTTTTACTAGTATTTGGTTTTGGACAGGCAATGGAAGGCATGGTGTTGTCACCATTGCTGGTTGGTGATCGTATCGGTCTGCATCCTGTCGCGGTAATATTTGCTGTCATGGCTGGCGCACAGTTATTTGGATTCGTTGGTATGTTATTAGCATTGCCTATTGCTGCAGTCATTACAGTCATGCTGCGTTACATGCATCGTCAATATATAAACAGCCAAGTTTATTCATCATGAATGCAGAGCATTCTGCACTTAAACAGATTCCACTACAGTTTGGAAAGTTTCAGCAAATAGAGTTTGAAACGTTTCTTACAGAAACAAAAACCGAACTATTGGAATTAATCAGGAAGATTGCCTCGGGCGAAGAAACCCAACATCTCTATTTATGGGGCGCAACAGCAACAGGAAAAAGTCATCTGCTACAGGCGGCATGTAAGCTTGCCGGACAAGCTCAGCGACAGGTTGCGTATATTCCATTGGAACAAATCCATGAATTCAAACCGGAGATGCTACATGACCTTGGTATGCTGAATCTGGTTTGTGTTGATTCGCTTGAATGTGTCAGTGAAAGTATTGAGTGGCAACAAACCCTGGTGTGGTTATATAACGAGTTAAGGGATAATGGCCACTCAATGATTATTGCCGGTAATGCGTCATCAGCAAATATAGACTTATCCATCGAAGATCTGAGATCAAGATTAAACTGGGGTCTGGTATTTCAATTAGATATTCCAAGTGATGAGCAAAAAATTGTTATCTTGAAACAACTGGCAAAGAAATCAGGATTTGAATTTCCGGATGAAGTTGCGCAATATCTAATTCAGAGAGTTGAACGCGACTTACATAGTTTGGTGAAAATTTTAAACCGCATTGATGAGTACTCATTAGCAGAAAAAAGAAAGATTACCGTGCCACTGGTTAGAAAAATGCTGGAGTCTTCACTTTGAAGAGATGTATCTTAAATATATTTCGTTCTATTTATTATTTTTTCAGATTTAACTTTTATGTTCTGAAAGAGAGAAGTGCAAGATTTCTTCGCTATTATCCGGGACATTATAGTTCACCTGTACCTGCATATAAGGAAATTAAACGCAGGGAATCAGTTATATTCAATAATAAGATAAAAAGTATTGCTGGAATAGAATTAAATCATTCGGGACAATATGATTTTTTAAAACAGTCATATCATTATCTGGCAGAGTTTGATTTTCCTGAAAATGCAAAGCCAAAATATCGGTATTTTTATAAAAACCCTATGTTTAGTTTTGCAGATGCCTTTACTCTTTTCGCCTTCCTGAACGAATTTTCCCCAAATAAATATATTGAAGTAGGTTCCGGTTATTCTTCTTCACTGGTGCTGGATAGTAGAAAAAAGAAAAAATGGAATAATCTGCAGTTGACCTTTATTGAGCCTTATCCAGCCAGATTAAATAGTTTACTTAAGCCGGGCGATAAACAGTTCTGCACAATTATTGAGGAGCCAATTCAAACAGTCTCTTCTGAACATTACAAATCACTAGAAAGGAATGACATACTTTTTGTTGATAGTTCACATGTATTAAGAATAGATAGCGATCTCACATATATTCTGTTTACTATCTTGCCGAAATTAAATAGCGGTGTACTGATACACTTCCATGACATTTTCTGGCCGCTAGAGTACCCTGAAGCGATATTAAATGATGGTCGTCTCTGGAATGAATCCTATTTTCTCAGGGCATTTATGCAATATAACTCTGACTTTGAGATTTTATTTTTCGGTTCCTATTTGCAAGAACAATATGAAATTGAACTCATCGAAAAGGATCCGCGTTTTGCAGGTAGCACGGCTAGCAGTCTTTGGTTAAGAAAACGTTAATTCTGTTTTAGTTGCTTTGCTATATTTGCAAGACGTTTACCCATGGCTATTGCCAACGCTTTTTCATTGTCATTAATATCTAAATCATTATTACTACCAGCCACATGTGTCACGCCATAAGGCGTGCCACCACTGATCTCTAGTTTGCTTAAACCCGGTTCAGAATAGGGTAAGCCGGTAATAATCATGCCATGATGTAGTAGTGGTAACATCATTGATAATAATGTTGTCTCCTGACCGCCATGCAAACTTGCTGTCGAGCAGAATACTGTCGCTGGTTTGCCGCTTAATTTTCCTGACAACCAGATATCAGAAGTCGAATCTATAAAATATTTTAATGCAGCGGCCATATTACCAAATCTTGTTGGACTGCCGAGTGCAAGTCCATCACATTCAGTCAGATCGTCATGAATAGCATACAAGGGGCCGTTTTCCGGAATGCTAGGCTTGGATTGTTCTATATCAGTTGATACCGATGGTACAGTTCTGATTACTGCTTCACAGTCGGTAACAGATTCAATGCCATGTGCAATATGTTTTGCCAATTTCGCAACACCACCATGTCGACTGTAATAAAGAACTAGAATACGAGTCATTTCAATATATCCAATACATTTTCAGGCGGACGACCAATAGCGGCTTTATTGTTAGCAATCACGATTGGTCGTTCAATTAAGACCGGATTATCTATCATTGCCTGAATAACTGCTTCTTCATCATCGAGTTTATTGGCGATTCCTGATTCTTCAAAAGTACTTTCCTTTTTTCTTAGTAAATCAGCAGCAGGTATATTCAGGAGTTTAATAATATTTTTCAGCTTTTTTTGATCCAGCGGTGTTTTAAAATATTCGATAATTTCAATATCAATATCGTGCTCTTCAAGCAGAGCTAATGTTTGTCTGGACTTTGAGCAACGTGGATTATGATAAATAGTCACTTTCATGGAAGTTTGCATACCGTCTATAATGAATAAAGTACAATGATAGCAGAATCATAAATTGTTAATGTAGTGATTAGCCTGCATAAATTGATAAAAATATGAATAAGATAGAAAAAATACATAAAAGAATTCGCTCGTTTGCGATTCATGGCTATTATTTTATTCATTTTTTTATTCGTCACTTCAATGAGACAGGGGGCATGAGAACTGCCTCATCACTTGCCTTTACAACATTATTGTCAATCATCCCATTATTAGCCGTTATGTTTGGACTGTTTGGCAAGATTCCCATTTTGCAAGATGTATCAACTGCTATTCAGGAATTTATTTTTAGTAATTTTGTACCACAGTTTGGTGAAAACCTACTGGATTATCTAACAGAGTTTTCTAGAAAGGCATCCTCATTAACCATTTCAGGTAGTTTTGCACTGATCATAATTGCCTTAATGTTAATGGCAACAATCGATAATGCATTTAATCGTATCTGGTATGTTCGAAAAAAACGTAATCCGGTTGCACGTTTATTAGTGTATTGGGCTGTATTAACTATGGGGCCTTTATTCATTGGTATTGGTTTGGCTGCAACTTCTTATTTATTTTCATTGCCGGTGATAGCCGATGCAGATACTTCATATCAGATTACAACCCGATTATTAAGCTGGTTGCCGTTTTTGACGACATCGATTGCATTCACACTTATATATATTTTGATTCCGAATTGTTTTGTGCCGAAAAAAATTGCGCTAGCTGGTGGAGTATTGTGTGCAATTTTTTTTGAGTTAGCAAAATACGGTTTTGGTATATATATCAAGAGTATGCCCACCTATCAGAATATTTACGGCGCTGTTTCAGCTATTCCCTTATTTTTAATCTGGATTTATGTTTCATGGACGATAGTTTTATTTGGATCGCATTTGTCATTTTGTCTAACATCTTTTCGACTGCAGGATGAAATAGAAAACCGGAGTAAAGCTGGCTGGAGTTTTGTTAATGTATTAAAAGTTCTTGAGTATTTATATCACGCACAACAATCTGGCCATACAGTAAGTATCCCTGATTTTCGAAAGAAAACTATTAAATTACCTCATCATCAACTTAATGACTTGCTTGAGTATCTGGAGCATGCTGAGTGGGTTAATCAAAGTTCCAACGGGCAATGGTTATTATCACGCGATATGACAGAAACAACGCTGTATGAATTACATGAGGTTTTACCTGTCAAACTGCCTGTTTCTGCAGAAGAATTAGACAAAGATATACTATCGCAAAGATTGAAAGATCGTATTAGTGAACATAGAAATGAACTAGAGTCAGTTTTGTCAGTGTCGCTGTCTGATTTTTTAAAAAGCAAGAATGCATAGTGAATGCATAAGTCAGATTAGTTTTAATTATTCTCAAATTGAAAAATGTCGTATGTGATACCTAACTCAAGCAAGTTAGTCGCACTCACTGTCTTTTTATTTATTGTTAAAAACAGTTTCATTTCATGATGTTCCTTATGCAGTAACTTACTGTAAGCAGATATAATTTGTTTGCATTATCTTTGAAGTTGATCATCAATACCGGACTATGCTTCTACAAGTCTAAAAGCCAGATAGCTAGTTCTATCGAGTAGTCAGAAATCTGACTGATGGGTGCTTTGAAGTCATAGCGACAGGTGAGAGTAAAAAATTAACCATATTTGAATCATGGACATATAAAGGTCCAGCTTATGTCCATGTTTCCAGTGTTTAAGTTGATTGGCTTGAACAACGGGCTTTTGATGGATTAAATATTACCTAACGTTTTCAAGCTTTTTTTTCAGAAAACTGACGACACTGCCGAGTTCTATCTCAGAGTTGTCGCTATCAGTTCTGGCTTTAAATTCGAGCTTGCCCGTATCAAGTCCTTTTTCACTAAAGACGATGCGATAAGGAATGCCGATTAATTCCATATCAGCAAACATTACTCCAGGACGTTCCTTTCGATCATCAAGTAAGACATCAATTCCAGCTGTCTGGAGTTCATTATAAAGTTTTAATACCTCATCACGTAATCGTTGTGATTTGTGCATGTTGATAGGTACCAGTGCAACTTCGAATGGCGCGATTGTTGCGGGCCATATAATGCCTTTATCATCATGATTTTGTTCAATCGCCGCGGCAACAATTCGTGAAACACCAATGCCATAACAGCCCATGGTAAGCTTGATTGATTTACCCTGTTCATCAAGACAGGTCGCTTTCATGCTAGCACTATATTTATCGCCCAACTGAAATATATGGCCAACTTCGATTCCACGAGCAAATTTTAACTTACCCGATCTATCAGCTGCTATTTCACCCTCAACAACATTTCGTATATCCACTGTGGTGCTTAGAGGACAATCCCGTTCCCAGTTAACACCAATTAAATGTTTGTCGTCTTTATTTGCGCCACAAACAAAATCGGCAAGTTGTCCGGCGGCATGATCAATATAAACTGGAATATTCAGACCAACCGGACCGATTGCGCCGATTTTACAACCGATCGAATCTTTGATTTCGTCTTCTTCCGCAAAGGTAAGTGGACTAAGCACTCCTTCAAGCTTTTCAGCTTTAATATGATTCAATTCGTGATCGCCTCGTAAAACCATTGCGACTAAACTTTCTTCACCTTTCACAATGAGTGTTTTTACACATTGTGATTCAGCAATGTTTAAAAACTGGCTAACGTCACTAATACTGTGTTGATTTTGAGTATCAACCGTGTCGATCGTTTGTGTAGCAATAGGTCGTGATTCTGTGCACGGCATTGTTTCCGCTCTTTCCAGGTTTGCTGCGTAACTACCATTCTCGGAAAAGACAATGCAATCTTCTCCAGATTCAGCTAATACATGAAACTCATGCGAACTATTGCCGCCAATATTGCCGGAATCCGCCATTACCGCCCTGAAGTACAAACCCAGACGTGTAAAAATTGAACTATAGGTTTGAAACATCAGTTCATAGGTTTCCTGTAATGAGTCTCCGGTCAGATGAAATGAATAAGCATCTTTCATCAGGAATTCACGACCACGCATAATGCCAAAACGAGGGCGAATTTCATCACGGAATTTGGTTTGGATTTGGTAAAAGTTACAGGGTAGTTGCTTGTAGCTTTTGATTTCCCGACGTACTAGATCAGTTATGACCTCCTCATGAGTTGGGCCGAAACAAAATTCACGATCATGGCGGTCGGTCAGTCTTAATAAATCAGGGCCATATTTATCCCAACGACCAGTTTCCTGCCAGAGTTCAGCGGGTATCACAGCAGGCATAAACATCTCTTGTGCGCCGGCACGATCCATTTCCTCACGGACAATATTTTCTACTTTTCTTAACACGCGCAGCCCAAGAGGCAGCCAGGTATAGATACCTCGGGCAAGTTGTCTCACCATGCCAGCACGGAGCATGTACTGATGGCTTATTACCTCAGCGTCGGCAGGCGCCTCACGCAAGGTCCCGAGCAATAAATTTGTTGTTTTCATCAATTAGCCTGATTGAGTTGAAGTAATTTTACTATAAACGGAAATGTCTTTTAGGGTAAGACTCAGACAATACCAAGGTCATAAATTGCTATTTTTAAGAAACTACACTTCATATACGCTTAAATACAAGACATAACTTGACCTGACACTAGATTCTAAGTAACTTCCCGCAGTTTCGACTATAATTAAACATTATATCAAGTGGTTAAGAGTTGTGGCTAAATCTAAAGAAATCCTTCGCGGTGCAGAAATCTTCTGTCGCGCACTGAAAGATGAGGGAGTCAAACATTTGTTTGGCTATCCCGGTGGTGCGGTGTTACACATCTATGATGAATTGTATAAGCAAAAAGATGTGGAACATATTCTCGTGCGCCATGAGCAGGGTGCTACGCATGCTGCCGATGGTTATGCCCGTGCAACAGGTAAGCCAGGCGTTGTGCTGGTGACTTCCGGTCCTGGTGCGACCAATGCGGTGACCGGTATCGCGACTGCCTACATGGATTCTATTCCGCTGGTTGTTTTTACAGGACAGGTCCCAACCAATATGATTGGTAACGATGCTTTTCAGGAAGTGGACTCTATAGGTATTACTCGTCCATGTGTTAAACACAATTTTCTGGTTAAGGATGTAAAAGATCTTGCGGCAACTATCAAAAAGGCATTTTACGTGGCGACCAGTGGCCGCCCGGGTCCTGTTGTAGTTGATATTCCCAAAGACGTGACTGCGGATTCATGTGAGTACGAATATCCGAAAGAAGTTGAAATGCGTTCTTACAAACCTGTCGTTAAGGGTCATCCTGGTCAAATCAAGAAAGCAGTTAAATTAATTATGTCCGCCAAGAGGCCTATGATCTATTCAGGTGGTGGTGTTATTCTGGGCGAAGCCAGTAAGGAACTGAACGATTTTACCAAGATACTAGGTTATCCAATTACCAATACCCTTATGGGATTGGGAGCTTATCAGGCAACTGATAAACAGTTTATTGGTATGTTGGGTATGCATGGCACTTATGAAGCCAACATGGCGATGCATCATTGCGATGTATTGATTGCTGTTGGTGCGAGATTTGATGATCGTGTTACAGGTGATTTGGAAAAATTCTGTCCAAAGGCAAAAATTGTACATATTGATGTTGATCCATCATCGATTGCGAAAAACGTTCCGGTTGATGTGCCTATTGTTGGTGATGTTAAGCATGTGCTTAAAGATTTAATTGCCATGATTAAGGCAGAAATAACCAAACCGGATACCAAGGTATTAGAGCCATGGTGGAAGCAGATCGGTGAATGGGCGGCGGTTGATTGTTTGAAATATGATCGTGAAAGCACAGTCATCAAACCACAATATGTCATCGAAAAATTATGGGAACTGACCAAGGGTGATGCTTTTATCACTTCTGATGTAGGTCAGCATCAAATGTGGGCTGCACAATATTATAAATTTGATAAACCTCGTCGCTGGATTAACTCCGGTGGTCTGGGAACGATGGGATTTGGTTTGCCCGCGGCATTAGGTGTAAAGCTTGCACATCCTGATGAAACTGTTTGTTGTATCAGTGGTGAAGCTAGTCTAGTAATGTGTATTCAGGAATTATCAACCTGTTTGCAATATGATACACCCGTCAAGATTATCAGTTTGAACAATCGTTATATGGGTATGGTTCGTCAATGGCAGGAATTTTTCTATTCCAGTCGTTACTCACATTCCTATATGGATTCCTTGCCAGACTTTGTCAAACTGGCAGAAAGTTTTGGCCACATTGGTATTCGTGTTGAGCAAACTGCTGATGTTGAAGACGCGCTTAAAGAAGCCTTGTCATATAAAGACCGTACCGTATTAATGGATGTAATTACAGACCAGACGGAAAACGTATATCCAATGATTGCTAATGGTAAAGGGCATCACGAGATGCAATTATCGCCAAACTCAAATACAGAACAAAGGGAACTTGCCTGATATGCGCCACATATTATCCTTACTTATGGAAAATGAAGCTGGCGCTCTATCGCGAGTTGCAGGACTATTCTCTGCGCGTGGCTTTAATATTGAATCACTCACGGTTGCGCCAACAGAAGATCCCTCGGTTTCCAGAATGACATTGGTTACAGGTGGTTCTGAAGCGATGGTTGAACAAATCCATAAACAACTGAATAAACTTGTTGATGTGATCAAGGTTGTTGATCTAAACGACTATCGTCATATCGAACGTGAGTTGATGTTGATCAAGGTGCTTGCAAATGTTAGTGCCAGAGATGAAGTTAAACGTATGGTGGATATTTTCCGTGGTCGCATTATTGATGTGACTGAAAATATCTTTACCATCGAAATGACAGGTTCGGGTGAAAAACTGGATGCTTTCATCGAAGCGCTCGATGAAAAACTGATTATGGAAGTCGTGCGTTCTGGTGTGTCCGGAATATCACGTGGCGATAAAGCCATTCAATCTTAATTCTATTTACTTAATACAAACTATCGAGATTTTTAGTTATGAATATCTATTATGACAAAGACGCCGACCTGTCTCTGATTCAGGGTAAACAGGTTGCAATCATTGGTTATGGTTCACAAGGCCATGCTCACGCTAACAACCTGAAAGATTCAGGAGTAAATGTATGTGTTGGTTTACGTGAAGGCTCATCTTCAGTAGCAAAGGCAAAAAATGCTGGACTGGAAGTTAAATCAATCGCAGATGCAGTAGCCAGTTCTGACGTTGTCATGGTATTGGCACCAGATGAGCATCAGTCAGCACTTTATAAAAATGAAATTGAGCCAAACATCAAGAAAGGTGCAGCGTTGGCGTTTGCACACGGCTTTAATATTCATTTCGAACAAATCGTTCCCCGAGATGATCTCGATATCATTATGATTGCACCTAAAGGCCCAGGACATCTTGTTCGTGCAACTTATGTTGGTGGAGGTGGTGTTCCATCACTGATCGCGATTTATCAGGATGCATCCGGTCAGGCGAAAGATATCTCATTGTCTTACGCTTCAGCGAATGGTGGTGGTCGTGCAGGTATAATTGAAACTACGTTTAAAGAAGAAACCGAAACTGACTTATTCGGTGAGCAAGCTGTTCTTTGCGGTGGTATAACTGCATTGATTCAGGCTGGTTTTGAAACACTGGTAGAAGCAGGCTACGCACCTGAAATGGCATACTTTGAATGTTTACATGAAACCAAGCTGATTGTTGATTTGATCTATGAAGGTGGCATTGCCAATATGCGTTATTCAATTTCAAACACAGCTGAATATGGTGACTTCACCCGTGGTCCACGTGTTGTGCCTGAATCTTCTAAACAGGAAATGAAAAAGATTCTTTCTGAAATTCAGCGTGGTGAATTTGCCCGTGAATTTATTCTTGAAAACCAGAGTGGTGCGGCGAATTTAAAAGCTATGCGTCGTATTAGTCGTAAACATGGAATTGAGGTTGTCGGTGAAAAACTGCGTTCTATGATGCCGTGGATTAGAGACAATAAGCTGGTTGATCACTCTAAAAATTAAATTCAAATTATTAGGGCGGTTACATTGGATATTGAGTTTTAATGCCTAGTAACCGCTATACTTTTATTGCCCGCGAAAGTTGGATATTTCTTTTTGCACTGGCAATCATTGCTATTGCTTGTCAGTTTGTGTTTGGTATTGCCTATTTAATAATATGTGTTTTATTATTTATCGTATTTGCCTACCTTTTTAGAGATCCTTACCGTCATATACCACCACAACCATTAGCCGTTCTTAGTCCGGTTTATGGTGTCGTGACATTGATAGAAGAAGCGGATGAGGTTTTTCTAAAAAACCTTTCAAAACGAATTCAAATCAACACAAGAATTATTGATCCTTATTCATTGCGCAGTCCGATTGAGGGTAAGCTATGTAATCACTGGTGTTCATCACCGGACAAACATGAATCACGTCGGCACTTTGATTTTCATATCAAATCGGATGAAGGTGATGACATCGTCACTGCTATTCGTTTGCGAGACATCATTAGACGCTTTCATGTGTACTTACATTCAGGTGAACGTGTCGGACATGGACAACGATGTGGCTATATTTATTTTGGCGGGTTAACCGATATTTTTCTGCCATTGGAATGCAAGGTTCAGGTCGAAGTTGGTCAGCATGTTAAATCTGGCAGTACAATTCTTGCACAATTAATCCACTCCGAAGCTGCAAGCGTTATTAGGGACAAGGTCGAATAAATGCTTTCTATCTTGACCTTTAAGTATTACTTATTCATCGTTACACTCAGGCAATATTCAATATTAGGTATGGATGATCGATTGTGAGTAATCGTCGACGCGGTATTTATTTGTTACCAAATCTGTTTACAACTGGGGCATTGTTTGCCGGTTTTTACGCTATTGTTGCAGCTATGAATAGTAGTTTTGAAGCAGCTGCCATTGCTATTTTTATTGCCATGATTCTGGATGGTATGGATGGACGGATTGCCAGGCTGACCAATACGCAAAGTGATTTTGGTTTGCAATATGACAGTTTGTCTGATTTGGCATCGTTTGGTCTGGCTCCAGCATTGGTAATGTATCAGTGGGCATTGTGTGAAATGGGTAAGGTTGGGTGGTTAGCGGCCTTTATTTATGCGGCATCAGCTGCATTGCGTTTGGCAAGATTTAATACTCAGGCGATGAATCAGGATAAATGTTTCTTTCAGGGATTACCGAGTCCCGCAGCGGCAGCAGTTATTGCCAGCACCATTTGGGTAGTGACAGATTATGGTTTCGATGATGGGCATAACTTTCTGGTATTTTGTCTACCAACGACGATATTGCTTGGTATCCTCATGGTAAGTAATGTTCGTTACCACAGTTTTAAACATATCGACCTCAAAGGCCGTGTTCCATTTGTAGCGATTGTTATTATTATCGCTGCGTTTAGTTTGGTGGCGGTACAACCCCCATTAGTATTGTTCGGATTATCGTTAATTTACGCTATTTCGGGCCCTGTCTTGACCTTGTTTATGGTGCGTAAGCATCGTGTAGCCAGGATGGCAGTGGAAAATACAGAAGAACAAGATACACTTGAAAATAAATAAAATGAGTTTATATTTTTTATATGGACTTTAAAAAGACAAACATTTCTTCAAACATTAGCTGCCAAACCGCGCAGTTAGTTTTGCCTTGCTTGCCTCTAAACCTCCTGCCCTAAGGGGCACGTAATCTCACCTACATATTGTTGAACTATTGCAAGTCCCTGACGCAGTATCCCTATTTGTATTGCCCTTATGAAAACAATAGACTGGGCGTAGTATTGGAGCAGAATGATGGATGACAAATTAATTATATTTGATACGACCTTGCGCGATGGTGAACAATCGCCGGGCGCATCGATGACAAGAGACGAAAAATTACGTATCGCCAAGGCACTGGAAAAGATGAAGGTCGATGTTATTGAAGCTGGATTCCCGATTGCCAGTCCTGGAGATTTTGAATCAGTCAAAGCAGTTGCCGAAATGGTGACCGACAGCACCGTTTGTGCTTTGGCGCGCGCGCTGGATAAGGATATAGACCGCGCAGCCGAAGCATTGAAACCAGCTAAGTCATCACGTATCCATACCTTTTTGGCAACATCACCAATACATATGCGTGAAAAATTGCGTATGACGCCGGATGAAGTGGTTGAAAATGCTGTAAAGGCAGTCAAGCATGCCCGAAATTACACTGACAATGTTGAATTCTCGCCGGAAGATGCCGGTCGTTCAGATTTTGATTTCTTATGTCGTGTATTGGAAGCCGTGATTGATGCAGGTGCCACAACAGTAAATATTCCCGATACCGTGGGTTATAACTTGCCACAGTTTTTTGGTGAACTGATTGGCAACTTAATCAATAACATTCCTAATTCAGACAAAGCCATATTTTCTGTACATTGTCATAATGATCTGGGTTTGGCGGTGGGTAATTCATTATCTGCGGTATTGAATGGTGCCCGACAAGTCGAATGTACAATTAATGGATTAGGTGAACGCGCCGGTAATGCTGCGCTCGAAGAAGTGGTGATGTCTATTCGCACTCGTCGCGATATTTTTACCTGTGATACCAAACTGGATACTACGCAGATTGTGCATTGTTCACGATTAGTTTCAACCATTACCGGCTTCCCTGTCCAACCAAATAAAGCGATAGTTGGTGCTAATGCCTTTGCACATGAATCCGGTATTCATCAGGATGGCGTATTAAAAAGTCGTGAGACTTATGAAATCATGCGCGCTGAAGATGTAGGTTGGAATACCAATCGTATGGTATTGGGTAAACACTCTGGTCGAAATGCATTTAAAACTCGTTTGGAAGAATTGGGTATACGTTTTGATAAAGAAGAAGATTTAAATGCTGCATTTTCTGCTTTCAAAGAATTGGCAGATAAAAAGCATGAAGTCTTTGATGATGATTTACAGGCATTGGTCAGCGATACCATTCAGGAAAGCGCCAACGAAAAGATTAAGCTCGTGTCATTAAAAGCTAAAGTGGAAACAGGTGAAACACCGATTGCCGAAATCACCTTATCGATTGATGGGAGTGAAAAACATGCCGCAGCTGAAGGTGGTGGTCCGGTAGATGCAACTTTTAAGGCGATCGAAAGCATGGTGAATAGTGGTTGTAATCTACAACTGTACTCCGTGAACAATATTACCACGGGAACAGATTCGCAAGGTGAGGTAACAGTACGAATTGATAAATCAGGTAGGATTGTAAATGGTCTGGGTTCTGATACTGATATCGTGATTGCCTCTGCCAAGGCCTATATTGATGCTTTGAATAAAGCACTGGCACCGGAACAGCGTGCACATCCGCAAAGACTATAAGTTATGCAGCCAACCCAGCTTCAATATCTGAAAGCACTCGGTATCGATGTCTGGGTTGATCGCAATATGCCTTCACTAGAGAGTGCCGTTGAAAATCAGTCAATCTTAAATGAATCAGCAGAACAAGCTGCTAGTTCTAAATTACGAACATTGGAAAAACAGGTCGCTAAATGTACTGCCTGTGTTTTACATGAATCACGTACGCAAACGGTATATGGTGTCGGTAATGCAAATGCTGATTGGTTAATTATTGGTGAAGCACCTGGCGCAGAAGAAGATAAACAAGGCGAACCGTTTGTCGGGCTTGCAGGGGAATTACTCAATGCAATGTTATTGGCGATTGGTTTAAAACGCGAACAGGTGTTTATTGCGAATATTTTAAAATGTCGCCCGCCGAATAATCGTGATCCTCGTCTGGAAGAAGCACAGGCATGCGAAAATTTTTTAAAAAAACAGATCACATTAATCAAACCCAAAATTATTTTATGTGTTGGACGCATAGCTGCTCAAAATCTGCTTAAGGATGAAACACCGATAGGCAAGATGCGCGGTCAACGTTATGTTTATGCCGATACCGATACCGATACAAATATTCCTGTCGTGGTTACTTATCACCCGGCTTATTTATTACGTTCACCAAAAGAAAAACGTAAGTCATGGGAAGACTTAAAAATGGCAGTAAAGATTTTCAATGGTGAATCATGAGTGCGATTTTAAAGCCAACTGAAGTTTATATTCGTCCCATGCAGGAAGAAGATGTGGACGGCATTATGGCGATTGAAGAACGCGCATATGATTACCCATGGAGTAAACAAATCTTTATCGATTGTTTACGTGTGGGTTATTGTTGTTGGGTAATAGAGAAAGATGAATTGTTGGTTGGCTATGGGATTATGACAGTTGCTGTTGGTGAATCACATGTTTTGAATCTTTGTGTTAATCCTGATTATCGTTCACAAGGAGTAGGCAAACAATTAATGCAGCATTTATTGGAAGTTGCTTATGATTATGATGTGAATATGACTTTTCTCGAAGTCAGGCCATCCAATTTTGAAGCGATCAGTTTGTATATGAGTTTAGGCTTCAATGAAATCGGTATTCGTCGTAATTATTATCCCGCCAAATCAGGCAGGGAAGATGCGTTGATACTTGCCAGAACTAGAACAAAAACAGCCGAACAGGAAACGAATGAATAATTTATCCGACTTTCCAACAATGGAATCATTTGTTGGTAATACACCTTTAGTAAGATTGCAACGACTGCCCGGTAATACCAGTAATGTAATTCTTGCAAAACTTGAAGGTAATAATCCTGCTGGTTCAGTAAAAGACAGACCTGCATTAAGTATGATTAAACATGCAGAGGCACGTGGTGATATCAAACCCGGTGATACCTTAATCGAAGCAACCAGCGGGAATACTGGTATTGCATTGGCAATGGCAACTGCGATTAAAGGTTACAAGATGATTCTTGTAATGCCGGAAAGTATGAGTGTGGAACGCAGGGCAACCATGAAAGCATTCGGTGCTGAGATTGTTTTAACCTCTACCAAAGGCAGTATGGAAGAAGCCATAGATGTTTCTCGTGAAATGGAAAAGCAGGGCAAAGGCATTATTCTTGATCAATTTGCCAATCCCAATAATCCGCGTGCACATTATGAAGGTACTGGCCCTGAAATATGGCGTGACACTAATGGTAAGGTTACACACTTTGTCAGTTCCATGGGAACAACAGGCACGATCATGGGTACATCACGTTATTTAAAAGAACAGAATTCCGAAATACAAATTATTGGCGTGCAACCGGCAGATGGTGCAAAGATCCCCGGTATTCGTCGCTGGCCACAGGAATATTTACCAAAAATATATGAACCACCCAGAGTCGATCGCATTATTGATATTGGTCAAGAGCTCGCTGAAGAAACCACACGCCAACTCGGCGCACAGGAAGGTATATTTGCAGGTATCTCTTCCGGTGGCGCAATGGCAGCGGCATTGCAGTTATCAGAAGAATTAGAGAATGCAGTCATTGTTTCTATAGTCTGTGATCGTGGTGATCGTTATGTTTCTACAAATGTATTCCCTTCATGACTAGCCTGTGAAGTTGAACAAAATGAAATTGCTTATACTCAGGAGTTAGAAATTAAACAATATCGGACAATGAGCCTGAAGCCGATTACTTCGATTTTTATTGCTAGATTAATTGATTATGCTTGGGTAAGAGATTATTTTTTTGAATGGTCTGAATCTCATGATAGTAATGAAGAAAAAATTAGCAGAGCAGAGTTATAGGAAGATTTATTTGCTGTCGGATTATTTTCTTCGCTTGAAAGTGTGTTAAATGATAATGATTTTGAAGTGAGTGGGTTAGAATTTGAAAAGATATTATATTTTTATAGTGGCGTTCCTTAAGACGCGTTATGTTGGTTATTACTTAAATAAAATCTAATGAATATACTTGTTTTTGATATTGAAACCGTGCCCGACATTGAGTCTGGAAAAAAACTGTACCAACTGGAAGGACTGCAAAATGAGGCGGCCGCTGAATTGATGTTTAGTCATCGTCGTCAGGAGACAGATTGTAATAATGATTTTCTTCGTCATTACATGCATAAGATTGTGGCGATTTCCCTTGTCTTGCGTAGTGGTGATAAACTGAACTGCTGGTCACTTGGTACAGCAGAGTCCGAAGAAATAGAATTAATCGAACGCTTCTTTGAAGGCTTGGATAAATATACACCCACGATTGTGTCATGGAACGGTAGTGGCTTTGATTTACCGGTTTTGCATTATCGATCACTATTACATGGTGTTGTCGCACAACGTTATTGGGAAAATGGTGATTATGATAATAGTTTTAAATGGAACAATTATTTATCACGGTTTCACACTCGACATACTGATTTAATGGATGTGTTATCAGGATATATGCCGCAATGTAAGGCGCCACTCGATCAAATTGCAACGATTTTAGGTTTCCCGGGCAAGATGGGTATGAGCGGTGATAAGGTGTGGGATAGTTATAATGCAGGTGATATAGAAGGGATCAGGAATTATTGTGAAACGGATGTTTTAAACACCTATCTTGTCTATCTGCGTTATGAATTAATACGTGGAAGACTTGTTCCAGATGCATATGAAAAAGAATGCAATTTAGTGAAAACATTACTTATCGAAGAAAATAAACCTCACTTCATAGAATTTCTAGATGCCTGGCAAGGCTAATACAAATAATTATCTATGAGCAGAAGACGACGACGTAAAAAGTTGCCGCAAGGACTTTTTCAGGCAGATATTCACACCCTATCCCATGAAGGACGAGGTATTGCACAGATCAATGGAAAAACAACATTTATTGATTATGCTTTGCCAAATGAAACTGTAGAATTTAATTACACGGATACCCGTTCCAAATTCGATGAAGGCATTGTTGAGAATGTTTTAAATCGCAGTAAAACAAGACAAACACCGGATTGTGAGTACTTTGGTTATTGCGGTGGTTGTAGTATGCAGCATTTGAATGCAGAAACACAGTTACAGCATAAACAATCGGTATTGATGGAACAGTTTGAGCATATCGGCAATGTTAATCCCGAGGAAATATTATCGCCTTTGTGCGGACCCACTATTGGTTATCGTCACAAGGCAAGATTAGCAGTCAAGCACGTTACTAAAAAAGAAAGAACATTGGTGGGTTTTCGCGAGAGGCGCAGTCCTTTTGTTGCCGACATTAATTCCTGTGTAGTACTTCATCCCAAGGTTGGAAAAAACTTACCGTTATTAAGTGAATTGATTTCATCGTTGAGTAATTTTGATCAGATACCTCAGATAGAAATAGCGGTTAGTGATAATACAACGGCATTAGTCTTTAGGCATTTGACGCCATTTACAGGAAGTGATTTAGAAAAAATGAAATTATTTCAAATAAAATATGATTTTCGTTTATATCTACAACCCGGCGGGTATGACACAATACATCGTTTAGATGAAGAACCTGTTCAAAGTCTGCAATATAGTTTACCTGATTATAATTTGACGATGTCTTTCTTGCCGACTGACTTTACGCAGATCAATATCGAGATCAATCGTCAGATGATTAATAAAGCGATTTCATATCTGGAGTTAAATCCGGAAGACAGGGTGCTGGATTTGTTTTGTGGTATTGGTAATTTTACGTTACCTCTTGCAACTATTGCCGGGAAAGTAATAGGTGTTGAAGGAGATGCGGGTTTGATAGAGCGCGCAAAAGCTAATGCGCAAAATAATAATATAGATAATATAGATTTTCATGTTGCTGATCTTGCGGCAAAAGAGATGATCTATCCTTTTATGCAACAGCATTATAGTAAATTATTGCTTGACCCAGCACGTACTGGCGCAAAGGAAATCATTCAGGCATTAAATTTAAAAGATATTGAATTAATTGTTTATGTCTCCTGTAATCCGGCAACACTTGCTCGTGATGCAGGCATTCTTGTGCATGAAAAAAGTTATCGTCTTTGTCAGGCTGGTATCATGGATATGTTCCCTCATACCTCTCACGTGGAATCGATAGCTGTATTTAAAAAACAGTAATGCGAACATTAGCATTACGACTTGTCTTTTTTATTGGTTGCACTTTTCTATTCGCTTGTAGTGAACCTGATAAAACTGAAATCAGTATAGGTTTGAATGCCTCGCCAGTTACACTTGATCCACGTTATGCTACAGATGCAGTCTCCTACCGTATTACACGTTTACTCTATCAAAGTCTGATTAATTTTGATGATCAGTTTCGAGTGATACCTGATATCACTAATTGGCAGCAAATTAGTTTGAAACATTATCGTTTTACATTGAATGATAATTCCCAGCCATTTCATCATGGTAAGCCAATAACCGCCCAAGACATAAAGGCAACTTATGATTCGGTGTTAGATGAAAAAACAATATCACCTCATCGTGGTTCAATTACCATAATCAAGTCAATAGAGATAGTAGATGAGCGAACAGTCGATTTTCATTTAAATATGGATGATCCATTATTTCCAGGCAGATTGGTGATCAGTGTCATGCCAGCTGATTTAATTAAAGCCAAACATAATTTTCAAAAATATCCTATTGGCAGTGGTTCATTTAGTTTTTTCGGATGGGATGATGAATCCAGACTTGTATTAAACAGGAACAGAGATAAACAGCGCTTTAATTTTCTTACAGTTAAAGACCCAACAGTCAGAATACTGAAATTATTGCGCGGTGAACTTGATCTGGTGCAAGGAGATTTATCACCTGAAGTCGTCGACTGGTTAGCTGATAAGGAGTCTGTTGCTATTGAAAAGCATGAAGGAGATACATTTACCTATATTGGTTTCAATCTTCAAGATGAGTTAATAGGACAAGAGAAAATACGAAGAGCGATTGCTTACGCTATCGACCGAGAAGCAATTATTAAATATGTCATGAAAGATAATGCCCGATTAGCAGGTGCTATTTTTTCTGCTGCACATTGGGCAGGACATATGGATATGCATGGCGTTGATTTTCGTCCAGATAAAGCAAGAGAAATATTAAAAGAGTTGGGTTTTAATGAGAGCAAACCATTACGCTTGAGTTATAAAATTTCAAATAACCCTTTTCGTTTAAGATTGGCAACCATTATCCAGAATCAATTAAAACAGGTTGGTATTGAAATCAAAATTCAAAGTTATGACTGGGGTACATTTTATTCGGACATCAAACAGGGGCGCTTCCAGTTATATAGTTTATCGTGGGTGGGTTTGAAGATGCCGGATATTTTCCGATATGTATTTCATAGCGAATCATTTCCTCCGACAGGCGCTAACCGGGGTAGATTGCAAGATGATAATGTCGATAATTTCATTGAAGCAGCAGAAAGTGAGAACGATTTAACAAGTCAGGCGATAATTTATCGTAAATTACAGGATTATCTGTTGAAAGTGTTACCCTATGTGCCACTATGGTATGAAGATACAATTCTTGCCAGACGTAAGGATATTAGTGGTTATACACTGGCAACGGATGGCAATTTTGATGCAATGAAAAATATAGAAAGAATCGACATAAATGAATGAAATAAAAAACAGATTGCAAGTTTCTATTTCAAAACAGACCTTAACTTTTTATAAAAATGAAAAAGAAATCAAACAGTATTCGATTTCGACTGCAAAAAATGGTGTTGGTGAACTCATTGATAGCGGCTGTACCCCAAGAGGTGAACACGTAATTGCTGAAAAAATTGGTGATGGAGAAAAGTTGAATACTGTATTCGTCGGTCGTTTACCGACAGGTGAAATATTTGAACCTGCTTTGCGTGAACTTCATTCGGAACGCGACTGGATTTTAACCCGCATACTCTGGCTAAGTGGTCTGGAAGAAGGTAGGAATAAAGGCGGTAATTTGGACACGTATCAACGGTACATATATATCCATGGTTCACCTGATGATGTAGATATGGGCAAGCCCGGTTCACATGGTTGTATTCGAATGCGTAATGATGATGTGGTTGAACTGTTTGATATGGTAAACGTAGGTGATCATGTTTTAATCAATGAGTGAGCGAGAGGATAAAGATAGACGTCCGCCTTCGACCTATGAATTGATTGGCGGCGATGAAGCGTTACGCAGGCTGGTTGATAATTTCTATGATGAAATGGAAACGAATCTTAAAGCAAAAATAATTCGTGCTTTGCATGATAAAGATTTACGAAGTTCCTATGAAAAATTATTCATGTTTTTAAGTGGCTGTATGGGTGGCCCTGAACGATATATTGCAGCGTTTGGTCATCCAAGATTACGCGCAAGACATTTGCCTTTCCCTATTGGGGAACAAGAGCGAGATCAATGGTTAATGTGCATGCAAGTTGCATTGGATAAATTAGTAATTGATAGTTTTTGAGACAACAACGGATGACGGCATTTGCACAAACAGCTAACCACATGATGAATAATGCTAAATCAAAACTAGTACTACGCTGATTAGCACATAAAAAACAGTGTATTTTAGAAAAAACGTTTTGATACAAACAGTTTAGAGCAAACCATGCATAAAAAAACCGGGAACAAATAACTCTATTCCCGGTTAAATCAAAAGAGATTATGAATTTATTAACCTGCTTCTTTCGTCGTTTTAATGATAGCTGCCGCTACTTTATATGGATCAGCATTTGCAGCAGGACGACGATCTTCAAGCCGGCCTTTCCATCCATCTTCTACAGTGCTAACTGGAATTCGGATAGATGCGCCACGGTCAGAAACACCATAGCTAAACTGATTAATAGATTGGGTTTCGTGTTTACCGGTTAAACGTTGGTCATTGTCAGCGCCATATACATCGATATGGCGTTTTATGTTTTTACCAAAGCTTTCGCAGATTTTGGTAAAGACTTCTTCTTTACCTGATTCACGCATTTCACTATTTGAGAAGTTTGCATGCATACCTGAACCATTCCAGTCGGTATCACCTAATGGTTTTGGATGCCAGGAAACTGCAAGATCATATTTTTCTGCTGTGCGTTCAAGTAAATAACGTGCTAGCCAAATTTCATCTCCGGCGCGTGCCGCACTCTTTGCAAAAATCTGGAATTCCCACTGGCCAGCTGCCACTTCGGCATTGATACCTTCAACGTTCAGGCCGGCTTCAAGACATATGTCCAAATGCTCATCGATCAGTTCACGG
>JAURNY010000008.1 GCA_030829955.1 Gammaproteobacteria bacterium | reverse complement strand
TTATTATTGAAGAATTAAAACAGTTTGATACTGAACTTTATAAAAAGCCAAGATGGCTGGTATTAAATAAGTGCGATGCGTTACCTGAAGAACTAATAGATGAATTGAGCGATGTCATTAAATCCGAGATTGCTGATATAAATAAAATTTTTAAAATTTCAGCGATTAATAAACAGGGTTGCTTCGAATTGGTTTATGCAATCCAGCAGTGGACAGAAAATTTAAAAAATAACGATGACTAGTAGTAGAAAAAAACTAAAACAGGCAAAACGCTGGGTAGTTAAACTTGGAAGTGCGCTGTTGACTGATCGCGGCTGTGGATTAAAACATGAGTTACTCGATAACTGGATTCGACAAATAGCCGAGTTAAATAATAATGGTATTGAAACAGTTATCGTATCTTCCGGTGCAGTTGCAGAAGGTATCTCAAGATTAAAATGGAAAAAACGCCCAACTTCCGTTCATAAATTACAAGCCGCTGCTGCTGTGGGCCAAATGGGATTGATACAGGCCTATGAAACCGGATTTCAAAAATATGGTATTCAAACAGCACAAATCTTGTTGACGCATGAGGACGTTGCAAATCGTGAACGTTACCTAAATGCTCGCACGAGTTTGTCAACATTAATTAGTTTGAATGTTATACCTATCATTAATGAAAATGATTCGGTGGCAATTGATGAAATTCGATTTGGTGATAATGATACTTTAGCAGGAATGGTCGCGAACCTGATTGATGCCGATGCCTTATTACTTTTAACCGATCAATTAGGTTTATATACTGCAGATCCTGATAAAGATAAAAATGCAGAATTTATTGAAGAAGCATCAGTTGATGACCCAAAGCTGGAAGAGTTTGCAGGAGAGGGTAGTGCATTAGGTAGAGGCGGTATGCGTACGAAAATAAAAGCGGCAAGAATCGCTGCCAAATCTGGTGCGTTTACAGTTATTGCCTCTGGCCATACTGAAGATGTCATTTTGAAGGTTGCCTTTGCTGAGAATATTGGCACATTATTTTCTGCATCGAGTACTTCAGTAAACGCAAAGCGATTATGGTTGGCCGGACAAGGCAAGTTAAAAGGCACGGTAACAATCGATGATGGTGCTGTTAACGCATTAGTGAAACAGGGCAAGAGTTTATTACCTGTAGGAATTAAAGCCATGAGTGGCGATTTTCAAAGAGGAGAAATCATTGCCTGTGTAGACGAAAATGGCAGTGAGGTCGCCAGAGGATTGGCAAATTTTAATGCCAGTCAAACAAAATTAATTATGGGTAAATCAACTAAGGATATTAGAGATATCTTAGGCGCGATTGAAGATGATGAATTAATTCATCGTGATAATTTGCTGGTGAATTAGTTTGCATCCATGCAAATAAAAACCGGCGGTTGCCGGTTTAAATTTGAAATTAGAGCGCCTTAAGCTGATTGTTTAGTCTGGACTTATGTCTTGCAGCCTTATTTTTGTGAATAATTCCTTTATTGACCATAGAATCAATCACTGGAACTGCAACTGTGTAAGCTGCTTGAGCGGCGTCTTTATCATTCGCTGCGATTGCTTTTAACACTTTTTTAATGTTAGTTCGTAAGAACGAGCGTTGACTCGCATTATGAAGACGTAACTTCTCGGCTTGTTTTGCGCGTTTTTTCGCTGAAGCAATATTTGCCACTCTAAAACTCCTGATTCATGCTTAAGAGGCGCGGTATGATGCGGATATTGCCGCAATTTGTCAATGCTTAGTCAAGCTTGTGATATGCTTGCACTATTTCTAATAATTACAATAAAAAACATAGACATAGAGTGATAATCTACAAGTAGACCTGATTTAACGGAGCTATATGAGCCTGAAAATATTGAAATCGACCTTTACTGTTAGTGGAATGACGGGAATTTCCCGTGTTTTGGGGCTAATTCGTGACGTTGTCCTTGCTCGATATTTCGGTGCTGGTCTGGGTTTAGACGTCTTTATTGTGGCTTTCCGAATTCCCAATTTTCTACGCCGTTTATTCGCAGAGGGTGGTTTTCAACAGGCATTTGTGCCCATATTAACGGAGTACAAAGAACATCGTACAGAGGAAGAGGTAAAGGCGCTTGTCGATCAGACATCGGCTACATTGGGACTCGTGCTGCTGGTCATTACTTTTCTCGGCATAGTACTAAGTTCATTTTTAATCAGTATTTTTGCTCCAGGCTTTATAGATGATATTGATAAACATCTTCTTGCGAGCGAGTTATTAAAAATCACATTTCCCTATATCTTTTTTATCTCTCTAACTGCGTTTGCTGCCAGCATTCTGAATACATATAAACAGTTTGCGATTCCGGCATTCACCCCAGTTTTACTAAACTTTTCTCTGATAGCTTGTGCGATTTGGTTGGCGCCACATATGGAAACACCGGTAAAGGCATTAGCATGGGGTGTCTTTATCGCTGGCATCATGCAGTTATTATTTCAGTTTCCTTTTCTATTACGGTTGCGACTCTTTCCCAGACCCCGTTTAAATAGTGATAGGGAAGGGGTGAAGCGCATCATGAAACTGATGTTGCCGGTGTTATTTGCTGTCTCTATTGTGCAAATTAATCTACTCATCGATACAGTTATTGCCTCGTTCTTGACGACAGGCAGTATTTCCTGGCTATATTTTTCTGATCGTCTGGTCGAATTTCCTTTGGGTGTATTCGGTATTGCGCTGGCGACAGTCATCCTGCCTAACCTCTCAGAAAAACATGCACAGGGCTCTAGTAAACAATTTTCAAACATGTTGGATTGGGCGTTACGCTGGGTATTTCTGATTGCCTTGCCAGCGGCGATTGGTCTCGCAGTACTTGCTGGTCCCATGTTGACGACCCTGTTTCAATATGACGAATTCACGACTTATGATGTTCTTATGGCCAGCCAGAGTTTAATGGCATATTCAGTCGGCTTACCGGCATTTATTTTGGTCAAGATACTCGCGAGTGGCTTTTTTTCACGTCAGGACACAAAAATACCGGTGAAGATTGGTGCTATCGCAATGTTGGCGAATATTGTTTTTAATGTGATTTTGGTATTCCCGTTAGCTCATGCAGGGTTGGCATTGGCAACATCGCTTTCTGCCTACTTACAGGCGTATTTACTGTATCGCATATTAAAAAAGGATCAGGTTTACACTGTGCAAAAGGGTTGGGCGGTGTATTTATTTAAGGTATTAATCGGTGTCGTACTTATGGGCAGTATTGTTCTTTTCGGAGCAGGCGAACTAGCGCAATGGTTTGATTGGTCATTAACAAATAGAGTCTTTTTCCTGACTTTGTGGGTCCTGTCAGGTGTTGTTGTATATGTGCTTGTCATGACTTTGCTGGGAATTCGTTGGCGAAACATGACAGCGCCTGTGTCATCGGTATAATTAGCGCGGCTTGAATCATGGAACTCATTCGAGGATTGCACAATTTTGGTAATTGTTCCGGAGCTTGTGTAGCAACGATTGGAAATTTTGATGGTGTTCATTTAGGGCATCAGAAAATTCTCGATCAATTAAAATACGAAGCAATGAGCTCTGGCTTGCAATCAGCGGTAATAATTTTTGAACCACAACCGATTGAGTTTTTTGCGCCCGAGCGAGCACCGTCACGATTAACTCGATTAAGAGAAAAACTGGAAGAGTTTCAACGGCACGATATTGATCGTGTGTTGTGTATCAGTTTTGATGAGGTATTAGCAAATTTATCTGCTGATGATTTTATAAAACAAATTCTGGTTGATGGTTTAAAGATAAAAGAAATAATTGTTGGCGATGATTTCCGTTTTGCTAAAAATAGAGAAGGCGATTTCAATACATTAAAAAATGCAGGCAAGCAACATGGTTTCAATGTTGAAATGATGGAAACATTTGTCTGTGATGATGAACGTATTAGTAGCACATTGATTCGCCAATATCTAGCTGATGGTGAAATAGAAAAAGCGAATCGGATGTTGGGGCGGCCTTATCGGATTACCGGCAGAGTGATACATGGTGAAAAGCGTGGTCGCGATCTTGGTTTTCCGACCGCAAATATTGAATTAAAACGTTATTTATCACCTGTACATGGAATATTTTCCGGCCGAGTTCATGGGCTTGGTGAAGCGGGGCTAGATGCTGTTGTTTATGTTGGTTCGCGCCCGGTATTTAATGGCGAAAAGGAAATACTTGAAGTCCATATTCTGGATTTTAATCACACTATTTATGGTGAACGCATTCAGGTTGAATTTATAGAGAAGTTAAGAGGCGATGAAAACTTTGATTCCGGTGAAGAATTAATAGAACAGATAAATAAGGATATTGAAAATGCACGAATCAGCCTGCAAACCAGATAATAAGAATTTAAATAGTAATAAATAATTTATGAGTAAATATAAAGACACATTAAACCTGCCAAAGACAGATTTTCCTATGAAGGCAAATTTGGCTCAGCGCGAACCAGATATGTTGAAAAGCTGGTATGAATCCATGCTGTATGAAGCAATCAGGGAACAACGAAAAGATAAACCATTATATGTCCTGCATGATGGTCCTCCATATGCTAATGGCGATATTCATATTGGTCATGCCGTTAATAAAATTCTGAAAGATATTATTGTTAAATCACAAAGCCTTAATGGTTTTAACGCGCCTTATGTGCCGGGTTGGGATTGTCATGGTTTGCCTATCGAGTTACAGGTTGAAAAGAAAGTTGGTAAGGCAGGCGTAAAGGTTGATGCCAAGACGTTTCGCAATGCCTGTCGTGAATATGCAATGAAGCAGGTCGATAAACAGCGCGAGGATTTTAAACGTCTTGGCGTGTTAGGTGATTGGGATAATCCATATTTAACGATGGATTTTAAAACCGAGGCAAATATTGTGCGTGCGCTCGGCAAGATTATTGATGCAGGCCATCTGCACAAAGGTTTTAAACCTGTGCATTGGTGTACCGATTGTGGATCGGCACTGGCTGAAGCAGAAGTTGAATACGAAGATAAAACATCACCAGCAATTGATGTGCGTTTTCGTTTTATTGATTCAAATAAAATAAAAGAAGCATTCGCTATAGATCATGTGCCGAATGATACATTTATTGTTATCTGGACAACGACGCCATGGACATTGCCAGCGAATCAGGCAGTTTCAATTCATCCGGAATATGATTATGTGCTAATCAAAACGGATAATGATTATCTTGTACTTGTTGATCAACTTAAGGAAAAAGTGTTTAGTCGTGCCGGTATTGAAGATTATGAAGAGCTGGGTATTGTTAAAGGTAACACTCTTGAAAATTATTTGTTACAACATCCTTTCTATGATCGACAGGTTCCTGTCATTCTTGGTGAACATGTTACGTTAGAAGCAGGTACAGGCGCGGTGCATACTGCACCGGGTCATGGTCAGGATGACTATGTGGTTGGTCAACGTTATGGTTTACCGATTGATAATCCCGTTGCTGACAATGGTTGTTTTGTTGCTGATACAGAGTTGTTTGCAGGTGAACACGTCTTTAAGGCAAATAAACTTGTTATTGAGGTAATGGAAAACAATGGCATGTTGTTACATCAGGAACCCTATGCCCATAGTTATCCGCATTGCTGGAGACATAAAACACCAATTATTTTTCGTGCGACACCACAGTGGTTTATCAGTATGGATGCAAATGGTTTGCGTGATCAGGCGAAGCAGGCAATCCGTGATGTAAACTGGAAACCATCATGGGGTGAAGAACGAATCTACGGCATGATTGAAAATCGTCCTGACTGGTGTATCTCTCGTCAACGTACCTGGGGTGTACCTATCCCGGTTTTTGTTCATTCAGAAACACAGGAATTACATCACGATACTGATCAATTTATTGAAAAAGTTGCATTATTAATTGAACAAGAAGGTATTGATGCCTGGTTTGAACTGGAGCCGAGTATTCTATTAGGTGCTGATGCTGACAGCTATCGTAAGGTTACTGATACATTAGATGTATGGTTTGATTCTGGTGTTACTCATGACACTGTTTTAAAAGCAAATGAATCACTTGAATATCCTGCTGAACTTTATCTGGAAGGATCAGATCAACATCGAGGATGGTTTCAATCCTCTTTATTAACATCAGTTGCGATTAACGAAGGTAAAGCTCCATATAAACGTGTTGTAACACATGGTTTTACTGTTGACGCAAAGGGCATGAAGATGTCCAAGTCCAAAGGTAATGTTGTTGCTCCACAAAAGGTAATGAATCAGTTAGGTGCTGATATTTTAAGACTATGGGTTGCTGCAACTGATTATCGTACTGAAATGAGTGTGTCTGATGAGATCTTGAAACGCATGGCAGATGCTTATCGTCGTTTCAGAAATACTGCGCGCTATTTATTATCGAATCTTGATGGCTTTGATCCTATTGTTAATCGAGTAGCTTATGAAGAGATGCTGGACCTTGATAAATGGGCAGTTGAACATGCTGCGCGTTTACAGGAAAAATTGATCAGGGATTATAATAACTATGATTTTCATTTGATCTATCAAGCCTTGCATCAATTCTGTGTGGTCGATATGGGTGGTTTTTATCTGGATATAGTTAAAGACCGCCAATACACATCTGCAAAAGACAGTTTAGCAAGACGCTCAACACAGACAGCTATGTATGACTTGATCGAAATGTTGTCGCGTTGGTTTGCTCCAATACTAAGTTTTACTGCAGATGAAATCTGGAAGTTTATACCGGGTGAACGAAGTGAATCTGTTTTTCTTGAAGAGTGGTACTCGCCATTAATCGATCAGGAAGGCGCTGATAAACGTAAAACGTTCTGGGAACAAGTCATGCCAATTCGAGAAGCAGTGAATAAACAGCTTGAGAAATTACGTATTGATAAAACCATAGGTTCCTCACTAGACGCAGAAGTAACACTATATTGTAGTGATGCTATCAAAAATATTTTAACTCCGATCGAAGATGAATTACGTTTTGTTCTAATTACTTCTTCGGCATCAATCAAGTCTTTAACTGATGAAACTGATCAGATAGTCGAAACATCTGTTGAAGGTTTATCAGTTTTAGTAAAAGCATCTGCATATGTTAAATGTGTACGTTGTTGGCATCACCGTGAAGATGTCGGTCAACATACGGAGCATCTAGAATTATGTGGTCGTTGTGTTGACAATATTGTGGGGCAGGGCGAGCAAAGACGCTTTGCGTAATTCATTATGACTAAATGGTTAGGTTTGTCTGCATTGGTGATTTTGCTAGATCAATTAACAAAGTTAATTGCAGTCAATTCGTTAGCATTATACGAGAGTATTGCTATTTTTCCCGGGTTTAATTTGACCTTATTATATAATACTGGTGCCGCATTTAGTTTTCTTAGTAATGCAGGTGGTTGGCAACGCTGGTTTTTTATCGGACTTGCCATGCTTATCAGTCTCTTTATTGTTTTCTGGATGCGTTCTTTAAAGAAAGATAACTACTGGCTACTAGTAGCGCTGGCGCTGGTATTAGGTGGTGCAATCGGTAATGTAATTGATCGCATTTATCTTGGTTATGTAATAGATTTTATTGATATATATTATCAAACTAATCATTGGCCAGCATTTAATATCGCTGACTCTTCTATTACGATTGGGGCAATAATGTTAATAATCGATGCGATTTGGTTGAATCAGCCGGCGAAAGATGTGTCGTAAATTGTTATACTGAAAAAAATTTAATCTATAGGTTTAAATACATGCAAATCTTACTTGCTAATCCCCGTGGTTTTTGTGCCGGTGTAGATCGTGCAATCGAAATCGTTGAGCGTGCACTCCAATTATTTGGCGCGCCGGTTTATGTGCGTCATGAAGTTGTACATAACAAATATGTGGTAAATACCCTTCGTGATAAGGGCGCTGTGTTTGTCGAAGAGCTTGATGAAGTTCCTGATGACTCAACAGTTATATTTAGTGCACATGGTGTTTCCAAAGCCGTACGTGAAGTTGCGCAGCAGAGAAAATTGCGAGTATTTGATGCGATATGTCCACTCGTAACGAAAGTTCATATGGAGGTCGGTAAATATCAGGACGAAGGTCGTGAATGTATCTTGATTGGTCACGAGGGACACCCTGAAGTAGAGGGTACGATTGGTCAATACCAAGCCCGAAATGATGAAGGTGGCATGTACCTTGTCGAATCCGTTGAAGATGTGATGAAACTGGAAGTTAAGAATCCTGATTTTCTAGCATTTGTAACACAAACAACATTGTCCATGGATGATACTGCTGAAGTGATTGATGCCCTACGTCAACGTTTTCCGAATATTGATGGACCAAAGAAAGAAGACATTTGTTATGCCACACAAAATCGACAGGATGCAGTTAAGAAACTGGTTCCGAATTGTGATTTGATACTGGTGGTCGGTTCTCCAAACAGTTCGAACTCAACGCGTTTAAAAGAAATTTCTCAGAAAAAAGGTGTGCCTGCATATTTAATTGATAATGCATCTGAGATTAAAGATGAGTGGTTAGAGAATGTAAAGAATATTGGTTTAACAGCAGGTGCATCTGCGCCAGAAGTTTTGGTGGAAGAAGTTATTGCAAAACTCAAAGAGAAGGGTGCAAAAATTGTTCAGGAAAAGCCCGGGATTCAGGAGAAGGTCGTCTTTTCTTTGCCTAGAGAATTAATTAATGAAAAAGCTCAGGCTTAACGAATGTCTTAAGGTTAGGGTTCTGGTTCAGGTGTTTCTTCCTTCACTTCGTTTGGATCTTGCCAGCCAGCATCTTTAAGAGCAGAAATCAGTTCTGAACGGTTGTATCCGGATAGCTTTCTATCGCCGATGACGGTGATAGGGACATTTAATGAACCATTTAATTCTGTTAGTTCTGTTTGTAAATCAATGTTGCCTTCAACATTCTTTTCAGTCAACGGAATACTATTTGCCTTAAATAGTTCTCTAACGCCATCGCAGGGGCTACAGCTTGGAATCATGTACATAGTACCGGATATAGAAGATGTTCTTATTGGTGCTTTGCTTGTTACATTTTCTTGAGCAGCTTTTGAGCCTGTCGCAATTTTCTTTTCATCAAGGACTTCACTGCCTGGCGGACAAGTTTTGCTGAAAAATATATTGCCCTCAGCATCCTTGCATTCAACAACTTTCACTGCAGCCGAAGTGTAAGTGGTATGAACAATCAAAAATAATAAAGATAATATTAGTCGTTTCACAGGCTTATCCTTGGATTTGATTAAATTACAAACTTTTATCAAGGGTATTTTTTCTAACTTATTAGGCTAGTATTTTACGCTTTTGTTGTATATTTTGAATATTTAAATGAAATATTATACAAAGTTTGTTAAGTAAGATGTTCAACTAAAGATTAATGGTTTAGAGAAATAGAATGATAAGAAAACCACAATTTTATTTTTTTGCATTATCTGGCTTACTTGTCAGTTCAAACTTGGTTTATGCTGAGTTTTATAAGTGGGTAGATAGCGATGGTAATGTCCATTATACGCAAACTCCTCCAAATCAAGGGGTTGTTGATTTAGAGAGCATTAAACCAAAAACATCGCCCGCATCTGAATCTTCACTGGAAAGAATGAAGCAGGAGAAAGAGAAAGTTAATGCACTAAGAGATAAGCGCCTGGAAGAAAAAAAGAAGGCGGAAGAGCAGGAACAATTCAAAGCAGTGAAGGAAAAGAATTGCCAAATAGCAAAAGATAGGTTGTCCACTTACTCAAGACCTAGAGGTTTAATACAGCAAGATGATGGCACGGCAATTAGAATTACAGAAGAAAAAAGACAAACCGAATTAAAAAGTGCGAATGATCTTGTAAAAGAATGGTGTAAATAATTAATCAAAGGTTATAAAAAAAGGCCGAGGTTTCCGGCCTTTTTTTATTTATTCTGGCACAAAAAATTCACCGCCTTCAAAAATCTCACCACCAATCTCAACCTGTATCGCTGGCCCATCATCATCGGAATCGTCTCCTGCATCGGCAGAACCATCTTGATCTGATTCTTTAAACCAGAATTTTCTTAGTCTTGTATTGAGAGTTGAACCTGGTGGTTGTTCTACTGCCACACCAGATATCACGCCTTCATGAATCTCACCATTAATCTCAACCACCACAGGAACCGGCGAAGGAAGATAACCACCGCCAGCGTGTTTTGTGAACCTATCCAGTGAATCCGTGCTACCGTCAATATTTTGATCGCCAATTGCAGTCGCATTTGAGAACTGCACCTTGTACTGACGGGCTTCACCCAGATCACTGGTGCATGCGGTTGAACTACCAACGACTGAACTTGGTACGTTAGTATTAAAGAAAGTAACATTATTCAAAGTCACTGCATTACCAACTACTTTTTCACCATCATCTAATTCTATGTACCAACCGTCTGCACCATCAAGAATGACTTCATCAGCAGCGGCATCAGCATCATTACATTCCTGAATACAGTTATCTGTTGCATCATACATGCTGGCTTCTGAGATTAACGTGAAACCGACATCCACAGTCGCACCAATACTAGTGTCTTTAAACATATAGAAACGATTTTCTACACCCGTATCAAAAGGATGTTCACGGTCACCTGTGCCTATCAATACTGCATCAAAGCCATCGTCTGTATAAACAACATCAGGTGGGAATAAAAACTTTCTTACTCCTGGAAAGTAATCATAAGTAATTAATGGATCATCAGGGTCAGTGTAGGTTGCCACAGTAGAGTGATCGGCAATACTTGCTATTTTGGTAACGGTCCAATTCGATGGATCACTGTCACCAATATCAGCTCGCCATAATTGTCCACCAGTATCACCAACATAAACCCTGTTATCTACCGAACTATTCTTGTCGGAAAGCACAACGATATCAGATGGAATGGCATAATCCATATCACTGACACTTAGGAATGTATGTGTGCCAGGATTTGAATATGAGGGTCCTGCCTGCCAGATAATATCACCATCTGAAGCATCAACTACAAAAATGCCGCGTCCCATACTTCTCTCGTAGTTAGCAGCATTATCTTCAACTTCTAATTGACCATCATCATCTTGGTCCTCATTAAATGCAGTTATATTAGCCGGGTCTAAATCCTCAACTACAGCATCATAACCTGCACCAAAAATCACAACGACATCCTCATCATCATCATCAGCAGCGCCACCACCGTCAGTGTCAACAGCTAATGTAGTCACGATTGGTGCTGACCATGTTTGGCCTAGTTCAGCCCAACCGGTGCTATTATTGGTTTTTCTCCAGAGCAATTTAGGATCTATAGGATTACTCACATCGAGTGCATATAGTGTTCTGCTGCCGCGACGCATGGATATAAAAATCCATACCTGATCGCCATCTACATGATTAAGTACACCATCATTATTGACATCATTTGTGTATGTACCTATTGAACCATCAAAAAAGTATGGTTTTTTGTTAGAACTACTAATAATAGGTTCATTGTTACGTAAACGACTAAACTGACTAAAGTATTCTTCTGCCACAAAACCCCATACTTCGGTAAAGGGTTGAGGTTCCCCAACATCACTTTGAGAAACACCCCCTTTGACACCTCGGAAAATACCGTCATTGGAACCATAGAAGATATAAACGTCATCATCATTTCCATGACGGTTGTAGTTCACAACAGCAGGTCGAGAATGCAATACGTCACTATGTATGGAGGCACGTATGTCAGTGTTACTTCCATTGTTATTTTCATCTTCCTGATTATCAGCGCCACGCACCCAGTTAATTAAATTGGCACGGTCACCTGAAGAACCTGAGCCGGAACTCGCTGTCATGGATCCCGAAGCATCACCTTCTGCAGATGCAATGGTATAAGTAAAGTTATCGGTGTCTGTTACTGTTACCGTGAAGCTGCCATTGAATGTAGCTGGGCTAGCGCCGGCAATATCGACAGTATTACCTGTGGTAAAACCATGATTAACGACTCGCGCTTGAGCAGTTGTGGTTTCTTTGTCAGCAACAATCGTACCGCCTGCGTCACCTTGTACATTAATGGCTAGTGTTGCCATAGTGTATCTAAAGGTATCGGCGGTGGTTTGTGTAATGGTAAAAGTACCATTGTATTCAGTATTGGCGGCACCAGAAATGACTAATGTATCACCTGTACTGTAACCGTGACTCGGAGCAATCGCTAAGGCAGTACCGCTGGCATTATTTAATCTGAAACTAGGTTCAACAGTAACCGCTGCAGATGGACCAGCACCGGGACCGAAATCCCAGGAAAAACTATCATCATCAATTTTGGTAATAGTCCATGTGCCATTGTAAGTACCAGGTGTTGCGCCGGTTATCACAATACTGTCACCAGTGACTAGACCATGGTCGGTAAAGGTTATAAATCCAGTATCACCAAAGCTTGATACTGGTGTTTCGAATAATGTTGAGCTGGTAGTTGCAGTTAATGTGGTTGTGCTTTTCTTGGTGAAATAGGTAAATGTATCTGCATCAACGGCTGTTGCAGTAAATACTCCGTTATAAGCGGTCTGAGTAGCACCTTGAATCGTTACATCTTCTAAACCTAAACCATGTGCAACAAGAGTGTCCGCAGTAACAAAGTTACCTATTGCTGCGGTAATGGTACCTGACGCACTATTGAGTTGAGCCCCGACTTCATAGGTAAACTTAAAATTAGCACCAGCATTATCAATACTAGAAATAGCAAAAGTGCCATTATATTCAGTCGGTGTTGCACCACTAATCGTCACAAAAGAACCAACAGAGTATCCTGTTGTTGCTGCTTGGTCGACAGAACCGGGCGCATCACTAAGTGTTACTGTTGCTGTCGTACTTGGACCTGCTACAGTTGCACCGGTGATATCCGTTACCGGCGATAACTGAGTTGGAGCGGTAGAGTAGGTAAATGTATTTCCGCTAACAGATGTGATGGTTTCTGTTCCATTAAAGCTGGTAGGTGTGACACCGGCAATGGTAATTTGGTCACCTGGGCTAAATGTATGCCCGGTTAACGTACCTGTGACAAGCGAACTTGTTACAGAAACTGTTGCACCTGTTATGGTTGGATTGTTAGTGGGGTTGCTGTTACCGGTATCATAGGTCATCGTCCTACCATTAGCGGTAGTAATCGTTGCGGTAAATGTACCGTTATAATCATTTGAAGCAACGCCTGAAACGTGAATAGTAATATTACTACCCTGCGAACCAAGGCTATCCGCTGCTGTTAATGTGGCGATGTTTTTTGAACCACCAGAACCACGATTTAACGAGGAGATACTTTTGGTGGTTGCATTGTTAGTTAAATCCTCAAGCGCTGCGGGGCTCGATGTCGTGATTGAAGATACACTTTCTAGATTGTTTATAACACTGGTTAATGAAGAAAGTTGGACGCTTACACCTGGAGCTGAAGCAAATTCAGCTTGTTTTTGGTCAGATATCGAAGTTATATCTTGTTGTTGAAAACCCGTAAGAGTAGAAATTGCGATGCTACCCAGTCCCAAGCCTGCATTAGTAATTTCTGCATTAGCCACATCAAATGTTGTTGATGATAAACTATCGCCAACACCGCAAGATGATGTGCAGGTGTATAAATTACGACTGGATTGATCTGATGCATGATCATCTCGAAGGTTTTGTGCAATACCACCTTTTTCAACCAGATCGCCATCAGGCGCATCGGAACCACCGCCAGCTCCATTTTCGTCAGCATCTCGAAAGCTCCAGAATGTAGATGCAGAAGAATGAAAACTGGTTGCGTTTGGATCGACGAAACCTGTTGTTGAGTTTTCTGCTGCTGCACCGGTTGAGTCTGCTAGAAATAATGTGTCTGTCGTATTATCAAAACCCAGTTGATACATTTTTAAATTACCAAACCAACGTGGAGACTTCTCAGCATCAGGACGGAATACACCGATGTATACCTGATTCAAGTTAGTACCACGCACGTTCACACTTACTGGTAATGTGGTTGATGCGAATACGCTATTTACTGCCTGAATTTCACTAAATATTTCATTAAGTGCGTTAGTGATGCCGGCACCAGAGTTAGCACTAGAAACAGCAAAATATGAACCTTCACCTTTTAGCGCCACACTTTTTAATAATGCGGTCATATCATCATTGTTACCAGTAGTTTGAGGGTCAACCTCAACTACATAACTATAAACATGCTGATCACCATCAATATCATCATTCACATCGGAGTTAGCCATGTAATATGCCCACTCATCCATCCAGTTGCCTTCTTGACCATCAGGGTTAATGCTGATGATGTTATTTGTGTCGTAACCTAATGAACTTAATTCCGTTTCAGATACAGAGAGGGCAGATGCATTTTCATTAGCTGCGCCATTACTAATGTAAATAATAAAACTATCCTGACAAGCATCTGTAATAGGTGATACATAATTAGTAGTCGAGTTAGGTGATGCAGGTAGTGGGTAATCGCCAAGTCCTTCTTCAAAAGGAGTGGTGATAGCGCCGCCATCATTACCATCATAGTCAGTTTTTTCTTTACCATGGCTAGCTCTGTTGTCTTTACCCGCAAAGTATCGATAGGCTTCCATCATTGCGAGAGAAACGGTGTTGTTATTACCTTTATCGCCATTTTGATCAAGACCCGCAACAATATTGGCAAGGGATGTCCTATTGGTGTTATCCATTTGACGAATACCAAAACGCAAATAACCACCGTCAACATTATCATTTCCTGCGCCCGTTTCAGGGAATAACATCAAACCAATATTAAACTCGTCATCCAAGTTATTAACAACATTAGATAGTGCTGATAATTCATTAATCGCGATTGACTGTCCCCCAACATTTCGGCTCCAGTTAGCAGTGTTATCAAGAATGATTAATACGTTTGGTCTGTTAGCAGGTAATTCAGGGTTTGCTAAAAAGATATCAGTGTCATCATTTACAGGGTCAAACTCAGCCATTGTTATCGGCGAATAAAATCCGGCAAATACAATATAGGTGGCAGTCATAAATGACTTAATTAATCGAGAATAAAAAGGGACATAACATTTCATAATCATTACTCCAAGGGCATGAAGATTATGGGCAATTGCCAGCCAGCATGCGCATTTTTATGCCACTATGCATGGTAGATGTGGCACCCGTTACGGTATCTGTTATTGAAGCAACAACTTCCCACATATTATCTTCCGGGATAATTTCAGAATGCAGTGCGCTGTAACCCGATGCAGGCTGACTATCTATGCAGACAGGTGCGTCGACATTGATAGTGCCATAAGTGGACGCAATCGTAGTGGCTGCAGGAGAAGTAAATGAGCTGCTTTGACTAATCACCTGCTCTAGTGCAGCGTTCGCTTCTGCATCCAGTACTTCTACAGCCTGCATATTACTAACTATTTTTAAGTTGGTTGTACTCATGTTGATAGATGAAATAGCGAATAAGGTCATTACAAGCAATAAAATCAATGCAACAAACAGTGTTGCGCCATGTTGTTCATATTTCAATTTCATTATGGTATTTCTCTTTTTGCGGCCACATTGGAGGGTCTAACTTCAAAACGATAGACGTTTCGTTTAAATGCGTTGTTAATTGCGCTGTAATCGATCGTATCTGTAGCTGCGCCAGTAGAACCGACGGTATACACTTTGTCGTCCTCATAGCCGACAGTAGACTCAAGGCTTCTGACTAATAAATGAACTTTAATTGACATGATGTTTTCATAGTCAGCTACGGTTGCAGGAATCGCAACATAAGTATCAGGAACACCATCACCAATTTGACCAGTGACAGCATTCGCGGTGGCAGGATTATTGTCGATTCCAAATTCAACGTTGAAACGTTCAACACCTTCAACTAGCGGAATGACTGCCATCTCCGTGCCACCACTTCCATCATTAGTTAGTTCGAGACGTTTTAGTGTTGGTGTATCAGAAGTTGTACAGACAGCAGCAGCGTTACACTGCGCGACATAATAAATATGAACGTTGTATTCTCGAATATCGGCATAAGGCAATGTCGCTTTACCAGGAAATTTATTAATTCTGTTAGCGTCAGTATCACCTTTTACATCGGCACTAGAAGTTGATGGATCAACAGCATTAGCGGCATCTGCAATTTTAATTTCCGCTGTACGAACATTGGATTGAATATATACAGTGCCGTCTACTGTTGTATCGGTAACTGCATTTGATCCAGATTCATCGGTACCAGCAAATAATTCAGTACTTGCATGACGTATAACTAGAATATCTGAGTCTGGACGTAGATCGGCTGCCGTAAAAAAACCTTTGTCATCGCATGAAGTCGCTGTGATGTCAGGTATACCTCCAGCGGCTGAATTATATGGTTGAATAGGAACTATCATGCCATTATCAAGGGTTGTTTCATTAGCAATTTCACATGGGTCAGGCAATGCACTAGGAAAGGTACCTGTTGCTGAGAAGTGACCATAAAAACCGGCATGACGAATATCGTCATAAAGTAACTCTGCTGCATAACGACCATTTTCAATTAAATCACTCGATTTTTGTAGTTCGCGGTAGGTATCACTTGAAGTTGTAAAAGTTGAAACCAGAGCGGCCAACAGTATCGAACCAATTGCAATTGAAATGAGTAATTCGATTAGTGATAGACCATATTGTATATATTGTTTTTTCATTTTATTAAAATGTTTAATTCAGGTTACCGATTCTTGTGGTAACAGCAACTGTTCGTCTTTTACCTTCCGTGCCATAAGTATTATTTGCGCAGTTGGCCGCGGGCGTAGAGAGATCGCTCATACCTTGCCACGATATAGCGACGGTATAGAGTCCGGTACCTGCATTACCACCAATTTCAGTAGAAGAGTCGTAACTGATACAACCTCTTGCGCCAATCATTGAACCAACACTTGTGACATCTGCGCCGGCTAAAGTCGCCGCTGTACCATCAAGCATGTTGTCTAGCTCGGTTAGTGCATTAATTGCTTGTGTATTGTATGCAGCTGTCCCTGCTGAACAGCTAAAAGATGCTGTGCCACCCACTCCCATGTAAGGTGAACCTGTGGCTGCATTCGTAGTGATAGCAAAACAGCTGGCGACCCCGCGATTAATATTAATTTTATCCACGAAATCTGAAAGTAATATCAGTGCTTGTGCTCGTTGTAATGATTCTAATTCAGCAGTTTGAGCTTTGACTTGTAAAGCCGCGATACCAAGTAACCCCACAAGGGTAATAAACAAGGCAACCAGTAGTTCCATTAATGAGAAACCCATCTGTTTTTTCATAACAATGTTTTTATTCATTATGAGCATCCATTTGAATAGCTGATATCATTATCCGTATAGATTCGTGGCTTTCCATTTAGACTAATTCTGAGGCATCTAGCAGAAAAAGAGCTGCCGTCCATGTAGAACAAAAGTTCATTTAAAAAAGGCGTATTAGTATCATCATTAATTGCTCTGCCCATCCTTGTAAAACTGATTGATGAGGGGCAAGCAACTACCGCACTTGTAGTCGTATTGAAACAGGTCAGCGTAACATTTTCACGTACACCGTAGGTTTGTATAGCGTCAACACCAACATACACGACCCAATTATTACCTGTTATAGCAATACGGGCAGTACCATTACGTTTAATTGCTTCACTGCGAGCAAGCAAAAGACTTAAATGCATATCATTTGCTGCAGTTTTTACCCTGTTAGCATTTAGGGTGTATTTCATTTCAGGTAGAGCAATTGCGCCAAGAATTGCGCCAATAGTGACTACTATCATTAATTCAAGAATAGTAAAACCACGTTGCTTTTTTGATGACTTTATTATTTTCATTATTACCAAGTACCGGTTTTCAAACCTGTACTGTTAAGTGCAAGGTTCCCATCACTAGTTTGGTCATTCTTGGCAGTTGCAGATATATTATAACTCGGTGGTGTTGCTGCATTGTCTACAGTGACACTAACATCATAAAAATTATTGCTACATTGTGCATCACAAGACCAGCCATCTGGTATACTACTGATGTTTAAATTTGATATCGTAGCGGTGTATTGTCTAGCATCAATAATGTATTGTTCTTGACGATTAGCAATTTCAAGAAGAATTTGCTGGGCCTGAGAGCGTCGTGCTTTTTGTATATGTTTGTTGTAAGACGGAAAAGCGATCGCTGCTAAAATTGCTACAATAGCGGTAACTACCATTAATTCTATAAGAGTAAAGCCAGATTGTTTTTTCATATTTATTACCTTAGCAATATATTTATATATGTTAATTGTCTTTCCGATAAATGGTCTCAATTTGTCGATGAAAGGTTAATAAATTATCACACACCTCTAAAAATTGTGAGCTTTATCACATAATTATGAAGTATGACTTTATTGTTGTTGGTGGCGGTGTGGTCGGAATGTCGACCGCGCGTGAGCTGGCGAAGGCTAAACTCAAGGTTGCCTTAATTGACAAAGGTGAGTTAGGTCAGGAGTCATCATGGGCTGCTGGCGGTATTCTCTCTTCGATGAGACCTTGGGCTGAGAGTCATGCTTCCATGATGTTATCGGAAAAAGCCAGGCAGGATTTTCCGGATTTTGTGGATGAGCTTTTATCTGCTACCGGCATTGATTCCGAATATCGATGTAATGGTTTAGTGATGTATGGGGAAACGGATGTTGTTAACACTCGTGATTGGGCAAATGAAAACAAAATTATTGTTGAAGACATTCCGGCAGATTTAAATAACGAATTACACTTAAAAAATGATGCTTTGTTTTTACCAAAAATTGCGCAGATTCGTCCCCCTTATTTAATAAAGGCATTGAAGCAGGACTTAATCAATCGTGATGTAACCATTCTTGAAAATAGCGAAGTCAAAGCAGTAACTTTTTCTGATAATAAGTTTGATGCTGTCAAAACGGATACAAACTCATTGTCAGCAGAGGGCGTTATAATTGCATCAGGAGCATGGAGTTCCCATTTATGCCAATATTCCGGAATCAATCTTTCGGAAATGATTAAACCGATTTGTGGGCAAATGTTATGTCTACAATTCGATAGTAAATTACCTAAACCAATAATTCTTGATGGTCCTCATTATTTAATTTCCAGAAGTGACGGTCACCTATTGATTGGCAGCAGTATGGAAGATACCGGTTTTCAGAAAGACACCAACAATGAAACAAAAGAAGCACTTCTAAATTGGGCTAGGTCTATCTGGCAAGATATTGATGATGGCAAACTTGTTAAACACTGGGCGGGATTAAGACCAAGTAATTCTGCGGGTAGGCCATTTATTGGGAAAATCAAAGGACTGGAAGGTGTTTACATAAATTCAGGTCATTTTCGAAAAGGAATATTGCAGTCGCCATCTTCCGCGGCACTCCTGGTTGATCATATTTTGCAGCGACCAACATTTACCAATATTGAAAATTATAGCGTTTAACAATTCTTTACTATTGTATTAGGAAAGACGGTTATAATCAGTACGAGATATAATGCAAGGTATCTTAAATAGAAGTTTTGAAAATAATAAAAAAAGACATTAATTAACCATTAAATCAATAATATGCCGGAATAGCTCAGTTGGTAGAGCGGATCATTCGTAATGATTAGGTCGGAGGTTCGAGTCCTCTTTCCGGCACCAATCAACAAATCCAACCACGTCCAAATAATTAAAATATTTGCAATAATAACAATAACTTACTAACCTATATGTGTCCCATTATGTCTAGCCAAAAACAAGGGCAATATGAGTATAAAAGGCATATCCAAGTCGCAATTTATTAGAGGCAGTCAATGTCCGCTTAACTTGTGGTTCTATCGAAATCGGAAAGATTTAATCCCTGAGGTTGATCCAGAAACACAGGAAACGTTTGATGTCGGTAACGAAATTGGTGAATTAGCACAGCAGTATTTTGGTGATGGTGAATTAATCACTAATAAATACTGGGACATAGACGGTGGTATTGATAGTACTAATAAATGTATAGAAGCCGGTGCTGAAATAATTTTTGAAGCGACGGCAAGACATCCTGTCGATGGTAGCTACTCGCGAATTGATATCTTAAAGAAACTACCTTCTGGGAAATGGTTATTAATCGAAGTCAAAAGTACGACTAAAGTTAAAGATACCCATTTTGAAGATGTTGGCTTTCAATACCATGTATTTAATGGAGCGGGTTTTGAGATTGACCAATGTTACTTGATGCATGTTTATAATGAATATGAACGAGATGGCGATCTAAATATAAAGGAATTATTCATATTAGAAGAGATTACGGAATGTGTGCAAGATCGGCAGGAAATCATCTCACAACAAATAGCACAGTTGACGGAAAGTGCGAGTCAATCGATAAGTCCAAAAGAGACGATAGGTCACAAATGCTTCTCGCCTTATCAATGTGATTTTTATCATCATTGTTGGAAGGGCGTGCCGGAGTATTCGATTTTTAATGTGATATCAAAAAAGAAAGCAGAAGAAGTCTATTCTTTGACTAATAGTTATGAGATTCAGGATATCCCTGAACATTATCTGCCAAGCGGCAACAAACGACTCGAAATCAATTGCTTTTTGAATCAACAAGAAATTTATGAAAAAGAATTAGTTGATGATTTTTTAAGTGAGCTTCAATACCCGATTCATTTTTTAGATTATGAAACGATTAGTGATGCTGTTCCGATGTTTGATAAATCGAGACCGTATCAACAAATACCATTTCAGTATTCATTACATGTTATCGAGCAGCCAGGCGGAAAAATTAAGCACAAGGAGTTCTTGCATCAAGAAACAAGTGACCCGCGCTTACCTTTTATCTTGTCGTTAATAGAAATGATTCATTTATCCGGCAGTATATTGGTGTGGAATCAATCATTTGAAAAGGCGTGTAATACTGGTTTAGCGGATGCATTTGAAGAATATGCAGATGCATTACATGGTATTAACGATAGGATAGTCGATTTGATGCTGCCATTTCAGAAGCGATGGGTCTATTCATCAAAACAGCGAGGATCACATTCTATCAAAGCGGTATTGCCCGCTTATTTTGATAAAAGCTATCAAGATTTAAATATTCAGTCAGGCGGAATTGCATCGTTGTATTACAAACATTTTCATAAAAGTAAATTTGATGGTGATTTGAATTCCTTATGGTCTGACTTATATGAATATTGTAAGCAGGATACGCAATCGATGGTCGATATTTTTCAATTTTTAGAGAACTCAAAATGATGAATAAACAAATAGATGCTGAAAATGTGACTAACTTAACTGAAAATTTAAAAACAGGTTTTTATAAAAAAGCCCGCATGAGCGGGCTATGTAAAAAGAAGAGATGTAACTATTAGAATGTTACGCTCACACCAATAAAGCCACTGATGGGAGTACCCACGCCAACAAAGCGGTTATCAGTAAATCCTCCAAAACCAGGCACTTCATCAGGTTCGCCAAGTAAACCAAAGCTCTCATATTCTGTGTCAAATAGATTATCTACACGAGCGAATAGCTTAAATGTGCTATCAATCTGATAACTACCACGAATATTTACGGTAGCATAGCCATCCAGTTTGCCAATTTGATTTGATTCATCACCACGAACAAATACACCAGACTTATATAATAAATCACCACCAATACTGAGTTTGTTGGTCAAATCATAATCACCACCAAATTTAAATGTATGTTCTGGTATCCCAGGAATTTGATCACCAGCTTCTACATTAATTAAGCCATTAGCATCAGCAAAAGGGTTGTTTGCACTACTTGATTGAAATGCAGTATCAAATGTGGCGCTGATGTAGCTGTAGTTTAAAAACCAGTCAAACTTTTCTAGGCGACCAGCTAATGAAAGTTCCATCCCTAAACGTTCAGTATCACCAATGTTGTCAAAGAAGCCTTGGTTACCAGATACACCGCCGGTATTTTGGAAAATGATGTCATTTTCATTGGTAGTGAAAAAACCTCCAATACTGAAACCGGTATTTTTTAATATGCCCATGTTCGGAATATTGCCGCGGAAACCACCTTCAAAACCTTTTGCTACAACCTGTTCAAGGGGTGGGTCAGCCAAAAAGCCATTCGGTAAACTGCATGGCGCAGTAGGTTCTGCACAAGCAAGCTCAACTGCAGTTGGCGCACGAGAGGATTCGCTATAACTTGCATAACCATTTAAACCAGGTTTAAAGGCATAAGTCATACCTACAGCTGGATTAAAGCGGTTATATTCATGTTCACCTGTTAATGCCGGTTGAGCCGCTGTAAAACCACGACCGCCTGCATCAGTTAATTCAATATCAGTGTGATTCCAGCGGCCTGAAATTGTTAAATCAAGTTTTTCATTAACTGATAACGTGTCTGTGAAATATAATGATATGTTGAAAGATTCAGTATCCACAGCAGTTCCTTCTTCTGGAATAAATAGCCCGGTTCCAATTGTGCTTCTTGAAGCAGAAAGGGCAGCCGCTTCTGAGCTTGAATTAAAAACAACATCACCAGCAGAATAGGCAGCACCAATTATTAGTTGATTCTGTTTGCCAAACAAATCGCCGAAGTATGCGGTTTGTAATGTACCGCCATAATATTCCTGCACACGGTCACTGCGGTTTTGTAAACCATTTAATTCACCAACGCTGGCGTTGTCAGCAATAATGGCATTGCCATTTTGATCTTCGACTACTTCACCTCCATTTGCTTCAAGAACGGCTTCTAGGACACCTGCGCCGCTACATCCAGCTAACGCGCCACCAGCTTCCAGTTCATCTTCATCGTCGACTTCGACTAATACTGCATTAACAGCATCGACATCGGTTACCAAACATTCTTCATATTCAGTTCCATCACCATTAAATGTATCTGTTTCATTTCTTCGATAATAAGCATTACCAGATATTGATGTGAAATCACTTAACCAATGTTCACCTTGTGTCTGAATAAAAATCATTTCATTGAGAGTTTGGTCTGGTGAGGTGAAGACAGCTTCATAATCTTGACTAGCGAGTTCGATTGGGATTGCACCATTACCGATTAGATCGTTATCTGCATAATTAATATTTAAATCCAGCGATGTTTTTATGCCATCTCGATAACTTAATGCGCCAAATAGATTTAAAGAGTCGGAAGGAGATGCGTCACGCCAACCTTGTTCGTCAAAATATTGCACCATGCCGTAATAACCAAACTTGCCATTGTTACCACCACTTTCAGCTGTTAATACAACTCGCTCCTGAGGATAGCCACCATAAACTTCAAAGCTATTACCCTGAAAATTGAAACCGTTTTTGGTTTCGATACTAATTGCACCACCAAGTGTATTTAAACCAAAAACTGGATTGGCACCGCCGACCAGATTCATAGAATGAATGGATGCTTCAGGAATCAAGTCCCAGTTGATTGTGTCGCCAAAGACTTCGTTAACACGAACACCGTTTTGATATACGGCTAACCCTTGAGGCAATCCTAATAAGGGAGATGCGGTAAAACCGCGATATTGAATATCAGGTTGCAGAGGATTGTTTTGTGCATCGTTCACAATTACGCTACCAAAATTACGATTCATAAAATCTGTAATATCGAGGCTAGTTGTTTTCTCTAAATCACTAGCAGATGAACTTTGAACATTGTAAGGAATTTTTTCTTTTGGTAAGCCAACGCCCAGTATAGGTGTTACACCTATTACCTCAACTTCGGACATTTCTTCCACTTCAGCAAGTGCGTGACCCGAAATCAGAGTCAATAAAAATACACTCGAAGCTGCAAGATTCGCAGCATTCATAGTAGTGCCCCCTTCCATTTTATCTTTATTTTTTTGAAGTGCTTAGCTTAGCGGCACGGTTTGATTAAATATATAGGAAATATTCCTGAATTCATTAGGAATTTGATACATATGAAATTTTTATCGAGTATATCTAGAGCAGTAATCCTTGTAGAATACCGATATTTCTAACCCAAGGCTTGGTTTTTCTTATTGATTCAGGCAACACATTTATAGCTGTTTTGGCCGCTTCATAGGTCTGATAAATTCCGTAGATTGCGGCGTATCTTGTCGTGCCTTCAACAACTACTTTGACGTAGCCGGCAGCTTCACCAAGTTTTGAATCATTAATATATTTGATGATGACTTCCTCGCTAGTAACACTGATCAATTGTAATGTGTAATTATCTGCTGGTTGCTGGCTTAATAATTGACTCATGTCCAGTTGTGATATGGGAATTGAACTTGTTGTTTGAGCAGTAAACTGGTTTGTTTCTTTTTCTGCATTGGTTTTTTTTAAGATCGCGGTTTTATCAAAGGCGCGTAATTTTTCGATTGCTTCCTGTAAATCTTGATTTGCTGCAAGTACAAACCATGCATGTGCCTTGGCTAGATCCTGTTCAACGCCATATCCATTTTCATAAAATACCCCAAGATTAAATTCAGCTTGAGCAACACCTTGTGCAGCCGCTTTTCTGAACCAGTTTAATGCGGTTGTATAGTTTTTCTGCCTGTTTTGACCAAAGGCATACATTACTGCAAGACTATATTGTGCATTCGCATGACCCTGTTCAGCCGCTTGTTCAAATAAACTTGATGCCTTGTCAAAATCCTTTTCGAAACCTATGCCTCGGTAATACATCAGGCCAAGATTAAACTGTGAATCAGCTACACCCGCATTGGCAGACATCTCCCACCATTTTCCAGCTTCCTGATAGTTCTGTGCAACTCCTTGTCCCTGAAAATATTTAATACCTAGGTCAAGTTGCACTAGTGGTTCGCCCTGTTCGGCAGCCATACGATACCATTTGATGGATTCAGCAGAATCTTTAGGTACACCATGACCATAGTCATACATTATTCCCATGGTGATCTGTGCCTTGGCATTACCGTTTTCAGCTAGAGGTTTGAGAATCTCAATGGCTCTGGAGTAATCTTTTTTTAGGTAGGCTTGTTTACCTTCTTCAAAGGTATTGGCAAAGGTATTTTGTGTTAGGCATAACAATAAAAGCAGCAATACAGATATTACTGTTTTTGTAGTTACAAGTTTGTTACGCGTGATCAAATCTATATTGAACATTTAATTTCAGTCTATGCCATGGTTTTTGCTAATTCGAAAATTTCTTTCGCATCTAATAATTGATCATTGGATTCAAACAATTTTGCAATACAAGCACGATGCAAGGCTAATTTTAATGTACCAAAGCCAATCGCGCCCCAAATCAATTTACCATGTCGGTTTTCACCACGATCCATCATGTCGGTACCACCAATACCTAGCGGTGGAGTCGCATTTGCGTCCGCTATTACTTCGAGATTGGTATTATTTTCCCAATGTTCCGGTTTCAATAATTCAATACCAGCTGCGCCGGCCGCAAAGATTATATTAGCGTCTTTACAGAGCTTTGCTCGATCATCATAGTCAGGACCTGCAGCAGGAATTGCATCAATACCAAAACGCTCTTTTAATTCTTTACAGGTTTTTTCAGCCTTATCAATTCCGCGCGAGGTGATAACAATTTCACTGGCGCCTTCATTAGCAAACATATATGCCGCGCGACTACCCACAGGTCCGGTACCCGCCAGAATGACACACTTTTTATCTTTGACTGACCCGCCACTTAAAATTTTAGCAACGCCTGCAGCAGCAGTGGTGTTGCTGCCATTACTGTCTATCATGACTGATACACGGAAATCGTAGAAAAAGTTTTTCTGTATCGCTTTATATAAGTTCTCACCTGCGACCATGTCACTACCGCCCACAAAAATAGCGGTATTCTTCTTTTCTTTAGGAGCACGAGTGAATATTGCTCCTTCTACCAGTGCGCTGCAGTTATCTGGCGTCACGTTACCATAGCCAATCACATTGTCAGCGCCACCATCATAAGCGACAACATTATCAAACACGGATGGATGTTGGTCAGTATCTAATTGGTATAGTAATTTTTTCATAAAATATCCTCTATTTATTATAAATTTATATCATCAATTTATATTTAAATAACAAAGCTTTCTGCTTTTTAATGGTATGCAATTTATGTTGATAAGCACAGAATTTTAAACCATCTGATGCTAGTGTTTATGAACCTGAAATTAATACTCTTCTAACCTGTGTCAATTACGCATTATTATTGTTTTGCCTTATAATCGTCGACATTTTGAGTACTAGGGAGACAGATTCAATGATCAAAGACATGAGTATCCAGACCTTTCTGGACGAACTTGCCAGTAAAGCTTCTACACCGGGCGGTGGCGGCGCAGCCGCAGTTTCAGGCGCAATGGGTGCAGCATTAATTAGTATGGTTGCGCATTTTACCATTGATAAAAAAGGTTATGAAGACGTTGACGAGCAAGCCAAGGAAATTCTGGCAAAATCTGAAGTATTGAGAATGAAATTAACTGAAGCTATTGCCGATGACGTACGGGTTTTTAATCGTGTTATGGCTTCTTATGGAATGCCAAAAGAAACTGATGAGGAAAAGGCTGCTCGCTCTGCAGAAATACAGGATGCATTAAAAGAAGCTACTGATATTCCGTTGGAATGTGCAAACTTATGTTATGAGGTTGTCAAATTAAGCCGGCCTATAGCAGAAATTGGCAATAAAAATGTGATCAGTGATGCGGGTGTTGCTGTTTTGGCAGGTTACGCAGGACTTAGAAGTGCCGCACTCAACGTGTATATCAATATTAGTGGTATTAAGGAAGAAGCCTTTGCCAGTGATAGACGTGCAAAATTGGAAGCCTTGTTGTCAGATATGGAAGAACTTAAGGACAATATTTACGATATTGTTAAAGACAAACTATAAGTTAGTTTAACGATTCAAAACGCAGCGAAAAATCAATTGCGTTGAGATGCTTGGTCAACGAACCGATTGAGATAAAGTCAACGCCGGTTTTCGCGATGTTTCTAACATTCTGCATTGTAATATTGCCAGAGGCTTCCAGCTCTGCGCGACCCTGATTAATTTCTACTGCACGCATCAGATCATCCAGCTTGAAATTATCCAGCATGATGCGATCCGGTTCAGCTGCCAATGCTTCTTCTAGTTCTTTTAGATTTTCCACTTCAACCTCGACTGGTAAACCAGCCTTTTTTGCCTCGGTAATGGCATTATTAATGTTACCTTTAGCAAGAATATGATTTTCTTTTAACAGGTAGGCATCGTACAAGCCGATACGATGATTCATACCGCCACCACAAGTTACCGCGTATTTTTGTGCCAGTCGTAGACCTGGAATGGTTTTACGTGTATCAAGAATAGTTGCGCCGGTGCCCCTGATTATCTTTACATATTCTTTCACCTGTGTTGCTGTGCCTGATAACGTTTGCAGAAAATTGATGGCGGTTCGTTCAGCAGTTAATAGCGCACGCGTTTTACCAGTAATGATGCAAAGTTTCTCTTTGGGCGAAATCTTGTCGCCATCTTTTGCCATCCAGTTAATTTTGACATCATGATCCAGTTGCCTAAATGCTTCTTCAAACCAGCCAGTACCACATAGGATCGCATTTTCGCGGCAGATCAAGGTTGCTTTGCTTATGGCATCTTCTGGCAATAAAGAGGCAGAGATATCCTCTGTGCCGATATCCTCATTCAGTGCGAGAGAAACATTTTGCTTAATAACAGTATGATCTACATTCACAACAATTTACCTACTAAAATACATTCGGGTCTTACTAAATACGATTGGACTTAATAATAAAAGGGCTATTAAATTTGGTAGTGCCATCAAACCATTCATCACATCTGCGAATGTCCACACAAGGTTTAGTTTAACGATTGACCCGATAAAGATCGCTGCTATCCAGCAAAATCGATAATATTGAATAATATATGTACCAAACAAATAACTAGCAGCGCGTTCCCCATAATAACTCCAGCCAAGAATTGTGGTAAAAGCAAACAAGACAATGCCGAAGCTGACAACATAACCGCCATAACCATAGAGCCCATTTGAAAATGCCGATGAAGTCAGTGGCGCACCTGTCAGACCACTATCCCATGTGCCTGTAATAATAATAACCAGTGCGGTGAGGGTGCATATGATTAAGGTATCAATCAGGGTACCTAACATGGCAACCATACCTTGTTTAACAGGGTCATTGGTTTGGGCAGCGGCATGGGCAATCGGAGCACTACCAAGACCTGCTTCATTCGAAAATATACCTCTGGCAAATCCAATTCGTAAAGCCATCCAGATTGTTGCGCCAGCGAAACCACCACTGGCAGCTTTACCATTAAATGCTGAATCAATGATTAACAAGATAGCTTTCGGTACATCAGTTATATTCAAAATGACAATAATTAATGCGGCAAGGATGTATATACCCGCCATGAACGGCACCAGTTTTTCTGCCACTTGAGCGATACGCTTTACGCCACCCAAAATAACTAAACCGCCAAGTATTGCCAGAACAATACCACTTATCCAAGTAGGTATATTAAAACTTGCTTGCATTTCATCCGCGACAGAATTGGATTGCACCATGTTGCCAATACCAAAGGCAGCAATCATTGCGAAAAAAGCAAATGCGCCAGCCATCCAGCGCCAGTTATCTCCTAGACCATTACGGATATAATACATTGGGCCACCTACGTAATTACCTAATGCATCTTTTTCACGATAAGAAATAGCCAATACAGCTTCCGAATATTTCGTTGCCATACCAAATAAAGCGATTACCCACATCCAGAATATGGCTCCGGGTCCACCGATATAGATAGCAGTAGCAACGCCAGCAATATTTCCTGTGCCTACAGTTGCCGAGAGTGCCGTCATCAATGCCTGAAATGGACTGATCTCGCCGTCTTGTAGGTCGGTTTTTCCTCTACCTTGCCACAACGTGTGAAAGGCAAGAATGACTTTGCGCCAGGTAATCGCACGCAGCCCAAACGTGAGATAGATACCCGCCCCAACTAGCAGAGGAATTAAAAAATATTCACCCCAAATAATACTGCTAAGTTGCCCTAAAATATCTTGTAATTTCTGCATAGAATTTGTCTTAATTATTATGTTTTTATTAAAATATTACAGTATTTTACATTTAATAATTAAATTGTTTCAGTATTCGTTCGTTATCTCTTTGTGAAAGGTCCAGATGCTTAAGAAAACTCATGCCAAGCAATATCTTAGCGCCATCCATTTTGCAGATGGTATTCATATGAATTCTAAAAATGGCATATTACTAAGAGCGCGTATGGCTGCAGCATATTTTGGCAACATAGGTATTGTTCAGGAGCTAGTGGTTGATGGTACTGGACCTGAACTAAAAGACAAAAGCGAAAAAGATATTATTTATATCGCGCAAAAACCAAAAATAAAAAATTGATAAAACTCATCGAAAACGCATCTGAATAATAAACTTTTCATCTTATTGAACTGGTCAAGTTAATCATCAATCCATTACTATTCCATTATGAATTATTATATTGATAACAATGGTGAATTAATCAATGGTGCTCGTCAGTTGAATTCGCCTAATTTCGATGAGCGACCGGACTCAACGGAAGTTAGTTTGTTAGTAATACATGGGATTAGCTTGCCACCTAAGTGTTATGGCGGTTCTTATATAGATCAATTATTTACAAATTGTCTAGATCCCAAAGAACATGAGTATTTTGCCGAGATTTATCATTTGCGTGTTTCATCGCATCTTTTAATTTCACGACAGGGCGAATTGACACAATATGTGCCTTTTACCAAACGAGCTTGGCATGCTGGGCATTCTGAGTTTGAGGGTCGACAGGTGTGTAATGATTTTTCCATCGGTATAGAGCTAGAAGGATGCGATAATGAGGAATATACCGATGAGCAATATGAAACGCTGTCTGAAGTGACAAATATTATTTGCACTCACTGGCAAGCTATTACGAAAGATCGTATTGTGGGTCATTCAGATATCGCGCCCGGTCGCAAAACAGATCCGGGGCCGGCATTTGATTGGCAACGTTTTTTATCAATGGTGAGTGTATGACTTTAATTGTTTTATTGATTGCATTAGTGCTTGATTTCTTTCTGGAAGGTATGGAAAAACTCAGAAATAAAAAATGGTGGATTCAGTTTTACTATTTCCTTGAAAATAAAATCGGACATCATGCATTCTGGTCCGGACCATTAGGTGTACTAGCAGTTTTATTTTTGCCGATGTTATTGGTGATCCTGTTGCAAGTATATTTTGATTACTGGTCATGGTTAATCGAAGCTATATTCTCACTTCTTATTTTGGTTTATTGCCTTGCCCCGAAAAAACTGGACGAACGTCTGGAACAATATATCACTGCGATTGAAACGGAAAATACTGAAGACAAAAGTAAACTCGAATCGGAACTTATTTACGAAGAACTTGCTACTGGTGAAAACATAGAGTTGGATGTGATTAAATCAACATATATAGAAGCACAACAACGCATATTTTCTGTTATTTTCTGGTTTTTATTACTCGGTGCGCCAGGTGCCATTCTGTATAAACTGGTTTCTATATTATCCAGAGAGCTAACTGGCATACGCAGTGGCCTTGTTGATAGTCTTTTTGATTTGCTGCATATTCTTGAATGGCCGGTATCACGTTTAATGGTATTGGGTATGGCATTGGCTGGACATTTAATGGATGCGCTCAATGCATGGCGTAGTGCAGAAGCAATATCGCTGGATGTAAACAATAAAGTATTAATTAATGGAGGCCAGGGTGCGCTTCAATATGAAGAAGGCGAAGATGCATCTGAAGATAAGGCTTACTGGATTAAAGAATTAAAATCCCTAATTAATCGTACATTAATTATCTGGTTAGTAGTTGTCGCAATGATGACATTATCCGGAAATTTAGGTTAGGGTTGCATCGAGATAGTCGTCAATGCGCTGAAAACGAAAACCATTGGTATCTTTAATTAGCACACAGTCTTTATCGTACCAGTCGCCTAATACGATACGTTTGCCGTTACCATCACCAAGTTTAACATCATGTATACCTTGTCGGTGTGTATGACCATGTATCAATAATTGCACTTTATATTTTTCCATTATATTTTTGACCGTGTGTTCATTTACGTCAGTAATTTCCGGAGATTTGTTTTTGCTTTGTTCAACCGTATAGCTTCTTACATTTGTTGCAATCTTTTGTCTTATGCATAACGGTAAATGCAGGTTAAGCCACTTGATTATGGGGTTGCTGATGAACTTGCGCCAGCGTTGGTATTCACGATCATCAGTGCAAAGCGTATCACCATGCATGAGTAAAACACTATTACCATCAAGTTCTATTAGGTGAAGATCATCAATCAACTCACAATCAGTTTCATCCGCGAAACTTCGATCAATATGAAAATCGCGATTACCGCGCATAATAATTAAGCGTGTTTTAGGTTGCATCGAATAGTTGCTGAGTAAAGCGATCACTTCCTGATTAGGTGGGCGAGGATCATCAACTCCTATCCAGAAAGATTCAAACAAATCACCTAGTATGTATAGTGCATCTGCTTTTAGGGCAGGACCTTGTAAAAATTTTTTAAACAAAGCGAGCTTTTCTGGTCTGTCAGTGCTCAAATGCAAATCTGATATAAACAACGTCGTCATATAATTATCAATACTAGAAATTATTCTTCGCCTGCTAACAAGGTCATGCTTTCAATTTCAATGATTTCTTCTGGCACATCCTGATGGCCTTTGCGGGTAGTCGTTGGTTTATTTTCTATTGCATTTACCACTTCAATACCCGCAATTACTTTGCCGAAGACACAGTAACCCCAACCGTCATCAGACTCAAATTGAAAATCGAGAAAAGGATTGTCATCAGTGTTAATAAAGAATTGTGCCGAGGCAGAATGAGGCGCAGCTGTTCTTGCCATGGCAATGGAACCATATTCATTTTTCAGTCCATTATTGGCTTCATTCTTAATAGTTGGATTGGTAGTTTTTGTGTTCATGTCTTTATCCAGTCCACCGCCCTGAATCATGAAATCCTCAATCACGCGATGAAATATTGTACCGTTGTAGAAACCACTTTCGACATATTGGACAAAGTTTTTTACAGTTTCAGGTGCAGCTTTGTCATTGAGTTCGACGGTAATTGCTCCCAATGTGGTTTGCATTAATACTTTCATGACTTCTCCCGTGCGTTTAAATATTTATTTTGATTATGCCTGCATAGTCAATGATGACAAATTCCTTTTGTACGAAAGCAGGCTTTTCG
>JAURNY010000007.1 GCA_030829955.1 Gammaproteobacteria bacterium | reverse complement strand
TTCTTCCCCCTCTTATGTTGCTGTTAGTAAGTACAGTTACCTATTTAGTATGCAAGTTGATATGGATAGGCTTTAAATCTAGCAGGTAGATATTGTTAATAAATTAGTCTAGATCATTCAGTAAATCGAAAACGTCTACTATACGTCTATTAATATAGTATTTTAGATTGAAAATAACCCTAACAAACTGTATTTATTAGGTATTTATAAATTTAAGCAGGGGACTCTTAATCCCAAGGTCGTAGGTTCGACCCCTACACGGCCCACCATACCAATATTGTCTACAATATATTGTCTTTATGGCTAATCTTTTGTTAAATTTGTTTCTCATATCTAATATTGTCGACAATATAGCTTATTATGAATTATGGAGAATCCAGAGAAATCACATCCGTCAGTACAGAAACGACTGTCGATAAACTGTTTCATCGGTTACAGCAGGAAATTGTAGAAGGCAGGATTGCTACAGGGTCAAAATTGAGCGAGCCCGTTATCGCAAAGGAATATGGTGTTAGTCGTGCGCCTTTGCGCGAGGCACTTGGACGACTTGAAAGTGCAGGTCTTATAACTAGAAAACCGAATATTGGTTGTCGCGTTATCACTTTGTCACATGAACATCTTCTAGAAATCTATCAACTAAGAGAAGCGATCGAATCATTAGCTGCGGAGTTAGCGGCGAAAAATATGAGTCAGGTAGAGATTAAAGAGCTGGATGCATTATTAAAACAACATGAAAAACAGATTCAGACAGATCATCATTATTTTCAAAAAGAAGGTGATATGGATTTTCATTTTCGTATTGTGAAGGGAAGTAAGAACGAAACGCTCATCAATTTATTTTTTAACGATCTTTATCAATTAATTCGTTTGTATCGCTTTCAATTCGGTATGGCGAGTAGGAGAGTTTCCCGCGCTTTTCTTGAGCATGGGCATATTGTTGATGCAATACGACAACGAGATTCGGAATTAGCATTTTATTTAATGAAACGTCATATCAGCCAGTCACGAAAAAATGTTGAATTGATGTTGCAAGAACAATCACAAGAACAGAATTGGGGTAATCAAGCATGATGTCAGCGGGCGTCCGTTTCAAAAAAGCGGTAAAAGATGAATCACCTTTACAAGTTGTAGGGGCTATTAATGCTTATCATGCTCGTCTGGCAGAAGCATCGGGTTTTAATGCACTTTATGTTTCTGGCGGCGGTGTTGCTGCTGGTTCATGTGGTATTCCTGATTTGGGTATAACAACATTGGAAGATGTATTAATTGATGTGCGTCGTATTACAGATGTGACCGATTTACCTGTTTTGGTTGATGTTGATACCGGTTGGGGTGGTGCATTTAATATTGCCCGTACTGTGCGTTCAATGATAAAGGCAGGTGCCGGCGCAATTCATATTGAAGATCAGGTGCAACAAAAACGTTGTGGTCATCGACCTAATAAAGCCATTGTTTCTCAGGGTGAAATGGTTGATCGTATTAAAGCTGCGGTGGATGCAAAAACAGATGATGATTTTGTCATTATGGCAAGAACAGATGCTTTATCAGTTGATGGTCTTGAAGCAGCGATTGAACGCGCTTGTGCCTGTGTCGAAGCTGGTGCGGATATGATATTCCCTGAAGCAATGACAGAACTGGACATGTATAAACAGTTTGCTGACGCAGTTAACGTCCCGGTGTTGGCAAATATAACTGAATTTGGTTCAACGCCTTTATTTACCATTCAGGAATTGGCATCGGCGAATGTTGCTCTGGCGCTTTATCCATTGTCTGCATTTCGTGCGATGAATGCGGCGGCATTAAAAGTTTATGAATCACTTAGAATAGAAGGCACTCAACAAAATGTGCTTGGTGATATGCAAACCAGAGAAGAGTTATACCAATTTCTGGGTTACCACGACTATGAACAAAAACTCGATCAACTTTTTAAAAATGAAAAAGCATAAGGATATTTAACATGGCAACAAAAACGACTCAAAAACCAAAGGCTAAAAAGTCAGTCGCATTAAGCGGAACTGAGGCAGGTAATACGGCGTTATGCACAGTAGGTCGTACCGGTAATGACTTGCATTATAGAGGGTATGACATTCTTGATATCGCAGAAGTTTGTGAGTTTGAAGAAATTGCATACTTACTGGTGCATGGAAAACTACCAACTAGGGTTGAACTTGAATCCTATAAAACCAAATTAAAATCACTACGTAGTTTACCCATGGCAGTTAAAATGGCACTTGAACAATTACCTGCTTCCACACATCCGATGGATGTAATGAGAACTGGTTGTTCTGTATTAGGTGCTGTCATGCCTGAAAAAGAAGATCACAATAAACAAGGTGCGAAAGATATTGCAGATCGTTTAATGGCATCATTTGGTTCCATGTTGCTGTACTGGTATCACTTTGCTGTGAATGGCAAATGTATTGATGTTGAAACTGATGATGATTCTATCGGTGGACATTTCCTACATTTATTACATGGTGAAAAACCATCCGAGAGTTGGGTGCGTGCAATGCATACTTCACTTATTTTATATGCAGAACATGAATATAATGCATCAACCTTTACTGGTCGTGTTATTGCCGGCACAGGCTCTGATATATTTTCTGCAATTACAGGCGCGATAGGCGCGTTACGTGGTCCTAAGCATGGTGGTGCGAATGAAGTGGCTTTCGATATTCAATCACGTTACAACAATGCTGATGAAGCTGAAGCTGATATTCGTGAACGTATGGCGCGTAAAGAAATCATTATCGGTTTTGGTCATCCGGTTTATACGATTGGTGATCCACGAAACAAGGTAATTAAAGCTGTTTCAAAGCAACTCGCAACTGAAAAGAAAGATATGAAGATGCATAAGGTTGCTGAGCGTATTGAAAAAGTAATGTGGGATGAAAAGAAAATGTTTCCTAATCTTGACTGGTTTTCTGCTGTTTCTTATTCATTAATGAATGTGCCAACTGCCATGTTTACGCCATTGTTTGTTATATCGCGCACATCGGGTTGGGCAGCGCATGTAATAGAACAGCGCGAAGACGGCAAGATAATTAGACCAAGTGCGAATTATATTGGTCCGGAAAACCTTAAGTTTGTCCCGATTTCAAAACGAAAATAATAAACGGAATTTAGCAGTAGCATGAATACATGTTATAGAAAACAATTACCTGACATACAGCTTAGTTATTATGATGCGCGTGAAGCGATAGAGGCAATCAAACCTGGTGCCTATGAAGGTTTACCCTATACTTCTCGTATATTAGCTGAGCAGCTTGTACGCCGTTGCGATCCACAACAACTGGGCGATGCATTAATACAAATTATCGAGCGTAAACAGGATCTGGATTTTCCATGGTATCCGGCAAGGGTGGTTTGTCATGATATTTTGGGACAAACCGCATTAGTTGATCTTGCAGGCTTAAGAGATGCTATTGCGGAAAAAGGCGGTGACCCTTCTGAAGTAAATCCTATCGTACCAACACAGTTAATTGTTGATCATTCTCTGGCTGTTGAGCATGGCGGTTTTGATCCAGATGCATTTGACAAGAATCGCGAGATTGAAGAGCGACGTAATGCAGATCGTTTTCATTTTATTGAATGGACAAAAACAGCATTTAAAAATGTGGATGTGATACCAGCCGGTAACGGCATTATGCATCAGATAAATCTTGAGAAGATGTCGCCGGTTATACAGGCGAGAGATGGTGTTGCTTATCCGGATACCTGTGTTGGAACGGACAGCCATACGCCACATGTTGATGCACTTGGTGTAATCGCTGTTGGTGTTGGAGGACTTGAAGCGGAAACAGTCATGTTAGGTCGTCCATCTATGATGCGCTTGCCTGAAATTGTAGGTGTAAAGATTACAGGTCAACGCCAAGCGGGCATTACCGCCACAGATATTGCATTAGCCATGACTGAATTTTTGAGAAATGAACGTGTTGTTTCTGCTTATTTAGAGTTCTTTGGTGAAGGTACGAAAGGATTAACGATCGGAGATCGTGCAACCATTTCAAATATGACCCCAGAATATGGTGCGACGGCTGCACTCTTTTACATTGATCAACAAACGATTGATTACCTTACGTTAACTGGTCGTGAACTAGAGCAAATTCAACTAGTTGAGCATTATGCCAAGACAATAGGTTTATGGGCAGATGATCTTAAACAAGCAGAATATGAACGTGTATTAGAGTTCGATCTGTCTTCTGTTGTCAGAAATATGGCAGGACCATCAAACCCGCACCGTCGGTTACCGACATCATCATTAGCTGAACGAGGCATTGCGGGGAAGTGGGAAGAGAAAGAAGATGAATTGCCAGATGGAGCAGTGATTATTGCAGCAATTACATCATGCACGAATACGTCGAATCCGCGTAATGTTGTTGCTGCAGGTTTATTAGCAAAAAAAGCAAATGAATTTGGTTTGATCAGAAAACCCTGGGTTAAGTCTTCGTTTGCTCCGGGTTCCAAGGTCGCAAAGATTTATCTGGAAGAATCAGGTTTATTGACTGAACTTGAAAAACTTGGTTTCGGTATTGTTGCCTTTGCCTGTACTACTTGTAATGGTATGAGTGGTGCACTTGATCCAAAGATACAACAAGAAATTATAGAACGAGATTTATATGCAACGGCTGTCTTGTCAGGTAATCGAAATTTTGATGGTCGTATTCATCCGTATGCCAAACAGGCTTTCCTCGCGTCGCCACCTTTAGTTGTTGCTTATGCGATTGCCGGTACGATACGATTTGATATTGAAAAGGATCTGCTAGGTAAAGATGGCAATGGTAATGACATTATATTAAAAGATATTTGGCCGAGTGATGAAGAGATTGACGCCATAGTTAAAAAATTTGTTAAGCCTGAACAGTTTCGTCAGGTTTACACACCGATGTTTGATCTTGGCAAGATTAAAGAAGCCGAGAGCCCACTATATGATTGGGATTTAAAAAGTACATATATAAGAAGACCACCTTACTGGGAAGGCGCATTAGCAGGGGAATGTTCATTAAAAGGAATGCGTCCACTTGCAGTTCTTGGCGATAACATTACAACTGACCATTTATCACCTTCAAATGCTATTTTGCCAAGTAGCGCTGCCGGTGAGTATTTAGCTAAGATGGGCTTACCGGAAGAAGATTTTAATTCCTATGCCACACATCGTGGTGATCATTTAACTGCACAACGCGCCACCTTTGCCAACCCGAAACTTTTAAATGAAATGGTGATGGAAAATGGTGAGGTTAAACAGGGTTCATTAGCGCGTTTGGAGCCGGAAGGTAAAATTATGCGTATGTGGGAAGCAATCGAAACATACATGGAACGCAAACAACCATTAATCATCATTGCCGGTGCAGATTATGGTCAGGGTTCATCTCGCGACTGGGCAGCTAAAGGCGTCAGGCTTGCCGGTGTAGAAGCAATCGTTGCGGAAGGTTTTGAACGAATACATCGAACTAACCTGATTGGCATGGGTGTATTACCATTGGAATTTAAAGATGGCGCAACTCGTAAAACATTGAAGATCGATGGCTCTGAAATGTTTGATGTTATTGGTGAACCTTCTCCACGAACAACATTGACACTCATCATCCATCGAAAGAATGGCGAGGAAGTTACTGTGCCGGTGATATGTCGTTTGGATACTGCAGAAGAAGTCACTGTATATTCTGCAGGGGGAGTCTTGCAACGTTTTGCAAAAGATTTTCTGGAATCTGAACAGGCAGCATAACGATGGTACATAGACCACAAATAAAAATACCTGCTACTTACATGCGCGGCGGTACCAGTAAGGGTGTGTTCTTTAACTTATCTGATTTACCAAATGCTGCACAAACTCCGGGTATTATTCGTGATGCATTATTATTAAGAATTATTGGGAGTCCTGATCCCTATCAAAAACATACTGATGGTATGGGGGGGGCAACGTCAAGTACCAGCAAGACTGTGATTCTTTCTAAAAGTACAAAGCAGGATCATGATGTCGATTATTTATTTGGCCAGGCATCGATTGATCAAGCAAAGATCGATTGGAGTGGTAACTGCGGTAATTTAACATCAGCTGTTGGAGCATTTGCAATCAGTAATGGTCTTGTTGATAAGAGAAAATTGCCTGACAACGGTATGGCCGAAGTACGAATCTGGCAACAAAATATCAGCAAAACCATTATTACACGGATTCCAATGATGAATGGTGAAGTTCAGGAAACCGGCGACTTTGAGTTAGATGGAGTAACGTTTCCCGCAGCAGAAATACAAGTCGAGTTTCTGGCCCCTGCAGATGGCGATGGTTCCATGTTTCCAACAGGGAATGTAGTGGATGATCTGGATGTGCCTGGTGTCGGCGTGTTAAAGGCAACCATGATCAATGCGGGTATACCGACTGTTTTTATTAATGCTGAAGATGTCGGATACAGGGGCACTGAATTACAAGTCGATATTAATAATGATGAAAATGCGTTGGCACGTTTTGAATTAATCAGGGCACATGGCGCATTAAAGATGGGTCTGATAGATACAATTGAAGAAGCAGCTAGTCGTCAACATACACCCAAGGTTGCTTATGTCGCTGCAACAGCTGACTGTATTGCATCAAGCGGTAAACAAATTTATAAAAATGAAATTGATTTACTCGTGCGCGCATTATCAATGGGGAAATTACACCATGCCATGATGGGTACGGCAGCAGTGGCAATAAGTATTGCTGCAGCGATACCCGGGACGTTGGTGAATATTGCTGCAGGTGGTGGTGAACGTACACATGTTAGATTTGGCCATCCCTCCGGCATATTAAAGGTCGGCGCGGAAGTTAGTAAAGAAAACGGTCAATGGGTAGCGAGAAAAGCCATTATGAGCAGAAGCGCAAGAGTACTCATGGAAGGTTGGGTCAGAGTTCCCGAAGATTCGTTTTAAAAAAATATAAATATAAAAACCGTTATGAGAGAGGAGGTTATTCATGTCTTACATGGATACTTATCAACGCGCATTAGATAACCCTGAAGAATTCTGGGCTGAAGTTGCACAAGGTATTCATTGGGATGTTCCTTTTACGAAAGTATTAGATAGTTCCAATATCCCTTTCTATCGCTGGTATCCGGATGGGAAATTAAATACCTGTTATAACGCAGTCGATCGTCATGTTGAAAATGGGAGAGGTGAGCAGGCTGCTCTTATATATGATAGTCCGGTAACACAAACAGTTGAATATATCACCTATGCCGAATTAAAAAATCGCGTTGCCAAATTTGCTGGCGCGTTAACAAAACTTAATGTGAGTAAAGGTGATCGTGTTGTTGTTTATATGCCAATGGTGCCCGAAGCAGTTATCGCCATGTTGGCATGCGCACGTATCGGTGCGATTCATTCAGTGGTTTTTGGTGGTTTTGCGCCAAAAGAACTGGCAACTCGTATTAATGACGCTAAACCTAAAGTCATCGTGTCTGCAACATGTGGTATAGAAATTAATCGGGTGATTGAATATAAACCATTGCTGGATGCAGCCATCGAACAGGCTATACATAAACCTGATAGTTGTATCATTCTTCAACGCTCTCAGTGTAAAGCAGGAATGATCGATGGGCGTGACCATGACTGGCAAGAAGTAGAAGCAACTGCGAATGTTGTTGACTGTGTGTCTGTAGAAGCCACTCATCCGTTATACATTTTATATACATCTGGAACAACAGGCATGCCGAAAGGTGTGGTGCGCGATAACGGTGGTCATGCCGTAGCGATGAACTGGACAATGAAGAATATCTATAATGTTGAACCTGGCGATGTATATTGGGCAGCTTCAGATGTCGGTTGGGTTGTCGGCCATTCTTATATATGTTACGCACCACTTATCTATGGTTGTACCTCTTTAGTTTATGAAGGTAAACCTGTCGGTACACCTGATGCAGGAGCTTTTTGGCGAGTGATTGAGCAACATAAAGTGAAAGTTTTATTTACTGCTCCGACTGCTTTTAGAGCAATCAAACGTGATGACCCCGAAGGTAAATTAATTAAAGATTATAATATTTCTTCGCTAGCAACTTTATTTCTGGCGGGTGAGCGCAGTGATCCACCGACATTAGCATGGGCAGAAGAACAACTTAAGGTGCCAGTGATTGACCATTGGTGGCAAACAGAAACAGGTTGGGCAATATCTGCAAATTGTTTAGGTCTAGAACAATTTCCAATTAAACACGGTTCTGCATCACGTCCCAGTCCCGGGTATGACCTGAAAATTCTTGATGATAAGGGAAATCCTTTACCGTGTGGTGAAATGGGTAAAATGGCTGTTAAGTTACCAATGCCTCCCGGCTGTTTGCTTACATTATGGCAAAAAGATGAAGAGTTTATCGAAGCCTATCTCTCCATGCATGAAGGTTATTATATGACTTGGGATGCCGGCTACATAGATAGTGATGGTGATGTTTGGGTGATGAGTCGTTTGGGTGATGTTATTAATGTTGCAGGTCATCGTTTATCAACTGGTGGTATGGAAGAGGTACTTGCTTCACATCCTGACGTAGCTGAATGTGCAGTAATTGGTGTAGCTGATGAACTCAAAGGACAGATACCAATAGGTCTGGTTGTATTAAAGAGTGGTGCCAAAACTGAACATGAAACATTAATCACGCAATTGGTTGAGTTGATCAGAAAAGAAATTGGCGCTGTTGCTTCGTTTAAAAAAGCTGTAATAGTTGATCGTTTACCTAAAACACGTTCCGGTAAAATACTGCGTGGTACTATGAAAAAAATTGCCGATTGTGAACATTATTCCATTCCGGCGACGATTGATGATCCTGTGATATTGAATGAGATTACTGAGGCGTTAAAAACGATAGGCTATCGGAGCGAATCTGAATAGTATTTATGCAGTGCTACACAATATAGTATTTGTTGGAACAAGACAAAGTTACTTGTTATTAATGTTCTTCTGATTTATCCACTTTTTTAGTGAACAAAGTAACTAACGAGAGTCTAAATTATTTATGTATAAATTAATTCAACCATTACTATTAATAGCGTCAATATCTATGTTGTCATTTGTTTTTTCGATAGCACTCGCAGACACGGATAATGAGCAGCAACCTAAGGCCCAGCGGGTGATTGATGGTGAATTACTACTTCCTGATGACTACGAGCATGGTCAGGAGAAGAAAAAATGTTTAACTGTATGTAAAGAATGGGGCGAAAACTGTATACTCAACCCCTCGACTGGAAGTCGTAAATGTCGTCGAGTTTGTCAGTCTTTTATAGAAGAATGTTTTTGATTTGAATTTTTAGATTATTTCCAACAAACTCCGTCCCCATTTCACAGAAATATGATTAGAATAAGCCTGCCTTAGGGTAAGGCCTATGTTTCATATATGCTCTGTTGAAACAGGATAAATATATTCGCGAAAGTGGCGGAATTGGTAGACGCGCTGGATTTAGGTTCCAGTGGGGTATCCCGTGAGAGTTCGAGTCTCTCCTTTCGCACCAATTACTTTAATTAAGCTATTGTTTTATAAGTACATTTAGAGGTTAATCAAGGAATGCAAGTATCTGTTGAGAACACAGGTTCACTGGGGCGTAAGTTACGTGTGGAAGTACCTGAAGAAAAGATTAGTTCAGAAGTCAGTAGCCGTCTGCAACGTCTGAGTAAAACTACGAAGATTCAGGGCTTTCGTCCGGGTAAGGCGCCTTTAAAAGTGGTGCAGAGTCGTTATGGCGCTCAGGTACGTCAGGAAGTTTTGGGTGAGCTTTTGCAATCCAGTTTGCATGAAGCATTAAATCAGGAAAATTTAAAACCTGCCGGTCCACCTAGAATTGAGGAAATTAATGATGAGGGTGGTAAGGATCTAGCATACACCGCTGTTATTGAAGTCTATCCTGAATTGACCTTAAAACCCATTTCCGATGTTAAGATTGAACGGCCAATTTGTAATGTTTCTGATCAAGATGTCACTGATATGATTAATGTTTTAAGAAAACAGCAACGTCGTCAGGAAGTTGTTGAACGTGCTTCAAAGGATGGGGATATTGTAAATATTAACTTTGAAGGTTTTTTAAATGATGAGGCATTCGAAGGTGGTAAAGCGGAAAATTATAATCTTGAGTTAGGTTCAAATAGTTTCATAGAGGGATTTGAAGCTGGTCTCATTGGTAAAAAAGCAGACGAGGAATTAACACTAGACCTCAAATTTCCGGATGACTATGGCAAGGAAGAGCTAAAAGGCCAGAATGTCCAGTTTAAGGTCAAAGTGAACAGCGTTAATGAACCGGTTCTACCTGAAATTAATGACGAGTTTATTGCAATGTTCGGTATAAAGGATGGCGATGAAGCTGCCTTTAATGCTGAAATTAAACGCAATATGGAACGTGAAGTTGATTTAACCTTGCGTCAACAATTAAAAATTAAGGTGTTAGATACTCTGCATGAAGTAAATGAAGTGGAATTACCACAAACTATGGTTACCCAGGAAATTCAACGTGTCCGCGAAGAACTTGAACAAAACATGAAGCGTCAGGGTATCGATTCGAAATCCATGAAAGACGCGGATGATTCTCTATTTAAAGAACAGGCCGAAAAGCGTGTTGCGTTGCAATTGCTTGTTGCTGAAATTATCAAGCAAAATGATATTAAGGCCGAGCAAGCGCAGGTTAGAGCTATGATTGAGGATATGGCGTCAGGTTATGAGGATCCTAATACTGTCATCAACTGGTATTACTCAGATAAAAATAATCTGGCACAAGTAGAAGCGCTGGCGTTAGAAGAAGAAGTTATCAACTGGGTGTTGGCAAATGCAAAGGTGAACGAAAACGAGCGTTCGTTTGACGAAATTATGAATAAAAGGCAGACTACAGGTTAGAGATTTACGTCTTGTATCCGTTATAGGTGACTATGAAAAACGATAATGAAATCAAGGCACTAAATCTGGTGCCAATGGTTGTGGAACAGACCTCTAGAGGTGAACGTTCTTATGACATATATTCCCGACTTTTAAAAGAACGGGTGGTATTTTTGGTTGGTCCTGTTGAAGATCAGGTAGCTAACTTAATCGTTGCACAGCTTCTTTTCCTTGAGTCGGAGAATCCTGATAAAGATATTCACTTCTACATAAATTCCCCTGGTGGTTCAGTGACTGCTGGTTTAGGCATTTACGACACCATGCAATTTATCAAGCCAAGGGTCAGCACTATGTGTGTTGGTCAGGCAGCAAGTATGGGTGCTTTATTGCTAGCCGGTGGCGCTGTTGGTAAACGATATTGTTTGCCACATTCGCGTGTAATGATTCATCAGCCATTAGGCGGGTTTCAGGGGCAAGCGACGGATATCGATATCCATGCTAAAGAAATTCTCTATGCACGAGAAAGATTGAATCAAATTTTAGCAAATCATACTGGACAACCTCTTAAACAGATTCAGAAAGATACTGAACGCGATAATTTCATGAGTGCTGAAAGAGCCAAAGAATATGGCATCATTGATGAAGTGTTATCTTCCAGACCTGGTTCTGCTGACAAATCGGCGACAAATGAATAGTATGTATAGGCAACTTCTCGTCTTTTGGTAACTTTGGAGTAATCAATGACTGATCGTAAAAATGGAAAAAGTGATGGTGATAGGCTGCTTTATTGCTCATTCTGCGGTAAAAGTCAGCATGAAGTCAGAAAGCTGATAGCCGGCCCTTCCGTTTTTATTTGCGATGAATGTGTTGAGTTGTGTAATGACATTATTCGAGAAGAAATTCAGGATAAATCAGTCACAGGCGTAGGTGCTGAGTTACCAACACCTCATGAAATCAATAATATTCTTGGTGAATATGTTATTGGTCAGACTCGAGCGAAAAAAATTCTGTCTGTAGCGGTATACAACCACTATAAACGTCTTGAACAAGGTATGAAAAAGTCTGAAGTCGAGCTAACCAAGAGCAATGTATTGTTAATTGGCCCAACTGGTAGTGGCAAGACCTTACTTGCGGAAACATTGGCTAGATTACTCAATGTGCCGTTTACCATTGCTGATGCCACTACGTTGACTGAGGCAGGTTATGTTGGTGAAGACGTTGAAAATATTATTCAGAAGCTTTTGCAAAAATGCGATTACGATGTCGACAAGGCACAAACAGGCATCGTCTATATTGATGAAATTGACAAGATTTCACGGAAGTCTGACAACCCATCTATTACCCGTGATGTTTCAGGAGAGGGCGTACAGCAAGCTTTGCTGAAATTGATTGAAGGAACCATTGCTTCTGTGCCGCCACAAGGTGGTCGAAAACATCCTCAGCAAGAATTTCTGCAAGTTAATACAGGTAACATACTGTTTATTTGTGGTGGTGCGTTTGCAGGCCTTGATAACATCATTCGTGATCGCTCTGAAAAAGGTGGTATAGGCTTTTCAGCAGATGTTAAGAGCAAGGATGACCGTAAGAGTGTCAGTGAGATATTGCATACGGTTGAGCCAGAAGATTTGATTAAATACGGTTTAATTCCTGAATTTGTTGGACGTTTACCTGTTGCAGCGACACTGGATGAGCTGGATGAAACTCAATTAGTAGAGATTCTGACTGAACCTAAAAATGCGATTACTAAACAATATGGTCGTTTGTTTGAGATGGAAGGTTGTGAAATTGAGTTTCGTGATGATGCGCTGCGTGCAGTAGCTCGCAAATCCATGGAGAGAAAAACAGGCGCGCGTGGATTACGCTCTATTATGGAAAATGTATTACTGGATACCATGTATGATTTGCCTTCTATGGATAATGTTACGAAAGTGGTTATTGATGAAGGCGTAATAAATGGTGAATCTGAACCACTAATGATTTATGACAGCACAGATATCCAAAAGGTAGCTTCTGATGATTAATTCAATCATTTTGTAAAATACTGAATTTTTTTCTATTTCTGCTTGAATTTAGGCGGAAATAACCTCACTTCTATCGTATGATCTATTCATACTCCTTTCCTATTTTAAGAAGAGACTTATGACACAAGAAATTGAAACCTTGCCCGTTTTACCCTTGCGAGATGTAGTCGTTTACCCCCATATGGTAATTCCACTTTTTGTCGGACGAGAAAAGTCTATCAAGGCATTGGATATGGCTATGGAGGGTAATAAGCAAATTCTTTTAGTAGCACAAAAAAGTGCTGCTGAAGAAGACCCTAGTGAGGATCAAACTTATACCATTGGTACATTGGCAAGTATTCTACAGTTACTAAAATTACCCGATGGCACAATCAAGGTGTTAGTAGAGGGTACAGCTCGTGCCAGCATTGCAAACTACAGAGCAGACGAGGGTATGTTTCTTGCTGATGTGGAAATTCTGGAACCTGAATCAATTGATGAACAGGAAATAGATGTGTGCGCGCGCTCTGCCATGAATCAATTTGAGCAATATGTAAAACTTAATAAGAAAGTGCCACCCGAAATAATTTCTTCATTATCTAGCATTGATGATGCCAGTCGACTTGCAGATACGATAGCGGCACACATGTCGATTAAGATCGAAGAAAAGCAACATGTTCTGGAAATCATTGACGTCAAGGAACGACTTGAACATCTAATTCTTCTCATGGAATCAGAAATTGACCTTTTACAGGTAGAAAAGCGCATTCGTGGTCGTGTGAAATCACAAATGGAAAAAAGTCAGCGAGAGTATTATTTGAATGAGCAGATGAAAGCCATTCAAAAAGAATTGGGCGAAATGGAAGATGTACCTAATGAACTGGAAGAACTTGAAAAAAAGATTGAAAAGGCTGGTATGCATAAGGAAGCGAAAGAAAAAGCCGAAGCAGAATTAAATAAATTACGCATGATGTCTCCGATGTCGGCAGAAGCGACTGTCGTCAGAAACTATATTGATTGGTTGGTGCAGGTTCCTTGGAAGTTACGAAGCAAGGTATCTCAGGATATTAAACAGGCAGAAGAAGTATTAGAAGAAGATCATTATGGTCTGGAAAAAGTTAAAGAGCGTATTCTTGAATATCTCGCTGTTCAACAACGTGTAAAAAAAATGAAAGGACCTATTTTGTGTCTGGTTGGACCTCCAGGTGTCGGTAAGACATCATTGGGCCGCTCGATTGCTCGCGCAACAAACCGTAAATTTGTTCGTATGTCGTTAGGTGGTGTGCGTGATGAAGCCGAAATTCGTGGTCACAGACGAACATATATCGGTTCTATGCCTGGCAAAATTGTACAAGGAATGTCTAAAGCCGGTAAGAAAAACCCGCTCTTCCTGCTAGATGAGATTGATAAAATGGCGATGGATTTTAGAGGTGACCCGGCGTCTGCCTTACTAGAAGTTCTTGATCCGGAACAAAATAATTCCTTTAACGATCATTATCTTGAAGTTGATTATGACTTATCGGAAGTTATGTTCGTTACCACGGCAAACAGCTTGAATATACCGGCACCTTTATTGGATCGTATGGAAGTGATCCGTCTTTCCGGATACACCGAGGACGAAAAGGTCAATATCGCTAAGAAATATCTGATTCCAAAACAGCTAGGAAATAATGGTTTAAAAGATACAGAAATAAGTATTCGCGATAATGTTATCAGAGACATTATTCGATATTACACTCGCGAGGCAGGTGTTAGAAATCTGGATCGTGAGATTGCAAACATTTGTAGAAAGGTTGTGAAACAGGTCCTGTTAAAACCGACAGATAAACGTATTGTAGTTACATCAAAAAAGCTTGAATCACTACTAGGTGTTAAAAAGTATCGTTATGGCAAAGCAGAAGAAGAAAACCGTATTGGTCAAGTTACTGGTTTAGCGTGGACTGAAGTCGGCGGTGAATTGTTAACGATTGAAGCGGCTATTGTTGACGGAAAAGGCAAAATTACCCGTACAGGTAAACTTGGTGATGTCATGCAGGAGTCTATTGAAGCGGCCATGACAGTTGTCAGAAGTCGTAGTGCAGTACTGGGTATTGAGGCTGATTTTTATAAAGACCATGACTTTCATATCCATGTGCCGGAAGGCGCAACACCTAAAGATGGCCCAAGTGCCGGTGTTGCTATGTGTACTGCAATGGTTTCTTCATTAATGGGCACACCTGTTAAATCCAGTGTTGCTATGACAGGAGAAATCACCCTACGAGGTGAGGTGTTACCAATAGGTGGATTAAAAGAAAAACTCCTGGCAGCATTGCGTGGCGGTATCGAAACGGTATTAATTCCAGAGGAAAATAATAGAGAGTTAGCAGAGATACCAAAGAATATCAAACAAAATCTTGATATTAGGCCTGTGCGTTGGATTGATCAGGTGTTGGAGGTGGCACTTGAAAAAATGCCGAATCCGGGAGTCAAACAAAAAGGAAAATCTGATATATTGAAAGGTGATGATATTCGTAGTAGCGGAAAAAACGACTTGATTCGTCCTCACTAATTATTGCTGTATCATTTATACGTTCGCATAGTTCGATCACATTGCTTGACGCGCTTTATAGCAGTTGGTATAAATCAGGCGTTTCTTAAATGCGGGCATTCAACTAAACACTACCTCACGACAGAAACCTAAGTCTGTTCTTGAGTAACAAAATGACAAGGGGAAATATACTATGAATAAAGCCGAACTTATCGACGCAATTGCTAATTCTGCAGATTTATCAAAAGCTGCTGCTAGTAGAGCACTTGACTCTGCAATTGGCACGATAACTAAAGCTCTCAAAAAGGGAGATACAGTTACGCTAGTTGGTTTTGGAACTTTCTCTGTACGAAAACGTAGCGCTCGCACAGGTAGAAATCCAAGAACAGGAGAAGAAATTAAGATCAAAGCTTCAAAAGTCCCTGGTTTCAAAGCTGGTAAAGCTCTTAAGGATGCCATAAACTAGCGCGCCTTCGGGTGCTTAGCTCAGTTGGTAGAGCGTCGCCCTTACAAGGCGAAAGTCGGGAGTTCGAGCCTCTCAGCACCCACCAGTATCCTTAGGGAGTGGTAGTTCAGTTGGTTAGAATACCGGCCTGTCACGCCGGGGGTCGCGGGTTCGAGTCCCGTCCACTCCGCCAACATTAAAGAATCACGGGTGTATCAATGTATGATACGCCCGTATTTAATTTTAAAAATACAGAAAAAATACGATGTTAGGTTCAATACGAGATAAAGCGTCAGGTTGGATTGCCGGAATTATTGTCGGTGCTCTTATAATTTCTTTTGCACTCTGGGGGGTCAATTCCTATTTTGGTCAAGGTGGACAGGTTAATGTAGCCATGGTCAATGATACTGAAATTGATTTGCAAACTTATCAGAGAGCGCTCGTTAATTTACGTCGTCAAATGCAGCAGATATTTGGCGAAGAAATTTCACTTGATGAAGAAGAATTAATTCGTCAACAGACTTTGCAACGCTTAATTGATACTAGTCTGGTCAATCAAATTGTCGCTGAACAGCGTTTAAGAATAAGCGATCAACAAGTCGCAAATACCATTCAAAGTCTCGAAATATTTCAGGATGAATCTGGTTTTGACATGATGGCATATGAACTTGGTGTCGCAAACCTTGGTTTAACTCCCAAAATGTTTGAACTTGAAATGCGTAAAGACTTATTGGCGGAGCAGCTGCAGTCAGGAATTGCTGAAACTGTATTCGTTACTGAAGCTGAACTAAATCAAATACTGAAACTTGATAATCAAACCAGAGATATAACCTATGCGCTTTTATCTGTAAGCAATTATATCGACGACATTGAAGTATCTGATGAACAGGTAAATAGTTATTACGAAACAAATAAAAATAATTATAAAACACCAGAGATGGTGAAGATTGCTTATATTGATCTGGATGTAAACAAGATTGCCGAATCAATAAAGCCAATAGAAGACGAATTACGCGCGTATTACCAAAGCAATAAAGACACCTATGATGTAGATGAACAACGGTCGGTCACTAAGTTGTTTGTGAAGATTGATGAAGAGGCTGGTGAAGAGCAAATAGCCAACGCGAAAACGGTTATTGAAAACGCGCTTGCCATGGCTAATGATGGTATTGAATTTGAAAAAATCATTGAGGAATTTACAGAAGAAGGTAAAGGTGCGTTGCAATTTAGTGAACATGCATTCGTAGTGCGAGGCATCATGGGAGATGAGATTGATGAATTTCTATTTTCCGCAGAAGAAAATGAAATCAGCGGCATGATCGAATCCAAAGATACTTTTAACATCATTAAAGTCGGCGAGATTCGTGGAGGACCGAAAAATATTTATGAAAAGGTTGCCGAGCAGGTTGTCAATGACTATAAGTTGAATCAAGCACAACTTAAATATTTTGAATTATCCGATCAGTTAACGACTCTAGCATATGAATACCCTGATTCACTTGAGTTGGCAGCAGAGGCGATAGATTCACCTGTTCAGGAATCAGACTATTTTGCCCGTGATAATGATGATGAAGGAATTATTGGTAATGATCGCCTTATAGCAAGCAGCTTCAATGAAGAATTAATCTCATCAGGGATTAATAGTGATGCCATTGAACTTGGTGAAAACCATATTGCTGTAATACGTGTTCTTGAACACAAACCTTCGGAGATTAAACCGCTTGAATATGTAAAGGCAGAAGTTATCGCCGATATTAAGCAGCAACTAACAGCAGATAAGCTTGAAAGTATTGGTAAAGAAATTATCTCACAACTAAAAGACGGCGTGGCACCAGAAGCACTCGAGATAGATAAAGAAATTAAGTGGGAGAGCGAGTCTGCTGCAAAACGTGATTCAGTAAATATTAGTCGTTCAATTTTACGTAAGGCGTTTCAGTTAACACCTTCTAATGGTCAGGTAGCAATTGACGGTTATCGTTTTGGTAGCGGTGATTATGCTGTTGTTATGGTGACTGCGGTAGAAGATGGAAATCTGGATAACATCGAAGAAGGCGATAGCAAAAAAGTAGAAAATGAATTAAAGCGACTGAAGTCTTCTGCTGAATGGCGAGAGTTTTTGACGAATTCAAAAGACAAAGCAAAAGTGATGATCTTCGAAGAGAATATTTAATCTTTATCAGGTAAAAATCTCTCCATTACAGCTGCCCCAACGCTATCTCCCCATACATTAACTGTGGTGCGAAAGCGATCAAGAAACCAATCAACTGCAAGTAATAATCCTATCCCTTCCACGGGTAAACCGACGGCATTCAATACAATAATCATTGTTACCAACCCTGCTTGAGGAATTCCAGCGGCTCCGATTGCTGCCAGTGTTGCGGTTATAAAAATCACAATTTGTTCGGTAATACCCAGAGGGATGTTATAAGCCTGTGCAATAAACATGACGGCAACAGCTTCATATAGTGCGGTGCCATCCATATTGACTGTTGCGCCTAGCGGCGTGACGAATCTAACCGAACGTTTATCGACTCTTGCCTCAATCGCACATTCCATTGTTAGCGGTAGTGTTGCAGAAGAACTTGCCGTGCCAAATGCTGTCATTAATGCACGAGAAAGCTGAAGTAAATAATGTTTACCATGAGGTGTTAGTAATATCAGAATGCCAAATAAAATAAGGAAATGAACGCTTAACCCTAATATTACGGTTAAACAATATGCGCCAACTGAAACCAATTCCTGATAAATGGCATCACCACCTCCAGCTTCACCAATCTTGCCTGCAATCAATGCAAATATACCTATCGGTGCAGCATTCATAACCCAGACAACCAGTTTCATCATGGTGTCATTAAGCGCATCAAAAAAGCGAATTATATGCTCACCTTTTTCACCTATCGTTGTCATTGCCGTAGCAAACAATAAACAAAAGACAATCAGAGGTAATAGTTGGGTATTGGCGGCAGCGTCAATTATGTTGGGGCTTACCAAAGAACGAATAATATCGACAAAGCCGATACCACCTTTCTCACTCACAATATCAGGTACTACGTTACTGGGTTGTTCAATACCACTACCGGGTTGAATAATATTGACAATAATTAGTCCTACTAAAACGGCTATTGCAGTAGTGGAGGCATAGTAAAGCAATGTTATGCTTCCGAGTTTGCCTAATTTGCGAATATCACCTAAAGAGGTGACACCACTAATTACAGCTGCGACGATTAAAGGGATAATCGTCATTTTAAGAATATCGAGAAAGAAATTTCCTAGCCAGGCAATCTTTGACATAGTTGGTCCGAATAACCAACCGCAAAGAATGCCGAGCAGGGCACCAACAAGAATGGCGATGACGAGCTTGTTTTCGTTCATTGCCATTCTCTGGTTTAACTAGATATTAAAATGATTAGGAAAGACCGATTGAGTTATAGCCGCAATCAACATAGGTGATTTCACCAGTGATAGCAGAGGCATGATCAGAACATAGGAAAGCTGCCGCATTTCCAACTTCTTCAATCGTAACATTACGTCTTAATGGCGCATTATTTTCTACTTGTGTCAGGAATTCCCGTAGACCTTTGATACCAGAAGCAGCAAGAGTTCGAATCGGTCCGGCTGAAATTGCGTTTACGCGTATTCCTTCAGGACCCAGGCTGGATGCCATATAGCGCACATTGGCTTCAAGACTTGCCTTTGCCAGTCCCATGACATTGTAGTTTGGCATGGCTCGTACCGCACCAATATAACTCAAAGTCAGCATAGAACCATTTCTGCCTTTCATCATTTCCCGTGCGGCATCGCCTAGAGCCGAAAAACTGTAAGAACTAATTTCATGAGCGGTGATGAAACCCTCGCGGGTGACATTTTCCAGATAATCGCCTTCCAGTTGTTCTTTAGGCGCAAATGCGACTGAATGAACTAGAATGTCCAGACCATCCCAATAATCGTCCAGATGTTCAAAAACTGACTGAATTTGCTCGTCACTGGAAACATCACAGGGTACGGTAATTTCAGAACCAAGCTCTGCGGCAAATTTCTCTACCCTTTCTCGTAATTTGTCATTTTGATAGGTGAACGCTAGTTCTGCTCCTTCTCTATGCATCGCCTGTGCTATACCCCAGGCGATAGAACGATTACTGGCAACCCCGACAATTAATACACGTTTATTTTTAAGTAAGCCCATATCCTTATCCTTAGTACTGAATTGAATTATTTATTAATTATAAACTCAAAGTGTACAGAAAAAACGACATGTTTATAATGTACTTTTATTATCAGAATAATCACAAACATAAATTTCATGCCTAATATCATTGCAACCCTGTTTTTCTGCATATTTATCAGTGGATGTGATAGTGCAGCATGGAATAACCCTTACTCTGCCGAAGAAGTAAAGCAAAATGTCTATTATGATTCTTTTTCTGAACGACCCAAACATCTTGATCCAGTTAGTTCCTATAGTGCTAATGAATATGTTTTTCTTGGTCAAATCTATGAGCCACCATTGCAGTATCATTTTTTAAAACGTCCTTACGAGTTAATCCCCCTAACAGCAACATCAGTTCCCGACCCAATTTATTATGATGAACAGGGTTTGCTCATTGAGAGAAGTGCTCGAGAAGAAGATATTGCCAAAGTGGTTTATCGTATCAACCTGAAAAAAAATATTTTATTTCAGCCGCATCCTGCCTTCGCGAAGGATGCGAACAATCAATATGTTTATCATGATCTTGATGAAGAAAAACTATCAAATATTTATCAGCTATCTGATTTCAATCTGGTGGGTACGCGACAATTAACTGCGCATGATTATGTTTATCAAATTAAACGTATGGCACATCCAAAGGTGCATTCACCAATAGCTGGACTAATGGCGAAATATATTCTTGGATTGAGTGAATATGCAAAATTACTTTCAGAGGCTTTAGAAGAAAACCCTCATGACTTTCTTGATTTAAGAAAATATGACTTACCTGGTGTTAAGGTAATCGACGAACATATATTTGAAATTACGCTAACGCAAAAATATCCGCAGTTTCGATATTGGTTATCAATGTATTTCTTTTCTCCAATGCCTTGGGAGGCCGATTATTTTTATTCTCAGCCTGGCATGAATGATAAAAATATTACGCTTGATTGGTACCCGATTGGTACAGGTGCTTTCATGCTGAAAGAAAATAACCCTAACCGTCGCATGGTACTGGAAAGAAATCCGAATTTTCATGGAGAAGCCTACCCAACAGACGGTGATGCTGAAGATTATGCAGCAGGTTTATTGGAAGATGCAGGTAAACCCATGCCATTTATTGATAAGGCCATTTACAGTCTGGAAAAAGAATCCATTCCTGCATGGAATAAATTTTTACAAGGTTATTATGATACATCAGGAATAGTCTCTGACAGTTTTGATCAGGCGATCACATTCAGTGCTGCCGGAGAAGCAGAATTAACTGATGAAATGAAAGAAAAGGATATTCGTTTAAAAACCGCCGTAACAACGTCTTCTTATTATATGGGCTTTAATATGGTTGATGATGTTGTTGGTGGTGATAGTGATCGTGCGAGACTTTTACGTCGGGCAATTTCTATTGCAGTTGATTATGAAGAATTCATTTCGATCTTTGCAAATGGAAGAGGCGAGTCTGCACAAGGACCAATCCCGCCAGGTATCTTTGGTCATGTCCCAGGTGAAGCAGGGATTAATCATTATGTTTATGATTGGCAAAATAATAAAGCCATTAGAAAGCCGATTGAAATTGCTAAAGAATTAATGACTAAAGCAGGTTACCCAAATGGACGAGATGAAACCACAGGAAAACCATTAACACTCAATCTTGACACACCAGCAGCAGGACCTGGAACAAAAGCCAGGTTTGATTGGTTACGAAAACAATTTGCAAAGATCGGCATCAATCTTGTCGTTCGAGCGACTGATTACAATCGTTTTCAGGAGAAGATGCGTAAAGGTACAGCACAAATATTTCAATGGGGCTGGAATGCTGATTATCCAGATCCGGAAAACTTTTTCTTTTTACTTTATGGTATAAACGCGAAAGTTGGACACAATGGTGAGAATGCTGCCAATTATCAAAATGATGAATACGATGAGTTATTCAATCAAATGAAGAGCATGGAAAATGGTGAGGCTCGACAAGCCGTTATCAATGATATGGTGGAAATCGTTCGTCGTGATGCGCCCTGGTTGTGGGGGTTTCACCCTGTCGGTTTTTCATTGCATCATGGCTGGTATAAAAATTCCAAGCCAAACCTCATGGCAAATAACACACTTAAATACAAACGAATTGATCCTGAAAGTCGCTATGAGAAACAGCAGCAATGGAACCAGGCAGTGTGGTGGCCTGTAGTCGTTATCATATTGATTTTAATTTTTGTAATTTTACCGGCAGCTATATCTTATCGTCGTAATGAAACGAGATCGATATCATGATTAGCTATATCTTGCGACGAATACTTTACGCTGTGCCGATATTGATTGGCGTAAACGTCATTACCTTTATGTTGTTCTTTGTTGTAAATACGCCTGATGATATGGCCCGCATGCAACTTGGCATGAAGCGCGTTACTGATGAAGCAATTCTAAAGTGGAAAGAAGAGCGCGGTTATAACAAACCGGTTGTGTGGAATAGTGAAGCACAATCATTTGAAAAAATAACGAATACAATATTCTTCGAAAACTCGATTAAATTATTTGTGTTTGATTTCGGTCGTTCTGATAACGGTCGGGATATCAGTTATGATATCAGTCAACGCATGTGGCCCAGTCTGGCAATTACTGTGCCCAGTCTATTGCTTGGTTTATTTTCCTACATCAGTTTCGGATTGATACTTGCCTTTTTTCGCGGGACTTATGTCGATGTGTCTGGCGTTATACTCTGTGTCATTATGATGTCGATATCCGGTTTGTTTTATATCATTGGCGGACAATATTTGATCGGTAAGACATTACATCTTGTCCCCATCTCTGGTTATGACACAGGTTGGGAAGCAATTAAATTTACTATTTTACCCGTTGTCGTTGGTCTGGTTGGTGGTATAGGTGCAAGTACGCGCTGGTACCGCACATTATTCCTCGAGGAAATGAACAAGGATTATGTGCGTACAGCCAGAGCAAAAGGACTGTCTGAAACGCGAGTACTTTATCAACATGTGTTTATGAATGGTTTAATACCCATACTTACCGGCGTTGTAGTGTTATTGCCCACATTATTTATCGGTAGTTTGATTATTGAATCATTTTTTGCCATTCCCGGTTTGGGCAGTTATACGATTGATGCAATCAATGCACAGGATTTTGCCATTGTACGTTCAATGGTTTTTCTTGGTTCAGTGCTTTATATCATCGGTTTGATATTGACTGATATTTCATACACTCTTGTCGATCCAAGGGTAAGGCTGAACTAATGCCAGTCATATTCATAACAGACGCATTCATCTTCTTATTACTTGCTATGGTTATCGGTTTTGTTTTCTATGCAAGACGGCATGAACATTTACGCGCCCCATGGCGCGAAGTAGCTAAACGCCCGTTGGCAATGTCAGCTGCGGTAGTGTTGTTGGTTTATATCGTAATAGGGTTATTAGACTCTCTACACTTTCACCCCGCGCTCGATGAGCCGGATAATCAAGGTAATACTGTTTATTCAACGGAAATTAATAGTGTGCTGGATTTATTGTTGAATGATTTGCGTCAAAATACAGAGAGAACCTACTCCGCACCACTCGCGGCACATGCCTTTGCCAAAGAAATTATAGAACAGGAAGATGGTACTCAGGTACGTGATTATCCTCGTTTACTTTATGGCGGTGCGTATTTAAATAACCCTGAAACAGAACGCGTGCCAGATATCTTATTAAGAAGTTTTATTGGGATATTGATGGGGGTATTTATCGGTTCTATTTTGCTTTTACTGTTTGTCTGGCTTCAAGCAAAACGAATGCAATTAAATGCCAGAAACATTTTTCAACGTTTAATTAAAGATGAACTGGACGTTCCCTGGTATGCAATTTTGCTAACGGTTAGTGTATTACTGATCATCTTTTCAATCATATTTCAATTATCCGGTCACTATCATGTCTTTGGTACTGACAAAGTAGGGCAGGATATCTTGTATCAGGCTGTAAAAAGTATTCGTACGGGTCTGGTTATCGGTACATTGACTACATTGGTAATGTTACCCTTTGCTATCATGATGGGATTAATGGCCGGTTATTTTCGCGGCTGGATTGATGATGTTATTCAATATCTATACACGACCTTAAATTCAATACCTGGCGTGCTACTTATTGCCGCATCTATTTTATTATTACAGGTTTATATCGGTAAGCATGAAGCTGAATTTACAAGTCTTGAGCAGCGTGCTGATCTACGTTTATTGTTTTTATGTATTATTCTCGGAATTACCAGTTGGACTGGTTTGTGTCGCTTATTACGTGCAGAGACATTAAAACTGCGTGAAGTAGATTATGTGCAAGCGGCAAAGGCATTTGGTGTGGGTAATTTCAAGATCATGATGCGCCACTTATTGCCAAACGTAATGCATATTGTGATGATTTCTATTGTGCTGGATTTTAGCGGACTGGTTTTGGCAGAAGCCGTATTGTCTTATATCAATATTGGCGTTGATCCAAGTATGCATAGTTGGGGCAATATGATTAATGGTGCTCGTCTGGAAATGGCGCGTGACCCGGTTGTCTGGTGGTCGTTAGCAGCTTCATTTATTTTTATGTTTCTATTGGTGCTAGCAGCAAATTTATTTTCCGATGCGGTGCGGGATGCATTTGATCCAAGATTAAGAGGTATCGACTAAATGGCAAATCAAGAAAAAATCACATTACCTGCTGATCGTTTGCCAGTGATACGTGTTGTTGCCATGCCAAAAGATACTAATCCTGGCGGTAGTATTTTTGGCGGCTGGATATTGTCACAGATAGATACTGCTGCATCGATTCCAGCATTGGAACGCGCCAAAGGTAGAGTCGCTACAGTCGCTGTCAATTCAGTTGAATTTCATGAGCCGGTATTTGTTGGTGATATGATTAGTTGTTATGCAGAGATTGTGAATACTGGTAAATCGTCTATCACAGTCAAGGTAGATGTTTATGCCGAACGTAATCCAGCTAACCTTGAAACTGTAAAAGTAACCGAAGCACAATTAACTTATGTCGCGTTAGATGAAAATCGTCGACCTAGAGTATTACCGGATTAATAAAAATGAGTAAAACCATACTGGAAGTCAAACATCTCTCAACACAGTTTGGTCATGGTGATCATGCAAACAAGGTTGTAAATGATGTAAGTTTCTCGATTAATGAAGGTGAAACCTTTGTGCTGCTTGGTGAGTCTGGTAGCGGTAAATCTATCACGGCTACTTCTATTATGCGGTTATTGCCACCCGCTGCATCTGTTACCAGTGGTGAAGTAATTTTGAATGGGCAAGATTTATTTAAACTGCCGGAAAAACAAATGCGCGATATTCGTGGTGGGGGTATCGGCATGATCTTTCAGGAACCACAAAGTTCGTTGAATCCTGTACTAACAGCAGGCCAACAAATTCAGGAAACACTTTATCGACATAAAAAATTATCAAAGAAAGACCGTATAGCTCGCAGTATTGAATTACTTGATGCTGTCGGCATTCCAGAGCCAGAACGCCGAGTAAATGAATATCCACATCAATTTTCCGGTGGCATGAAACAACGTATCATGATTGCTATTGTACTGGCGGGCGAACCAAAATTATTGATTGCCGACGAGCCAACTACTGCTTTGGATGTCACTATTCAGGCGCAGGTGCTGGAGCTGTTGAAAGAGTTACAACAAAAAACCGGCATGGCTATTTTGTTTATTACACATGATTTAGGTGTAGCTGCACAAATTGCTGATCATATTGCGGTAATGAAACAAGGTATTATTGTTGAAGCAAAAACCAAATCCAAACTTTTTTCCAATCCAGAACATCCTTATACACACCAATTATTTGACACGATTCCAAGTTGGGAAAAGCGTGTTGCTGAACAAGGTGATATTGAAACTGATAAGACTGTGCGTGAAAAATTATTAAACGTTTCAGATTTAAAAGTTTATTACCCTATTCGCAAGGGAGTATTTAAACGCATAGTGGATTACGTTCGCGCGGTTGATGGTGTTTCCATTGATGTACATCAAGGCGAAACAGTAGCCGTGGTTGGCGAATCCGGTTCAGGCAAAACAACGATGGGCAAAGGTATATTGCAATTACTGCAGACAACGGATGGACAGATATTGTTTGATGATGAAGATTTATCACAACTTGAAGATGAAGCTTTACGTAAACGTCGTTCAGATATACAGATTATCTTTCAGGACCCTTATTCATCAATGAATCCACGCATGATGATTCGCGATATTTTACAGGAAGGCATGCTGGCGCAAGACATTGGTGAAAATAATCAGGCAAGAGATAAAATGACTGCTGAACTACTGAAACAGGTTGGTTTATTACCAGAACATCAATATCGCTATCCGCATGAGTTTTCCGGTGGTCAACGTCAACGCATTTGTATAGCACGTGCACTGGCATTAAAACCTAAGCTCATTATTTGTGATGAACCAACCAGTGCATTGGATGTGTCCGTTCAGGCACAGATACTGGCACTATTGAAAGAATTACAACAACAATACAAGATTAGTTATTTATTCATTACACATAATATTAGTGTGGTTGAGTACATAGCGCATTATGTTGCAGTAATGTACAAGGGCAAGGTGGTTGAACAAGGGCGCGTAGATCATGTTCTGCAAAACCCGCAAAACGATTATACGAAAAAACTATTATCAGCTGTGCCAAGAGCCAATATCGTCAAGCAATACGTACTTGATTAACAATAGTTATTCATAAAAGAATGATGTTTATTTTTTGGTCTCAATAAGGTCAGTATCGATTGATTTATATATTTCAAAGATAATCCTTGAATGGAATCAAACAAAAAGAAAGTCCTCGTCTATGTGCATACCGATATTCTGGGTGATGCACTGATTAAATTACCTGCGGTTGCCAGACTGCATGATATATTTCCTGAATATGAAATAACCTGGTTTGCTGGTTGTGGACCTACCGTCTATAAAACTCATCTCAATTCTTTAGCATCTAATTTGATTGATGTGATTAAAGACGATGTCGTGTTTGGTAAATCATGGAAAGAATTTTTATCTTCTTGTCCTATCAATGATTATTACGATGTCATTATAGATACACAACAAAAACTACTTTGTACCTTATCGTTATTACGAATTACTCATGGTCGATTTATATCGCCATCGTTAAAGTTTCTTCTTTCTGATAATAAACCTAAGCAATTATCTGACTATTATGATGTGTCTTTGCAAGAGAGAATTATGTTGTTGTTTAATCTTGCCGGAAATACATCCTTTGAACCTAAACTTGATTTAAATCTATCAGATGAAGTCACTTCTGTTGCAGATGGATTATTACCTGATACCGATCATTACATTGGTTTTGCGCCAGGCGCTGGCGGAGATAACAAGATATGGCCTTTGGAGAGCTTTATTAATGTCGCAAAGGAACAAGTAGATTCGGGACGAACGCCTGTATTTTTCCTAGGACCAAAAGAGCAGGATATTTATTTACAGGTTAAAGAAGCGATACCAGAAGCCTTATTCCCGGAAATACATAACAAACATGAACAAGTTAAAGGGCCGTTACTTGCTATAGCATTAGCAAAAAAACTGAAGTTAGCAGTTACGAATGATGCCGGAATTGGTCACGCGATAGCATTGTCTGGCTGTAAAACAATTACCTTGTTTGGACCAAGTAATAGCGCCAAGTTTATCTCCAAATATGACAAACGAATAGTAATAGAGGCATCTTTTTTTGGGTCAAAAGAGATGACGGCTATACCTATGGAGGTTGTTAAACAAACAATAGAGCAACACTATAACTAGTTTATTGTTTGACAGGGTTCTGCATAGTTACAAATTCTTCTGCCGCCGTTGGATGAATACCAATAGTAGAATCAAATACCTTTTTGGTGGCGCCGGCTTTCATGGCAATACCTATGCCCTGAATTATCTCACCCGCATCAGGACCAAGCATGTGTACACCAACAACTTTGTCACTAGCTTTATCAACAATCAATTTCATTAATGTTTTCTCATCACTATCAGTTAATGATAGCTTCATTGGCTTAAATGTGGATTTATAAATATCAATTTCACCATATTTCGCTCTGGCTTCTTCTTCTGTTAAGCCAACGGTTCCCAAATTCGGTTGGCTGAATACACAAGTGGGAATGTCACTGTAATCAACATCACCATCCTGTCCAGTATATAAACGTCTTGCCAACACTATACCTTCGGCTAGTGCAACTGGTGTCAGCTGTACACGATCAGTGACATCACCAATGGCATAAATAGACGGTACATTGGTTTGGTATTCTTCATTAACTACAATTGCGCCTTTTTTATCTAAAGTAATATTAACATTTTCAAGGCCGAGGTTTTCCGTCATAGGAATACGACCAGTGGCATACATGATCTTTCCGGCTTCAAGCTTGCTACCATCTTCAAGTGTTGCGATAAGTTGCTCGCCTTCTTTTTCAATGGTACTAATATTGGCATTGAATTGCATATTAATATTTTTCTTTGTCATTTCATCTGCCAGTGTTTCTCGCAGGTCATAATCAAAGCCGCGTAAAAATAAATCGCCACGATAGAGTAGGGTGGTATCAACTCCCAAGCCATGAAAGATGCCGGCGAATTCCACCGCAATATAACCGCCACCGACAACAATGACTTTTTCTGGTAATGATTCCAGATAAAAGGCTTCATTCGATGAAATGATATGTTCTTTGCCAGGGATATCAGGAATAGAAGGCCAACCACCGGTCGCAATTAAAATACGTTCTGATGTAAAAGTATCATTACCAACTTGCACCGTATGCTCATCAATAATCTTGCCGTGACCAAGTTTGGTTTCAACACCGGCATTATCCAATATGCGTTGATAGACACTATTTAAGCGGTTTATTTCTAAATTTTTATTGGACAGGAGTGTTTTCCAGTTAAACTCGGGAGCGCCAACATTCCAGCCAAAACCTTTGGCGTTTTCAAAGTCTTCGGCAAAGTGCGAGGCATACATAAATAATTTTTTAGGCACACAACCAAGATTTACACAGGTGCCACCCAGATAGCGGTTTTCTGCAATTGCTACTTTAGCACCAAGATCTGCACTCATGCGCGCAGCACGTACACCACCGGAGCCGGCGCCAATGACAAATAGATCGTATTGATATTCAGACATGTTTCGCACTCATATTTATAAAATAAGCTAGATTATCGTAAATGATAAATAGACTCTATTTGAGAATATTTATCAATGCGATAGCTAAATACGAAGACACTATTTTAGCGGAATCAATGGTAAAGTACGGATGTGAACAAAGAAACATCAAAACAGGAAAAAGATTCTCGCCTGATGACCAGAGCAACTCATGCCTCGGTCTTTGTAGCAGTGTTTTTAATCTTAATCAAAATGGTAGGTTATACCTTAACTGGCTCGGTAACCTTATTGTCCAGCTTAATGGACTCGTTGCTCGATTCACTGGCTTCTATTATTAATCTTATCGCTGTACGCCATGCATTAGAGCCCGCAGATAAAGAACATCGATTTGGTCATGGTAAAGCTGAACCGCTAGCGGGTTTTGCTCAGGCAGGTTTTATTATTGCGTCTTCGGGATTTTTATTGTTTGAGGCTATACGTCGATTGAAATACCCGCAACCTCTGGACTATGCCAATATCGGCATTGTCATTATTATTATCTCTTTAATTGCCACATATGCTTTAGTGCGCTATCAGCAATATGTCGTAAAAGTGACGGGCTCTGTCGCAATTAGAGCAGACTCTATCCACTACATGAGTGATTTCCTGTTGAATACACTAGTGATTATTTCATTAGTTTTAGTTAGTCAATTTAAACTCTGGTGGATAGATCCGATACTTGCAATTGGAATTGCTATTTATATATCGTTAACGGCAAAAAATATAGCAGTAGATTCACTAGCACAACTAATGGATCGAGAATTACCAGATGAAGAACGTAATAAGATTATCGAAATTGTTAAATCGCATAGTCAGGTGATTGATCTGCATGAATTACGCACGCGAATGTCGGGCAGAGATATATTTATTCAGTTTCATCTGGATCTGGATAAGAAACTGAGTTTATACGAGGCACACAGTATTGCCGAAAGCGTAGAAAAAAAATTACAGGAAGCTTTTCCTGAGGCCGATATCCTCATCCATGAAGATCCAGTCTAGTTTATTCGTAAGATAATGTTGTAGCTTTACCACGAAATATTCGATAGATGAATATTGTATAAACTACAATAGCAGGTAGTGCGATTAATGTGCCAACAAGGATGAATTTTAATGAACCTATTGAAGACGCTGCCTGCCAAATTGTGATTTTTCCAATCACGACATCAGGAAAAATACTATATGCTAATCCAACGGCTGCCAATAAACAGATCGCTATTAGCATCGCAAAAACTATCCAGTTGTAGTTTGTTTTAAGAATATCTTCTCTACTCAATAACCAAATTATCGTGATATAAAAAATGGCACAGGCAAATGGTATCGGTAGTAACGCGATAATATTTGGCAAGGTGAACCATTTCGCTGCAATATCATGACTAACCATTGGTGTTGCTATTGAAATTAACAAGAGACCAACACCCATAGGTAATATTGCACGTTTAGCCCATTTTATCGATTTTAAGAGTAATTCATTTTCTGTTTTTATCATTAACCATGCTGTACCAAGCATGATATAAAGTGTTGGTAAAGTAATAGCGATTAAAACGGAAAATAATAAGTTGGTTGTTGAGTTTTGTAATCCAGTTACAAAAGAACCTAACATCCAACCCTGAGAAGTTGTGGCCACTAACGAGCCAACAAAGAATAATTTATTCCACATGGCTTTATGTGAGTCTTGCGCCTTGACTCTAAAGTCGAATGATACCCCTCTCAAAATAAGTCCAAGTAACATGATAGTAACGGGGAGATATAAGGAAGTTAATATCATCCCATGTGCCTTTGGGAAGGCGATAAGTAATATTCCTACTCCTAGTACTATCCATGTTTCATTCGCATCCCAGAATGGACCTATTGACGCTATCATAGTGTCTTTTTCTTCATCTGTTCCTGCAGGTAATAGTAAACCAACGCCAAGATCATAACCGTCAAGCACGACATATATCAGCATAGCGAGTCCCATAGCACCATAAAAAAATACGGGTAACCAATATTCCATCATGCTTTTTCTCCTGTTAATTGCGTAGATTTATTATGATACCCGTGGATCATAGTTTGAGAGCGAGCTAGTTTAGTTGCCATGTAGCGAATTGTCATAATGTATGAAATTAGCAAAAATATATAAATTAATGCATATGCAATTAAGGTGCTTAATAACATTCCAGCAGGATGATCAGCCACAACATCTGCAGTAGTTAATGCACCATAAACTATATAGGGTTGGCGCCCAATTTCTGTCACATACCAGCCAGATAAAACGGCTACCCAACCTGAAAAAGTCATTACAGACATAATAGTCAGTAGCGGTTTTCCAATCGACTTTTTTCGCCATATTGTGAACACACCCCACCATGAGACTATAAGCATTAATGTGCCAACACCTACCATGATTCTAAATGCCCAGAATACTGGCGATACTGGTGGCGTTTCATCCTTAAAGTCATTAATACCTTTTAATTCACCATTTAACTCATGTGTTAAAATTAAACTTGCCAGCTTTGGTATTTTTATTGCGAAATGGGTTTTCTTTTCTGTCTCATCAGGAAAACCAAATAAAGTTAGTGGTGCACCTTCTTCTGTATCCCAGATAGCTTCAATTGCTGCTACTTTTGCAGGTTGATGTTCTAGAGTATTTAGGCCATGCAAGTCGCCAACAAATATCTGGATCGGTGTGAATATTGCCGCAATAATAATGCCTGTATACATAACATTTCTTGTTTCAGGTCCGTCTACTTTCTTTATCATTCTCCAAGCACTCACACCCATAATAAGGAATGCACTGGTTAATATTGATGCAATCAACATATGTGAAAAACGATAAGGGAATGACGGATTAAATATAATTGACCACCAGTCTTTTACAACAAAAACACCATCTTCCAATGCATAGCCAGTTGGTGTTTGCATCCATGAATTTAAACTTAGAATCCAGAATGCTGATAGCGTAGTTCCAATAGCAACCATCCAACATGAGACTAAATGAATTCGGTTTGAAACACGATTTTTGCCAAATAGCATAATGCCTAGGAATGATGCTTCCAGAAAAAAAGCTGTAAGTACTTCATAGCCAAGTAGTGGGCCTGCAATATCACCAACTTTTTCCATATAACCAGGCCAATTTGTCCCAAACTGGAAACTCATCGTTATTCCAGACACAACACCTAATGCAAATGTTAGTGCAAATATTTTTATCCAGAAAAAATAGGCATATTCCCAGTCCTTATTTTCAGTGTAGGTGTAAATTGTGCGGAATAATAACAATATCCAACACAGGCCAATCGTAATGGTTGGGAATAAGATATGAAAACTGATATTCAATGCGAATTGAATACGTGAGAGTGTGAATGGATCTACATCAAACATGTAATATTTCCTTGTTTAAATAACAGTGTTTTTCTCTACAACAATGCTATGGCCTTCTGAACACCAACGCAACATTCCACCAGACAAATTAGCTACTTTATTAATTCCTAACTTATACAATATAACTACTGCTTGTGCAGAACGACCTCCAGCACGACAAATAGTAACAACTGGTTTATCGTGGTCAATTTCATTGGCCCGATCTTTTAGTTCACCGAGCGGTATCCATTTGGCTTTGGCTATATGTCCCATAGAGCCATAAAATTCATCTTCTTCACGAACATCGATAATTTGAACATTGTCTATTAATTCTTCCAATGATTCCGGTTCAATCTCAGGTATGCCCGCAAATGTAAAATGAATATCACCCCATTGTAAATCTTCGCTTATAGGTAAATTATTTTCTGGCTTACCTGATTGAAGGTTTGCTGGCAACGCAATATCAATTTGTCTTGGATGGGGAAGATTTAAATTATTCATAAACCCTATGAAATCAGACTCGCTTAAATTACCGCCCAATCTCGGATTATATTTTTTTTCTTCTCCAACACTGGTAACGGTTAAACCGCGGTAATCATGCGCAGGGTAAAGCAACGTGTCATCTGGTAATGAAAAGATTTGTTCGTGTACAGAGTGATATAAATGATTTGTTGCACCTTGTTGAAAGTCGGTACGACCACAACCGCGTATTAATAAACAATCACCGGTAAAGGCTTTGGATTTATCATCAAGCACAAATGTTAAGCAACCATCTGTATGTCCGGGCGTTTCTCTTACAGAAATATAGCGATCACCAAATACAATCTGGTCACCATTAACTACATAATTATCTGCATTCTTAACCCCAGCCTTTTTGGAGATGATAATTTCTGCACCGGTTTTTTGTTTTAACAGCCATGCACTGGTGACATGATCAGCATGACAATGTGTATCGAGTACATAACGTAACGTTAATTTTAATTCACGCAGCATTGCTATATCACGTCTTTCTTGTTCAAAAACAGGATCTATCAATATGGCTTCAGTCGATTCACTGTCAGCCAGTAAATAGGTATAGGTTGATGACTGTGGATCGAATAATTGTCTAAAAATTAACATGATGATTTTTCTGGAATTGATTTATTTAAAAGGGTTTAAATTGGTTTCATAAACATCTGATTCAGCCTTATGCGAATCGTATTTTGCGCTTAATTCTTTTACTGCCTGAAAATGCGACAAATGAATATGACCATTCAGATGCTTAACAAGATTAGTTGAACGTAGCTTATCCATAACAGGACCTTTTACTTCTGAAAGATGCAAGGTGATCCCGATGTCGGTGAGTTGTTCATGAATTTTTTCAAGACTTTCCAATGCACTTGCGTCAACATCACTAACTCCAGAAAACATCAGTATGCAATGTTCTATTAATTGATTCTTGCTGACAAGATGAAATAACTCCTGTTCTAGATAGGAAGCATTTGCAAAATATAAGCGCTCATCAATTCTGATGCCTATGATTTCAGGTATAGTTTGAACTTCATGACGTAAGACATTTCTGAAATGCTCAGTACCAGGAACCTGACCAATAATGGCCATATGAGGTTTACTGGTTAAATAGAGATACATGAAAATTGATAAAATTATTCCAGTGCTAATACCGGTTTCTACACCAAAGAAAAGCGTTACCAGAATTGTTATCAGCATAAGTATGAAATCTGATTTTGAATATTCCCAGATAGCTTTTAATTTTTTAATATCAATTAAGCCAATAACTGCAGCAATAATGGCGGCAGCTAAAGTAGCTTTCGGGAGTTGCTCCAGAAAACCCATAAAACCTGAGACCAAGATTGTAATAAAACATGCGGAGTAAACGCCTGATAAAGGTGTTTTGGAGCCCGCGTTAAAATTGACGACAGAACGAGAAAATCCACCTGTGACCGGCATGCCTCCTGATAGACTGCTGCCAATATTAGCAGCGCCCAAACCTATTAATTCATTATTAGGATCAATATGTGTTCGGGTTTTAGCAGCAAAACGACTGGCAACGGATATCGATTCAACGTAACCAACTATTGATAGCAATGCTGCCGGAATAATCAGTAATTCAAACAGGGAATCATTAAACGAAATTAGCTGTATATCGAATATACCATTAGGTATTAAACCGACAATATCAATGTTGTAATTTCCAATGTTCGAAAAATTCATGATTAAAATAGTAATAATGACCATGATGGCAGGAATGGCGCGCGGTAAAAAGTCTTGCCATTTGTTAATCAAATTCAATTTTGGTGAAAAATAGCGGGTTAATGGTTTTGTAATTAATAATACAATTAACACCGTTCCACCAAGTAGAAATGTGGGTAGATGCAACTCAGTAATATGAGTTACGAGAGAAACAACCATTTCATATAGATTATGCCCTGTCATTTTGATGCCTAGAATATGTTTTAACTGACTAAATGCAATCAATATGGCAGAGGCAATGATAAAACCCTCGGTGACTGATCGACTGATGAAATTAACAATAAATCCCATCCTGAAGAGTCCCATAATTATCAGTATTATTCCTGATAGACTCGCAAGAGTAATGGCAACTTCTACAGAAGAATATTGACCTATACTGGCAACTTCACCGATTGCCGCACTAGTCATTAAAGCAACAACTGCGACAGGACCGACGGCTAAACTGCCGCTAGTACCAAATACAGCATAAAACATTAATGGAAGAATGCTGGAATATAAGCCTATTTTCGGTGGCAAGCCTGCTAACATGGCATAGGCAAGTGACTGAGGAATCAACATGATAGTGACTGTGATCGCTGCAATAAGATCATCGCGTCCGGTTTCAAGACGATATGCTCTTAATGTATTCAGGATAGGAAAATACTTCATAGCTGACTCAGGCCTGTTTCTGATAAATAAAATTTATCGTTTCACAGGTTTTGGTTTAACCAGCCATTCGTGACCTTTTAACATGCCTTTCCAGTAAATGGGCGGTAATAGTATTTCTTTTAAGAACCATGCAAGACGCGTTGGTTTTTGACCATCAATAAACCATTTAGGAAAAGAAGGTAGCAGTTTGCCACCATAGCCAAACTCAGCTAGTACAATCTTGCCTCGCTCTACAGTTAACGGACATGAGCCATAACCGTCATAAAGTGCAGGTTCATTTTTGGCATCGAGATAATTTAATAAATTATGCGCAACAATTGGTGCCTGCTTTCTAGCAGCAGCAGCAGTTTTTGCATTAGGTGCATTAGTAACATCGCCAAGCGCATAAATATTTTCATAGGTTTTATGTCGTAAGGTGTCCTGATCAACATCAACCCATCCACTTGCGTCAACCAATTTACTGGCACGGATAAAATCTGGCGCTTGTTGAGGGGGGCACACATGGATCATGTCAAAGTTTTCTTCAATGATCTCATCTTCTCCATTTTCATTGACTTTCCTAAACCAGGCTTTTTTATTTGCACCATCAATCTTTACAAGGTTATGACCAAAATTAAGTTTAGCTTTATATTTTTTAACATATTCCATTAAAGCGGGTATGTATTCCTTAACACCAAAAAGGGCTGGTCCGGCGTTAAAGAATGAGACATCAATATTATTAATAAGTCCTTGTTTGTGCCAATGGTCACTGGATAAATACATTGCCTTTTGCGGTGCGCCTGCACATTTAATCGGCATGGGAGGTTGAGTAAATAGTGCCTTTCCCGATTGTAGTTCCTGTACTAGTTGCCATGTATATGGTGCAAGATCGAAACGATAATTTGAGGTTACGCCATTTTTACCCAATGTTTCTTCAAGTCCTTCGATACCTGCCCAATTTAATTTTAATCCTGGACAAACAATTAGTTGTTTATACCCTAGGACACGACAGCCTTCGAGAATTAATGCGTTATGTTCAGGATCAAACGCGGCAACTGCAGCTTTTATCCATTTCACATTATTAGGAATTAAATGTGCCATAGTTTTTACAGTTTGTTTTGCTTCAAAAATGCCACCACCTACCATGGTGAATCCTGGTTGGTAATAATGTTTATCAGCAGGCTCGATAATAGCGATATCGAGATTAGAGCGTCGTTTTAATAAACTAGAAGCAACTGCAATTCCTGCAGCACCACCTCCAACAATGACTATGTCATGGGTAATGTCTGGTTTCTCAACGGGTACTTTGCCATGATTTTTTATACGTTCAGACATTGGCGTCATATCATAGCCAGCTGCAGATGCTTTTGTCATAATGTCGTCAAGCTCCATATTTTGCGCATTGGCTAATGCCCATAAGGAAGTTGATCGCATACCACTACGACAGAAACCTAAAACGGGGTGAGGCAATTCAGTAAAGGTGCTATTAAATGCCTGTACTTGTTCTTCATTAATCATGCCTCTATCGATCGGGATATATCTGAATTCGAGTCCCAATGATTTTGCCTTCGTTTCTATCTCTACATGTGTTGGTTGATCTTCTGCTTCACCATCAGGTCGATTACATATTACAGAACGTATACCTTGAGCTTTGATGTCATCCAGATCAGTCACCTGAATTTGTTCACTAACGTAATATTTTGAATCAATTTGTTTAATTGCCATTACTAAGTTCTCTTTTTATATTGTCGATTAATATATATTAAAACACAGCAAACCTTATGCCAATATTATTTTCATAAAAAACATATTAAAAACAATGGTATATAATTATAAAAATATTATTTATGAAATATTGTTTCATTATATGTTTCATTAATGTTTCATATTGTTTATTATAAATGAAACATGAAACAGGGCATATTGACTATCAATATGAGCAATTTTGATAATAAACATTTGCAAAAACTAAACAGTTTATTTCCATCTGCCGTTATTTTTACAGTGGATAGTAATAGAAGGATTCGTTATTGGAGTGATGGTGCAGAGGCATTACTTGGTTTTAGCGCAAAAGAATTAATAGGGGAAAACTGTTTAACCGGAAATCGATGCCAACAATGTATGGAAAGTTGTAGCATCAGTAAATTTGGTCATGTAGATAATATGGATGTTACTTTGTATCACAAGCAGGGATATCCACTTCAATTTAGTAAGTATGCAACTGCTGCAATCAATGAACAGGGTGAGTTTGAAGGTGGTGTCGAAATATTGCTGCCGCTAAACAAAGATTTTCCGTCAAGTCTACAATTATCAAATACAAAGAAATATTATTTTCACGGTCTTATTAGTAATGATTCTGTTATGCAGGAAGTCTTTCAGTTAGTAAAACGTGTAGCACAAACTGATGTCAATGTTTTGGTGCGTGGCGAATCTGGCACAGGTAAGGAATTAATTGCTAGGGCGATACACGAAGAAAGTCTTCGGTCAGATAAACCTTTTATGGCATTAAATTGTGCATCTCTCAGTGCGAGTTTGCTTGAAAGTGAATTATTTGGTCATGTAAAAGGAGCTTTTACTGATGCTATTCGTGATCATCAGGGTTTAATCTCTCGTGCAGAGGGCGGCACATTATTACTGGATGAAGTTGCCGAGATACCTTTGGATTTGCAGGCAAAACTATTACGTGTAATTCAGGAGCGTGAATACTCCCCCGTTGGAAGTAATAAGGTTATAAAAGCAAATATTAGACTATTGGCGGCAACACATCAGTCATTACGTAAGCTCGTGCATGAAGGCAGATTTCGTGAAGATCTTATGTATCGCTTACGAGTTGTACCTTTGTTCTTACCGCCATTACGCGAACGTAAAAGTGATATAACCTTGTTACTAAATTACTTTATTAGTGAGTTGCAGTTATCTGCATCAAGAAAAATCAACGATATTCATCCTGACGCTATGAGACGATTATTGAACTATGAATGGCCGGGCAATGTAAGAGAGTTAAGAAACGTAGTTGAATATGCTAATGCGGTTAGTCGAACATCAACAATGACATTAAAGGATTTACCTCCGGAATTTCTGGAAAACAAACATCAAACGAATATGAATAATGATTCTTCTATTTCTGAAAATGAGAATAAAAAGATTAAACAGGCATTAATGGAAAGTGAGGGTGATTTAGCACTGGCAGCAAAGATACTTGGAATAGGGCGTACCACACTATGGCGCAAGCGAAAGAAATATAAAATTTAGACTTCATTATTATTCTTTTTATTCCTAATAAACCCCAATACTTTTTTCGCACATATTGGAAAAACCCCCACTATGGCCAACGAGAATAATAATTCTATGGATAATATATCCTGAGGAGTGTCAATGTTTGCCAGCCTGGTGCCCGCATTTGCAAATATTAATGTGGGTAAAAACATCCCTAGCTGAGTGACCCAGACGAAATGAATAGTCTTTATTGGTGTCATTGCCATCACATTATTAATTATAAAAAAAGGAAACACTGGGATCATACGCATGCTAAATAAATAAAATCTACCTTCTTCAATGACACTTTGATTTATAGGTTCTATTTGTTGGGAAAAACGGCGTTGAATAAAATCACGTAAAATATATCGTGATATCAAAAAGGCGATTGTTGCGCCAGCAAGTGTCGCATACGAACTAATCACCGTCCCCCAGAAAACACCAAATATAGCGCCAGATGTAAGCGTGAGGATGCCTGCGCCAGGTAGCGAAATACTGGTTACAAGAACAAAAAATATGAAAAACAGGAATCCTGTAAATAGAGGATGATTATGAAAATAGTTATTGATTAATATTTTTTGAGATTTGATGTGTTCAAGATTGAGGTATTGTTGAAAATCGAATAGAAAAAATAAGGTAATAATACCGATGAGGGTGGTCAGTAGTAATATCTGTTTTTTGTTCATAAAAAAATAAGCAGAAACTATTGTTCTAGTCATTTTACTTCATTAGGTATTGATATCGAGTACTTTAACTAAAACGAAGAGCAGAAAAGCAAAAAAACAAATCTTCTATAGACACTGATTTTCTAATAGGTAAGAAAAAACCAATTAACTTTTTTAATAAACCGAGTTTAATCTTTAGTAAGTGCTCATAATCTTACGCTTATTGATTTTTCATTTTTTATTTATCGAGTTTCAGGCTACGATGATAAGACTTGATACAGCACCTAGTTCCGGTAAAAATAACCAATTACCTGTTTCTATTTTACAGCAGTAACTTGATTTGCATTGAAAATGACAAGGATAAATATTAATTTAGCATGTTTTATCAAAAATAAACCATATAAATCAATATGATATAATTTTAATTTAAGGTCGGATCGCTGCAATACGACAGATATTGTATTTTCGATATGCTGATTACACTGTATCTGTTGTAATTATATATCGACAAATCTTTTGAAATTTATTCCCGAAAGAGTACGATTTATTATCAATTTAGCTGGATAAATAATAATGAAAAAAATACTTGCCGTCTTTCTTATGCTGTTTTTTGCAAGTTCTCAAAGTCATGCTGAATTTACTGAACCAATGGCGAGAGTAAAAGATTCGGTAGAAAGAGTTATTATAATACTAAAAGATAAAAGTATTGATAAGGAATCACGCTGGAAGAAAATTGGTGTGATTATCGATGATAGTTTTGATTTTCGCAGCATGTCTCAAAGTATTTTGGCAACAAACTGGAAAAAGGCAACGCCTGAAGAACGAAAGCAGTTCGTGGATTATTTTTCACAATATTTATCCGAAACCTATCGTACCAAAATTGAATCATACACTAACCAACATGTTGACTACGTAAGTGAAACTATTAGAGGCAAACGCGCAGTTGTCGAAACAAAAATTATTACTGATAGCATATCTATACCCGTTAATTATAAATTAAAAAATAATGATGGTGTGTGGTTTGCTTATGATGTCGTAATTGAAGGTGTTAGTCTGGTTAGCAATTACAGAAGTACATTTGCAGCTATTGTTAATAATGACGGTATGGATGGCCTGATAAATAATATTCAATTACGTATCAATAAACATAAAGCAGCTGAATCAGAACAGGTAGATGCGTCAGATGGCGGGCACTATTAGCTGTCAGATTCAAATATATATTTACTGATTAATTCTTCCAGATTTATTGATGGTTCGGTTTCCAGTATTTCTTCGCCATTCTCCAAATAGATATCGCTACCACCTGCCGATAATTTTAAAAACTTGTCGCCAATAATGCCTGCTGTGCGAATAGAAGCAATAGTATCATCAGGAACCTTGACTTCATTATTTAGCGCTAGGTTAACGACAGCCAGATAATCATTAGAGTCAAACGTGATTGATTGAATATGACCAACACGCACTCCAGCGATCTCTACAGATGCGCCCGGCTTTAAGCCGGATGCGGAGGTGAATTTAGCAATCAGTTGATATTCATCACTGGTAAAAACATCAATATTACCCAAACGAACGGAGAGAAAGGTTATGGCAATAATGCCGGCCAGCATAAACATGCCTAAAATAAGTTCGATATGTCGTTGTGAGTTCATAGCTTCATATTACAGGATAAAAGCACTGAGTAAATAATCGCTGAACAACACAGCCATTGCCGATATAACTACTGCTTCGGTTGTGATTTTGCTAACTCCTTCCGAACCAAAGATGCCGCGTTTATCAAGATGTAAATAATAGCCTTTGTCACAAGCGACCCAGACTATAATTAAGCCAAAGACAAATGATTTGGAAATTCCCATAAATACATCACGTAAGTTTACGGTATCAGCCATGCTTTGAAAATAGGCACCGGCACTGACACCAAATATCCAGACTCCGATGATATAACCGCCAAAGATGCCGACAATAATAAAAATGGCAGTAAGCAACGGCATAGAAATAATGCCTGCCAACATTCTTGGGGCAAATAAATAACGATATGAATCAATCGCCATGCAATCCAGAGCATCGATTTGATTATCAGTACGCATAATACCTATTTCAGCACACATGGCGGAACCGGCGCGTCCAATAACCATCAATGCTGTTAGCACCGGACCTAATTCTCTTATTAGACTTAAACCAACTGCTGAACCTAATAAACCTACTGAACCGAATCTAACTAGAGTGTCATAAAATTGTAGTGATAACACCATCCCTACAAATAAACCGGATACAGTAATGACCAACATTGATCTTGCACCGACAAAAGCAATCTGCTTTATGCTGGCTCGATAAGGAAAGGGCCATGAGAATATCTTACGCAATGACTTGAATAAAAATATTCCCGATAAACCGAAGCGAGATATATAAGCAATGATAATATTATCTGTTTCAACTCGTTCCATATTATTCTCGCGTGAGTTGATCAATATAGGCATCGCCATCAATGATGTCATCGCTGGCACGTCGTTGTAGCATATTCACAATACGTGGATCCTGACTGGCAAGAACCATTTCTCTATTTCCGGTTAGTATCTGTTCGCCTTTATCTAATACAGTCATTTTATCTGCAATCTTGAATGCACTTTCTAGTTCATGAGTGACGACAATGATGGTCATGTTAAAGGCATCGCGCAGTTGCAGAATTAACTGATCCAGTTCAGCCGAAGCGATGGGATCAAGACCCGCAGACGGCTCATCAAAAAATAATATTTCAGGATCCATGACCGTTGCTCTTGCCAATCCAGCGCGTTTTAACATACCACCTGATAATTCCGCAGGCATCAGGTCTTGATATTCTGCAAGCTTCATGAGTTCCAGTTTCATGCGAGCCATAATACGTATGGTTTGTTTATCAAGTGATGTATGTTCTATCAAAGGGAGTTCAATATTCTCAATGAGTGACATTGAACTAAATAGAGCACCATTTTGAAAAGCAACGCCTATTTTTTTTCTTAAAGCATATAATTCCTGTTGCGTACTTGAGGTAATTTCCTTATCGAATATCTGAATAGAGCCGCTATGAGGAGTTAGTAGACCAAGAGTATGTTTAAAGAGAGTTGATTTGCCAGAGCCACTATGCCCCATA
>JAURNY010000006.1 GCA_030829955.1 Gammaproteobacteria bacterium | reverse complement strand
GAGAAAGTACCGAAGTTTAGTTTTGAGCTTCGTTTATGTGAAAAATCAGGGTTGATTCACCTGTCAAATCCATTTCCGGTAGAAGAGTTAAAACCCAAGTATGATTGGTTAACCTGTTTCGAACCTGAGGATCATCTTGATGATATGGTTAAAACCATAATAAGTCTCCCCGGTGTTAGCGAACAATCATTATTCGGTGCTTATAGTTTTAAAGATGACTCAACACTTGAGCGTTTAATTCGGCTTGGTTATAGAAATACCTGGCGTATCAAACCCGATGTGGATCTGGGTGTGACAGATCATTGTGCCAACGTAGAAACCTATCAGTCAGTATTGAATGATGAACTTGCAGAAAAGATTACATCAGCAAATTCAGCCGCTGATGTGTTTGTTGTACGCCATGTTGTTGAACATGCTTATAATTTACCAGCATTCATAAGTTTTATTAAAAAGTTGATCAAGCCGGGTGGCTATATTGTCTGGGAACTGCCTGATTGTGCGCGCGCATTGCAAGTCGGTGATTGCACAACACTTTGGGAAGAGCATGTCTTTTATTTCACTCGTTATACATTTAAACAAGTCATGATGTCGGCAGGCTTATCTATACAATATTATGAATCAGTGCCTTATCCGTTGGAGAATTCGATTATTGCTATTACACAATTAATTAACGGTGAAGAAATCGAATCAACAGTCGATCATGAAATGTTATCCGAAGAAATAACACGAGCCAAAAAATTCGCAGAAAACATTCGCTTACGACGAGAAAGTATTAGAAGTAAACTTGAAATGGCCAAAAAAAAACACGGTTCAATTGCTTTATTTGGTGCTGGGCACCTATCAGTTGCCTTTTTATCAATGATGAAAGTAGAGGATTTATTTGATTTCGTTATTGATGATAATGAAAATAAAAAAGGCATGAAAATGCCGGTTGGAGAACTTAATATTGTTGGATCCGAACGCTTGTATGACAATAACATTGGTTTATGTCTGTTAAGTCTTAATCCACATAATCAGCCCAAGGTAATTGAGAAACATCAACGCTATATTCAAAACGGTGGTTTGTTCGCATCAATTTTCCCCAGCTCCGAAAATTATTTGGAAACGATTCTTTGATACTGATACATAAAGAAAATGATGAGGTTTATTATCCTGATGAAAATATTGTGCGTGTGGATGTCGCTACGCTGGAAGAACTAAAAAAACTAGCTTTATTAAATGAACGACAACGAGTTCGTTTATGCGCGCATAAAAGCCCGGTAGAAAAATTACATGAAATGTTTATCGTCCATACTGCTGAATGTTATGTGCGACCACATAAGCATATTGATAAAGCCGAGTCTATGGCAATTCTTGAAGGCGAAGTGGACCTTGTATTATTTCATGATGATGGTGAAGTAAAGCAGGTCTTGCAAATGGGGGCGCTAGAAACAGGCAAACTCTTTTACTATCGAATGTCAGAACCGATTTATCATACTTTATTAATACGCACGCCCTTCCTGGTTTTTCATGAAGCAACGGAAGGGCCTTTCCTTCGTGAGAAAACGGTCTTTCCAGAATGGGCGCCCGAAGAAAACACGGATGAGCAAAAATTGTATATAGATAGGGTTGATTCTTTAATTAAAACATTTAAATAAAATTATGAATAGCCAGTTATTACGCCACGATAAAAATTGCAGAATTTGCAAAAACTCAAATATAGAAACGGTTATGCGTCTCGCTGATACACCATTGGAAGATCAATTTCTTAAAGAAGAATTTAAGCATGTAGAGCAAACATTATTCCCTCTGGAATTAGCAATTTGTACGGATTGCCATTACTTGCATCTACCGTATATTGTTAATCCAGAAGCCAGTTATGCTGATTATGTTTATGTGAGTGGTGTTACTGTGGGTCTTAGAGACCACTACAATGATTATGCAAAGCAAATCATTAAAGACTTTGATATTGCTGATAATTCACTTGTCATTGATCTGGGTAGTAACGATGGCTCGATGTTGGCTTCTTTCAAGCATGTTGGGATGCGGGTATTAGGTGTAGAACCGGCTAAAGCGATAGCCGAATTAGCGAATACCAATGAATTACCTACGATTAATGATTTTTTTACCGACGAAGTGGTTGAAAAAATCCTGGATGAATACGGCCATGCCAAAGTCGTTACAGCGAACTATATGTATGCAAATATAGATGACGTATTGTCTTTTACGCGATTAGTTGAAAAAGTGCTGGATAAAGATGGCATCTTTGTCGTTCAGACTGGATACCATCCGGAACAAATGAAGATTAATATGTTTGATTATATTTATCATGAACACTTTTCTTATTTTACGACAGAAGTACTCGATAAGATTTTTCAATCTTGTGGGCTGAATTTAATACACGCTGAAAAAAATAGACCTAAAGGCGGTTCGCTACGAGTGGTTAGTCAGTTAGAGCAGGGCACGAGGGCGAAAGACACATCAGTTGACAATATTCTTGAAGAAGAACGTAAAAACGGAATGAATCAAGCACAAACTTATATTGATTTTGCAGAACAGATAAGGATTATCAAAAATCAGATTTTAAAAGAATTGCAGGAACTTAAAAATAAAGGTAAACGAATAGTTGGATTAGGTGCTTCACATAGCACGACGACATTAACGTATCATTTTGAGTTAGCGCCTTTTATGGAATATCTTGTTGATGATAATCAATTAAAATATGGCAGCTATTCCCCCGGCCATCATTTGCCAGTTTATCCCTCTGATAAGCTATATGAGGATAAACCTGACTATGTAATTTTGCTCGCATGGCAACATACCGACAGCATATTGAACAGACATAAAGCAATTCTTGATTCAGGTATTAAGTTTATTGTGCCATTACCCGAACTTAAAATAATTAATTCACTGGATTAATGGATTCCAGAATTAATTGGTGGCGAACCAGTTTTAATAATGGTGAAGCAGAGGCTATTGCTAATGCGATAGCGATGGAGAACGTAAGTCAAGGTCCGGTTGTTGCTGAATTTGAAAGAAGGTTAGCTAATTATCTGGGTGTTTCTTATGCCGTTATGACAACTAGTGGTAGTACGGCATTATTAATGAGCCTGATGATTGCAGGAGTGAAACATGGCGATGAGGTAATAGTTCCTAACCGAACATGGATTGCTACAGCGCACGCAGCATATATGCTTGGTGCCAAAGTAAAATTTGTTGATGTTGAGCCAGGCCGACCTATTATTGATGCAGGTTTAATAGAAGAGGTTATCACAGATAAGACGAAAGCGATTATGCCAGTACATATGTGTGGGCGTTCAGCAGATATGAGAAAAATTAATAACATTGCCGAGCAATATAACCTTTCTGTTATTGAGGACGCTGCACAGGCATTGGGTTCTCGTAATATTGATGGTTTTCTTGGTACACAATCTGATATGGGCTGCTTTTCTTTTTCGGTAGCTAAGGTGATATCGACGGGGCAAGGTGGTTGTATTGTTACAAACGAGAAAAAATATTATGAGAAACTCATTGCAATAAGAACGCAAGGAGTTGGTGATATTATCAATGCACAATGGGATGAACCAGGATTTAATTTTAGATTTACAGACATATTGGCTGCGATAGGAATAGAGCAATTAAAAATTTTACCTAATAGAATTGAAAAAATTAATGAAATATATCGCATGTATGAGAAAGGATTAGCTGAGTTGACATACATAAAATTAATACCTGTCGACATTCAATCAGGAGAAGTGCCTGTCTACATTGAGGCACTGTGCGAATGTCGAGATGAATTGGTTTCTTTTTTAGAAAAAAATAATATACAAAGCAGACCTTTCTACCCGGATCTAAATTTTGCTAAATACTTCAACGATTCAAATCATTATCCTGAGTCAGAACCTTTTGGGAATAGAGGGATGTATTTACCCTGTGGCCCGGAACAAAGTGAAGTTAATATAAACCGAGTAATAGAAAAGTTACATCAATTTTCAGCATGATTATATGATTGATAGTGATGAAAAAAATCGAGTTGCGATAGTGGGTTTTTTTGATGGTTCTGCTGGTCAAGTCGAAACATGGTTTGAAGAAGTGACCGGTTATGAAATTGCTTGTTTTGTAATTGATGTTGATGCTTTTCAAGTAGTTAATATAGCGCAAGAAAATGAAAAGAGAGTATGTAAAACAACGAATTTCCCTCAAAATGGTTTATTTAAATGTAAGCCATTAATTACTTCTTCAAACTGGATAGATGAAATTAAAAGAAGTGGTATTAATAAGGTACTTTGCCTGGAACCGAATAATGTGAAGCGTCTACAACATATTAAGTTAGTTAAAGAAAATGGAATGCAACTTATCTCCGCCATTCATCCTACAGCGATTATTTTATCAGATGCAAAAATAGAAGAAGGAGTCTGGATTAACGCTGGTGCAATTGTTGGTTATAAAGCAGAAATAAAAAGTGGTTGTATCATTAATACAGGTTCCAAGATTGACCACCATAATATTTTAGAGGAATGTTGCCAGTTAGATCCAGGAGTAGTGACTGCAGGTAACGTCGTATTGAGGCGTTGTTGTCATATTCATACTGGAGCGACATTAATTAATCGAGTTGAAGTAGGCGAAGCTTCCATCGTGGGCGCCGGTGCTGTTGTTCTGGAAAACTTACCAAAAAATTGTACTGCTGTTGGTGTACCGGCGAAGATTATAAAATCGAATTAATATTTATTAAATATACGTATTATTATGAAAGTATTTGTGTCAGGTTCATTTAATGTTCTCCATCCAGGTCATTTGCGACTTTTGAGGTTTGCTAAGGAATGTGGTGACTATTTAATCGTTGCAATACATTCCGATCAGGTTGCTGCGAATGGTGCCCACGTTCCTGAGCAGCTAAGACTTGAAGGGATACAGAGCAATACTTGGGTTGATGAGGCCTTCATACTTGATAGTCCTATAGCCGAAGTTCTTGAAACAATAAAACCTGATATTGTGGTTAAGGGTAAAGAACATGAGACAAGATTCAATCCTGAATTGGAAGTATTGGAAAAATATGGTGGAAAATTATTATTTAGTTCAGGTGAAACAGTCTTTTCATCAGTCGATCTAATTCGTAAAGAATTTTATAACTCCGATCCCAGAACAATAAATTCATCAGATGACTATTTAGATCGCCATGGGATTAGTCGTGAACGATTAATTGAACTTTTAAAAAGTTTTTCAAATCGTAAAGTTTGTGTTATCGG
>JAURNY010000005.1 GCA_030829955.1 Gammaproteobacteria bacterium | reverse complement strand
CAGCTTCTGTCATTGGCATATTTCTTACAGTATAAATTCTCTTTTGTGTATTTAATGTTGAGATCGCCCTGCCATTTTTAGAAACATCTAAGGTTGCTTCCGTTGCCTTGTAATTTGGACCGGGTACTTGCTCAAGATTTTTAAGTAAAAAATCATATCCAGCGAAAGAAACGCTATCTCCTGGCGCCATTCGTTTGTGCACATCGACACTTTGATTGCTAGTGACAGTAATACCAATAATTGTTATTGCAAATCCAATATGGGCTATGGTCATACCATAAAACCCACGTGGCAACATATTGAGTCCCAATAGTTTGTTTTTACGGTGTTTTAATCGCTCCATGACACTATAGATACTGGAGTAAATAATCCATGCAGCTGAGATAAAGCCTACAATGCTGATAAACAGTTTATTCTCAATAAATAAAAGTCCTGCTGTTAAACCCGACAGGACACTAATAATAAAAACAGCAATAAGTGGTTTACCAATACGTTGCCATTTATCATTGCGCCAACGCACCATCATGCCTATACCAATAATTAAAACGACGGGAATCATAATGGGTATGAAAACAGCATTGAAATAGGGGGCTCCAACAGACAGTTTCCCCATTCCTAAAGCTTCCGCAATAAGTGGATACAGTGTTCCTAATAAAATAGTTAGTGTTGCTACGACCATGAATACGCTGTTAAAGAGTAGAAATGTTTCACGAGAGAATAGGGCAAAGCGACCACCTTTCAACGTCGTTGGCGCACGCAAAGTGTATAAGGTTAAAGCCCCACCAATATAAACACCTAAGAGACCCAAAATAAAAACACCCCTAGTGGGATCAGTTGCAAATGCATGAACAGAAGTGATTACGCCTGATCTGACAAGAAATGTACCCAATAGACTTAAAGCAAAAGCACTGATGGCAAGCAATACTGTCCAGTTCTTGAAGACATCACGTTTTTCTGTTGCAGCCAAAGAATGTATTAACGCAGTTCCCACTAACCATGGCATAAAAGACGCATTTTCAACGGGATCCCAAAACCACCAACCACCCCAACCAAGTTCGTAATATGCCCACCAACTTCCTAATGCAATACCAACTGTTAGGAATAACCATGCCATAATCGTCCATGGACGTGACCATCTTGCCCAACTGGTATCAAGCCCACCACCTAATAGCGCGGCTATTGCGAAACCATATGCAACTGAAAAACCAACATAGCCCATATACAACATAGGGGGATGAATAATTAAACCCGGATCCTGTAATAATGGGTTCAGGTCTCCACCATTAATTGGTGTGGGGACCAGTCGTTCAAACGGGTTGGAAGTCAATAACATAAATAATAGAAAACCGATACTGATCGAACCCATAACACCGATAACTCTGGAAATAAAAACCAGCGGCAAACGTTTACTAAAAATAGTAACAGCACATGTCCAGCCCGAGAGAATTAGTGCCCACAACAACAATGAACCTTCATGCGCTCCCCATACGGCAGAAATACGATAGGCAATGGGTAATAAAGTATTTGAATTGTTAGCTACATAGGCTACTGAGAAGTCATGCGCGATAAATGAGTAAGTTAGTAACAAGAAGGCAGTCGATATAAACACGAATTGTAAACGGGCTGTAGGTCGCGCGAGCACCATCCATGGCAAGTAATTAATATGAGCACCAATAATAGGTAATACTGTTTGCACAATAGCAAGTGCAAGCGCGAGTACCAGTGCAGCTTGTCCAAGTTCAGGGATCATTGAGTTCCGTAACTATGCGGCATTTCTATATCGGATTCTGAATTTGCCAACGCTTCAGCTACTTCCGGCGGCATGTAATTTTCATCATGTTTTGCTAACACTTCACTGGCTTGAAAGATGCCGGTGTTATCCAATTTGCCATTAGCAACTATGCCTTGACCCTCTCGAAACAAATCAGGCAGTATGCCTTCGAAATTGACTGTGACCGTTTGTTTATTATCAGTTAAATCAAAACTGACTTTTAGGCCATCAGAAACTCGTGCAACACTGTTAATTTTAACTATACCACCTATTCGAAATGGTTTGCCAACTGGTGCTTCACCCTTGCTAACCTGAGTGGGGCTGTAAAAATAAAGTAGATTCTTTTCAAATGCAGTCAGGATTAATCCTGCTGATGCTCCCATTCCCAAAATAATGAGACTAACAATTGCGAGTCTTTTTTTACGTTGTGCATTCATTGTTTATTATTTGAGTCTCAGGCGCTTAATGAGTTCATGTTTGTACTTTTTTTCATCTGCTTTTGCACTGACGTAATTATACACAATTACAACTAACCATATCGCATAGGCAGGCCAAACGAACTTGCCATATCCTCCCATTGCCAACCATTCTATCATGTATGATCTCCATTTCTTATCAAGGTTTCTTTTACCCAGGCTGTATTACTTTCATATGCAAGTATTTCACGACGACAACGAATCAGCATGACGGAGAAAAAATATGCCTTGCAGGCAATAGCCATTAATAACAAAGGTATCAACATATCAATATGTATAGACGGCGCATCAAGCTTACTAATGCTCGCAGGCTGGTGCAGAGTACTCCACCATTCAACGGAGTACTTAATAATAGGAATATTTACCACACCAACCAAAACGAGCACGGCTCCTGTTTTAGCAGCAATGCGCCTGTCTTCAAATGCGGATTGTAACGCGATAAAACCAAGATATAAAAATAACAAAATAAGCTCAGAAGTTAGTCTTGCATCCCAAACCCACCAAGTTCCCCACATGGGTTTTCCCCAGATGGAGCCGGTTGCTAATGCAAGGAAGGTAAATGAAGCACCTAAAATAGCTGAACTTCTAATAATAATTTCCGAGATTTTGACGCGCCAAATAAGAAGAATGGCAGCATTTATAGCCATAAATGTATAAATAAATAATGACATCCATGCGGCTGGCACATGAATATAAATTATTCTGAAACTATCACCTTGTTGATAGTCTGCTGGAGCCAATACCAATCCGCCTATCAGCCCGGAGATAAAACAGATTAAGGCAAAGCCCATGATCCACGGACTGTACTTTAACGAAAACTCGTAAAAGTATTTTGGCGATCCAAATAAATGAAATTGTCGTTTTAGGTTCAACTTAATCTAATTCTCAATGAGGCAGCCGTTGCTAAAGGCGCCAGGGTTAATGCCAATACCAATATTCCGGTCAGAAAATATAGTTCAGCTTCCACAGATAAGTTCTCACTCGCATGATTGACAGCTAACATGGAAAAAATCAAAACCGGCATATACAGGGGCAGGATTAATAAGCTTAGTAACATACCACCTCTTAATCCGATTGTTAATGCAACAGCGACAGAACCAATCAGGCTTAATATCGGCGTGCCAATTAACAAAGTAATAAAAAGTGTTGATATGACATGTATATTTATCGATAAAAAAGCGGCAATGCTACAGGCAATAATTATCAATGGCAGTCCGAAACTTAGCCAGTGTGATGTGATTTTAGCCAGAACAATCAAAATAAGGGATTGATTGGCAAGCGTATATTGTTCTACTGTGCCGTCTTCAAAATCAGATCGAAATATTGAGTCCAGCGATAATGTTGATGCCAGTAACGCAGTTACCCAGATCACGCCGACATTGATATTTTGCAACAAGGCTGAATCTGTTCCTAACGCCAATGGGAACAAGACCATGACGATAATAAAAAAAACCAAGGGATTGATTAGATCATGTCGATTTCGATATGCCAGTAACATGTCGCATTTTAAAATTGTTATAAACATGGACAAGCTAGTCATGGCGTTCACCACCGAGGTGAATATGTCTTACGTTTTGTCCTGCCACTTCAACAGGCTGATGGGTGGCAAAAATGACCATGCCTTGGCGACGGCATTGTTCATCGATCAAGGATTCTATAATTTCTTTTCCATAGACATCTAATGATGTGAAAGGCTCATCAAGTATCCATAATCTGGACGCATTAATTAGTAAACGACACAGTCCTACACGGCGTTTTTGTCCGGCAGACATTTTTCCAGCAAGTATTTCATCCATTCCTGATAATCCAAGTCGTGAAATAATGTCTGCATATTTAATTGTTTCAGTTCTGCCAGACAAAGCATGCATCAAAACAAGATTTTCTCTAACAGTTAACGATTCTTTTATACCATTTAAATGACCGGAATAGGTAAGTTGTTGTTGAAACTCCAGACGCTGATCTTTAATCGATTTGCCTTGCCATAATACATCACCTTCAGATGGCAAGGATAAGCCGGCAATCATTCTTAATAATGTGCTTTTGCCGCAGCCATTTTCACCATCTATTTGCACCAGTTCACCCTGATTGACAATAAATGATAATTCCTGAAAAAGCAGATTATCTCTACGAATAGCTTCTAATTGTTGAATTTCGAGAATTGGCACGATATATATGGCGTTTTAGTTTGGTTACTATATTTTTCAAAATATTGAAGAAAACATTATAACTTAGCCTGCAAGTCAGGTCATAAACTATCATCTGTAGATGATTTTATATTTTCTTCACAAACCTGCTTATAATTAAGTTATGCGTCATCTAATTTTTGTCACAGGATGTTTTTTTATAACTCCTTCATTATTAATAGGATGTGGTTCTTTTGCCGCATTAGAGGTCATAGGCTCAACCATTACTAATGCCTCTTATAATTCTGCTAATCGTGATTTGAATAGCTCGGCATATAGTTCTGATCAAAAAGCCCTAGAAATTGCTGAAGCGAATTATAACCTTGGTGTCGAATATTTACGTCAGGGAGATAATGAGAATACATTAATTAGGTTAAAGCGGTCCATTGATGCAAAAAAAGATTTTGCTCCGGCCTATAATATGTTGGGGGTTCTGTATCAACGTTTGGGTGATAACAAGGCCGCTGAGACGTATTTTAAGCAAGCGATAAAAATCGATAAAACGGATTCTTCGACTTTAAATAATTATGGCCTTTTTCTATGTGCTCAAGATAGACGTGACGAAGCTGAAAATATATTTTTACAAGGAGTAAATAACCCTTTATATGAGAAACCTGAGTTGGCTCTAACCAATTTAGGTATATGTTTTATACCTGTTGATGAAAATAAATCACAAGATTATTTTGTATTGGCTTTGAATAAAAACAATAACTTTTCACCTGCGTTATTAGAAATGGCAGAGCTGTCTTTTGGTAAAGGCGACTATGAAAAGGCAAATTATTATTTTCAGCGTTATCGATTGCTATCCAGACAGACTCCCAAAAGCATATGGTTGGGTATAAGAGTAAGCGAAAAGATGGGAGATGAAGATAATCTTGCTAGTTACAAATTATTGCTACGTAACCAGTATTCCGATAGTGATGAAGCCAGATTGCTACAGGAGTCAAAGCTTTAAGTAGCCATGTTTTCTTTTGTAAAATATATTTTTATATTTTTGTTAGTTTTTCTATCTGCATGCGGTAAATCAGATTTTGAACTCGCGCAAGAAGCGTATCTTGCTCAAGACTATGAATATGCCATTGAACAATTAAGCCCATTAGTTAAAAAAGATAATGAAAAAGCGATTCATTTATTGGCTGTTATATATGAAAAAGGACAGGGAGTTGAAGCCGACGAAATAAAGGCGATTGAATTATTTCAACATGCCGCTGATCTTGGGCATGCTGAATCACAGGTGAAAATTGCCAGTCTTTATCTGCTCGGCAAAATATATAAAAAGGATTATTGGGAAGCGATGAAATGGTCCCGTAAGGCTGCATTACAGGGTAACGCGATGGCGCAAGCTAATATTGCCTACATGTTCCATGATGGAATAGGTGTAAGTCAGGATTATATTGAAGCATTAAAATGGTATAAAAAGGCTGCAGAACAAGGACTAGCAAGTGCACAACATGATCTCGGCGTAATTTTTCAACAAGGAAGTGGTGTAGAAAAGGATTATTCAATAGCAATCAGCTGGTATCGCTTATCGGCAAATCAGGGATATTTAGCATCACAGGATGCGCTTTATACTCTTTATCGAAATCGCATTGGTATTCCTTCTGATGATGAAAGTTTTTATAAATGGATACTTGAATCTGCCAAGCAGGCAGATGTGACGGCTCAATATGTATTGGCAAGTATTTATTTACAAGGTGTATTAAAAGAAAGAAATATCATATTGGCATATGCTTGGGCGGGTATTGCCTCAGCAGGAGGGCATATTTTTTCTCGTAACCTTAGAAACAATCTGGAAAAAAGTATGACGCTGTCAATGATAGAAGAAGCTCGTGCCAAAGCCAGAGAACTATGGCTAGAATATGGTAATCAGTCATATAAAAATGAGAGTGACAAGGCTTGAAAATAAAGGTTTTACCCCTATTTACTTGACATTGATGTCAAACAGTCGGATATTCGCTAACCATGAAATCTCTACCAACATATAAACAGATTCAAATGTGGCGCCATGCATTTTGTATGAAGTCCATGTTTGCCTGCGTGTATGGAAAGTATTGATGTAATTTATTAGTAATTATTTTTTTCCAAGAAAAGCCGCAGGTACCACCTGCGGCTTTTTTTTTATCTCCATGGAAGGATCATTTGTCGCGAGAGGGAAGGAGTCATAAGCGACTGCAGGGATAGCTTTATAACGCTTAGCACATGGATGTGTATGAAAGGCGCTTACTCTAACTTAACCAAATAGGAGGCTCAGTCACATGAGTTAGAAAAATGAAGATACAAGCAATATTAATTTTAATTGGCATATTAATCGCGTTTACTGCGCATGCAAATGAAACCGATTATACAACTCGTAATTTCACTATCGCATCTTGCGAACTATTTGCGAATGATGTTTATCATGCCGCATATAGTTTCACAAGCGGTGATCAATTAACCGAGGTTCTGAAATTAATTGATCAAATGCCGATAGCTGATAGTAGAAAAAACCGTTTATTCCAGGCTATACAATTTGTATGGAAGCATAAATTTGATAATCCGGTATTGGCGCAGAGTATAGCTATGGGCTTGTGTCTAAAACCTAAACAAGTGATGGCACCTATGGATGAGCCATGGATTACATCACCAAGGACAAGTAAGGACTTTTTCTAAGTCAGTTGCACAGGGATGTGCTTTAATAAAGCTTCATGTATTTCAAAACAGGAATCCAAATGCAGATATGGGTCGATGCAGATGCTTGCCCTGTAGCCATTAAGGAAATTCTATTTCGTGCTGCGGATAGAACAAAGACACAAGTGACCTTGATAGCTAATCAATATATTACTGTGCCGCGTTCAAACTTTATAAAATCTGTTCAGGTTGATAAAGGATTTGATATTGCCGATAACGAGATTGTTAAAAGATGTTCACCGGGCGATCTGGTAATCACAAGCGATATTCCTCTCGCTGATGAAGTGATTAGTAAAGACTGTTTGGCGTTAAGTCCCAGAGGAGAGTTGTTTAGCAGAAATAATATCAAAGCCAGACTCAATATTAGAGACTTTATGGAAACAATGCGTAGTTCTGGTGTGCAAACTAAAGGACCTGCAGCATTAAATGCAAGCGATAAGCAGGCATTTGGCAATCAACTGGATAAATGGTTAGTAAAAAATACATGATCACTTGTATGCAATACAGCATAGACATGCCTCATAATATGATCAGCATGAAGCTCTGGAATGGACTACCTCTCTATTAATTTGTTTGCTAAGCGGCGTGCTTTTAGCTTTCGCTATACTGTTTTAACTTGACGTAGTGTATGAACGCCAGCTTGAACGTACGAAAGATAACAACACTAACTAATATTGGTTCGGCAACGTATATTCGAGCAATTACATCAAGTCTTAAGAGTCGTCAGGATCATAGCCAAGATTGGGAGATAACCATTTTTCTACTTCAGATGATTCCATCTTTTTTCGTAGCGCATAATCTTTCACCTGATCCCGATTGATTTTGCCTAAGCCAAAGTAACGGGAATTTGGATGAGAGAAATATAGGCCTGACACAGCAGCAGCTGGATACATCGCATGAGACTCTGTTAATGATATGCCCGTATTTTTTTCAACATCCATTAGTGACCATATTAATGATTTTTCAGTATGATCGGGACATGCCGGATAACCTGGTGCAGGTCGAATACCTTGATATTTCTCGTCAATCAACGCTTCGTTATCAAGACTTTCATTGTTTGCATAGCCCCAGAATTCCTTTCTAATTCTTACATGTAAACATTCAGCAAAAGCTTCGGCAAAACGGTCAGCTAATGCTTTTAACATAATTCCATGATAATCATTATGTTCGGCTTCAAATTGTTTGACACGATTTTCCATGCCAAAACCACAGGCAACAGCAAAAACGCCAATATAATCATATTTGCCAGAAGATTTAGGCGCAACAAAATCGGCTAGCGCATAATTAGCCTGACCAGGTGGTTTTTGCGTTTGTTGTCGCAGACTATGAAACGTGGTTAATAATTCAGTTCGAGATTCATTAGAATAAACCTCAATATCATCATTAACTGTATTAGCCTGGAATAAACCATAAACGCCATTTGCACTAAACCATTTTTCATCAATGATTTGTTTTAGCATTTGCTGTGCATCATTGAATAGTTTTGTAGCTTCTTTTCCTACAATCTTATCATCAAGTATACGTGGATATTTACCTGCCAATTCCCAGGCGACAAAAAAGGGCGTCCAATCAATATATTCTGCTAAATCAATTAATGGATAATCAGTTAAAACATGTACGCCTATTTCTTTTGGGGCAGGGGGGGTGTAATTATCCCAGTCTGGCTCAAATCGATTATCTCTTGCCGCTGCCAACGTTAACCAGTTGATTTTAGCTTGTTTACCCTTATGGCGTTCTCTTAGTGTGTCGTATTCTTCTTTTATTTCATTAGCAAAAGCAGGGCGTAAATCGTTACTGACCAGTTTCGTGGACACGCCCACTGCACGTGAAGCATCCTTAACATGAACTACTGGTTGATCATAATTTTGATCTATCTTTACTGCAGTATGAGCTCGAGAAGTCGTTGCGCCACCAATCATGAGTGGCAAAGTAAATCCCTGACGTTGCATTTCCTTGGCAACATGGACCATTTCATCAAGTGATGGTGTAATTAATCCACTTAAACCAATAATATCTACATTTTCTTCTTTAGCTGCATCAAGTATCTTTTGCGCAGGAACCATGACGCCTAAATCGATAACTTCAAAGTTATTACATTGCAATACAACACTGACAATATTCTTGCCGATATCATGTACGTCACCCTTAACAGTCGCCATGATGATTTTTCCTTTGCTGCTTCCTGTATCTCCTGTACGTTTTTTCTCTGCTTCAATATAGGGAATAAGATAAGCAACGGCTTTTTTCATTACGCGAGCACTTTTCACTACCTGTGGTAAAAACATCTTGCCTGCGCCAAATAGATCACCAACAACATTCATACCATCCATTAATGGTCCTTCAATGACTTCCAAAGGCTTATCAAATTGTTGACGAGCTTCTTCTGTATCTTCCTCAATGTAATCAGCAATACCTTTTACGAGAGCATGAGTTAAACGTTCCTGAACAGGTGTTTCACGCCAAGCAAGATCAGTTTTCTTTTCTTTTGCATCGCCGATTTTTACTGTTTCTGCAAACTCAACCAGTCTGTCTGTCGCATCATCACGTCGATTAAGTAATACATCTTCAATGTATTCAAGCAGGTCTTTGGGAATTTCATCATAAATACCTAACTGTCCTGCATTGATAATCCCCATATCCATACCGGCCTTGATAGCGTGATATAGAAATGCAGCATGCATGGCTTCACGAACAGGGTTATTGCCGCGAAACGAGAACGAGACATTAGACAAACCGCCACTTACCAATGCGCTTTGCAGGTTATCCTTGATAAGTTTAGTAGCCTCAAAAAATGATACGGCATAGTTATTGTGTTCTTCCATGCCTGTTGCAACGGTAAGGATATTTGGGTCAAAGATAATATCTTCAGGCGCAAAGCCTACTTTTTCCACTAGTAGATCATATGAACGTTTACATACTTCAAAACGCCGTTCAGTTGTGTCTGCCTGACCTGTTTCATCAAATGCCATAACGACAACAGCCGCACCATATCGTTTAACCAACTTGGCTTGTTGTAGAAATTTATCTTCACCTTCTTTTAGACTGATAGAGTTAACTATACCTTTACCTTGTACACAACGTAGTCCAGCTTCGATGACTGTCCATTTGGATGAGTCAATCATGATAGGAACACGACTAATATCTGGTTCGGAGGCAATCAGATTTAAAAACTCGGCCATGAGTTTTTCAGATTCCAACATACCTTCATCCATGCAAATATCGATAACTTGCGCACCGTTTTCAACCTGTTGCCTAGCAACTTCTAACGCTGCTTCAAGATCCTGTTCTTCTTTAATCAAACGCAGAAATTTTGGAGAACCGGCAACGTTGGTTCGTTCACCAACGTTTACAAAATTGGTGTCTGAAGTGATATTGAATGGTTCAAGCCCGCTTAGTCTTTGAACCTTATCTACCGAGGGAATTTTTCTTGGTTTAATATCACTAACGGCTTCGGCAATAGCTTTAATATGAGCGGGGGAGGTGCCACAACAACCACCTACGATATTTAATAGTCCTGAACTAGCCCACTCACGTATGTGTTCTGACATAGGTTCAGGATCGAGATCATATTCACCAAACTCGTTAGGCAATCCCGCATTTGGGTGAGCACTAACAAAGGTATCTGAAAAACTCGATAGTTCTTCAATATATTGTCTTAGATCTTTTGGACCTAATGCACAGTTTAAACCTATGGTTAATGGTTTAGAATGTCGTACAGAGTTCCAGAACGCTTCAGTCGTTTGTCCTGTTAAGGTTCTTCCAGATGCGTCTGTGATTGTGCCGGATATCATGATTGGCAGATTTATTGAATGCTCATCATAAAACTGATCGATTGCAAATAAAGCTGCCTTTGCATTCAAGGTATCAAAAATGGTTTCCACCAGAATAATATCTGCTCCACCATCAATTAGTCCTTTCAACGCTTCTGTATAAGACTCAACTAACTCCTGATAGCTAACGTTTCGAAAGCCTGGATTATTAACATCTGGGGAGATAGAGCAGGTGCGGTTAGTAGGTCCTAAAACGCCTGCAACAAATCTTGGTTTGTCAGGGGTTAGTATCTGGAACTCATTAGCAACTTCACGAGCTAGGGCCGCACCTTGTTTGTTTAATTCATATACCAACGGCTCCATTTGATAATCCGCCATTGCAATAGAAGTTGAATTAAAGGTGTTGGTTTCAACGATATCTGCGCCTGCATCGAAATAGGCTTTATGAATCGATTTAATAATATCAGGGCGGGTAAGCGATAATAGATCGTTGTTACCTTTTAAATCAGAAGGGTGTTCAGTGAAACGTTCGCCACGATAATCGTTTTCTTCCAGATGATATGACTGGATCATCGTGCCCATGGCACCATCAAGAATAAGGATCCTTTCTTGTAATAGCTTATGTAATTCTTCGGTTTTATTTTTCATGTCACGCTTTATATCCGTCAATATGCAAGCGGGCTTTAATCATGATTCTGGGTGGACTCGCTTGTTGATTTATATCAAGCGAGCGTAGTTGAAAAAAAATACGGTCTGAGCCTGGCAGGCTAGTATATTTCTAGGCTGTCGCAACGCTCCTCAGACACTATTACAGGATTATAGGGAGTTCAGATTAACCTTTCCAGTCCGATTATTCGTCAATGACGTGGGTCGCTGTCGGTCTAAGCATGAACCAGGCAATAAATCCAATAGGCCAGACAATTAATGGCCAGCTCAGATTCATCGTCAAAAACAGTGCTGCGGCAATAATAAAGATTAAGGGTAATATTGCGCCTTTATGCCCAAGATCACGTGTTGTTGCATCACCGTAAACCCATAAACAGCTGCACACATATGTAGAGCAGAGCAGAATAAAAATAAAGACTTCAGTCGCATTGGTAAATGAAATAGACATCGTTATTCTCCTAAAATTACTCTTTCATGTGATGTTTTGGATTGACTGGTTTCATTAGCGCGTTAGCGACTAAAGCCACAAATAATATTGTTGCCATCAAGTACATCGTGGTGTTGTAAAGGCTAGGTGTTGGATCAACAGTACCTATGGGTGCAATTTCCATTAGTTTGTTAATCGTCACTGTCTTTGCAGCAACTAATTGATCAAGTTGGTCGATACCTGCGCCAAATTTAACTTGAAACGTTGACGGGTCAATTTTATCGACAAGGTCATTTATCGCATTTTTAACTGAAATTTCTCGTAGTGAGGTTATAGCTAAAGGCCCGAAAACGCCAGCACTTGACCAGGCGGTAAGTAAGCGTCCATGGATACCACCAACGTATTTTGTACCGAAAATATCAGCGAGGTAAGCTGGAATTGTTGCAAACCCACCACCATACATGGTGAAAATAATCATGGTTGCAGCATAAAAATAAACCAGCCAAACGATGGATGGATTAACACTGACTTGCTGTGCTGTATAAGGAATCGAGCAATATAAAATGATGCCTAGTGTAAAGAATATCCAATAGGTATTCCTACGCCCCAGATAATCAGATGCGCTTGCCCAAACAAAACGTCCGCACATATTAAATACACTGATCATCAATACATAGGTTGAAGCAAAGCCAAAATCAACTATATCCGGCAGGGTAGATCCGAAGATTTCGTTCATCATGGTTTTGGCAACGGCCAATACACCAATACCTGCAGTTACATTAAAGCAAAGCACTATCCAGAGTTGATAAAACTGTGGGGTTTTTAATGCTTCATCGATATGTACATGATGTTTGGATATCATCGCATTTTGTTTGTCTTCCGGCGGTGGCTCCCAGCCAGCAGGTTTCCAGCCTTCAGCAGGTACACGATAACTGAAAGCGGCGATCATCATGATGACAAAATAAATTGCACCAAGAGTGAAAAACGCTTGTGCGACACCAACAGTTCCTGTGCCCACAACATAAATTCCCGGATCGCCGGGGACTAGCATATTAGCGACGTCATTTGCCCCTACAACAACGACTTCTTTTAATTGACCGGCAATTTCCGCAAAACGTCTACCAGTTTCATCTGTGGTTAATGTGATTGCATCAATCGTCCCTAAATATTCTGGTGCCTTATAGAAAATTTTAATAAATGGTTCGATCATGAATTTTGCAATCATCGCACCTCCACCAAATCCCATAATCGCCAAACCTGTTGCCATACCGCGTCTATCAGGAAACCATCTAATAAGTGTGCTGACTGGGGAAACATATCCCAGACCCAAACCAATGCCTCCGATTACGCCATATCCCAAATATAACAACCATAGTTGACCAGTGAGAATCCCGATGCCACCAATTATAAACCCACCGCCCCAGCAAATAGCAGCAAGCGCCCCCACCATTCGTGGACCTACTTTTTCCAACCATTTACCTGCAACGGCAGCTGATAAGCCAAGAAAAACAATAGCAACAGTGAAAATCCACACGACACTTTTTAAAGACCAGTCATCTGCTGCACTGGTAACCACGCCTAGCCGTTTAATTAATGATGGATTAAATAAGCTCCAAGCATACACAGAGCCAATACAAAGATGGATGCCTAATGCCGCTGGGGCAGTTAACCAACGGTTAAAGCCGGGTTTTGCGACAATATGATCTTTCAGCATCTTTTCTAACATGCCTATACCCCTCACTTATGCCCATGTTGTAGTTATATTGGGCTTATTATTGAATTATTTGCAGATTATAAATCAATTCGACATAAATTCAGAGTTTGTTGTAAATTTATCGATCTTATCCATTAATTTCGTTATTCTATTTACTCTTAATCGTAGCAGGTGCCAGCTGTATATCATGCAGTTGAGTTAAACGGGAAGTCGGTGAGTTTAGTCACAAACAATGCCGACGCTGCCCCCGCAACGGTAGGCGAGTCAAATTCATTGCTATGCCACTGTGTTATATGACATGGGAAGGTCAATGAATTGAAATTATTCCAATTTGCTCGTGAGCCCGGATACCGGCCAGCTACTTACTTTTAACCAGATTACGGGTGGTTATCAGGGGTATTCGTTAATAAATTAACGTTATCTCATTAATGTTTCCTGTTTTCGGCAAATGAGCGCGGTGGGCACTCAGTGAGTCATTATGTTTAGTCGTTCTATTTTAATTGCAGTATTGACTGCGATTTATTCACTGCCTTTATCTGCACAGAACGAAACGGAAAATCTGGAACCGTTGATTGTGAGTGCAACACGATGGGAATCTGTCGGCATCCCAACGGCAAGCAGTATTTCTGTTATCAGCGCTGAAGAAATCAATAACAGTGGTGCAAAAACAATAGCCGAATTACTTCGAGCCAGAAGCGGCGTACAAATAAATGATCAATATGGTGATGGCAGTCGAACCAGTGTCAGCATGCGTGGCTTTGGAGCGAATGCGCAATCAAATAGTTTGATTATGCTTGATGGTCGTCGTTTGAATAATACAGATTTAGCAGCACCTTTTTTAAGAACGATTGCATTAAAAGATGTTGAGCGGATTGAAATTATTCAGGGTAGTTCTACCGTATTATTCGGAGATCAGGCTGTTGGTGGTGTCATTAATGTTATTACAAGGAAGCCGGATGAATTTAGGTTTAATGTTAGTGCCGGACTAGCCAGTTATTCAGCACAAACTCATGAATTGAGTTTAGAAAATAAACTTGATAATGGATTCTCTTACAGAGGATCCTATCAGCGATTGGAGAGTGATAATTATCGCGATAATAATGAAAAACTATTTCATCATCTATTCAACTATCTGGAATATGAATGGCAACAAGGTCAGTTGTTTGTAGAGTTCCAGGATGTTAGTGAAGATATTAATTTGCCAGGTGCTATTTTTGCGAATCAGGTTGAAAAAGATAGAAAACAAACACGCTTTGCTAATGATTACAACAGTGTCGATACTCAAATAGGGCGTGTCGGAACCAGGTTGTCTTTAAATAATGATTGGCAGTTTGCTGCCGAATTTACCAATCGGCGTTCTACAATCACAGGCATGATAACCAATATTGATTTTGACCAAGAGAGACATAATAGAAGTTTCAATCCAAGAATACAGGGCGCCTTTAATTTTCTGGAACGAGATATCAGTTTAACAGCAGGAATTGACTGGGAAGATGTAGATTACGGAATTATATCGCCGTTTGGGGTGACAGATAGTCAACAAAATATTCGCAGCATTTATCTGCAAACCATTTTCCCCGTTACAGAAAAACTTGATTTTATATTTGGTGCCAGAAAGGCATGGTATAAAAATAAAATTTTGGTTGATTTCAGCTTTCCAAACGGGCAGGTCTTTAAAGATGAACAGTTTGTTTCTTCATTGGGGACAGTTTTCAGGTTGACTAACAAGCTGCGTTTCAATTTGAAGTATGAAGAAAACTATCGTTTTCCTTTAATTGATGAGGAAACGAATACACCTATTAATGTGACAGGACTTAATACTCAAACCGGTAAATCTTATGAAGTCAGTATAGATTCAGATTATTTCAATACAAATATCAAGTTGGCTCTGTATCGACTAAAGCTGGAAAATGAAATTGATTTTGATCCTGTTGCTCCAATCGGTTTTGGTTTTACTGGGGCAAATAATAATCTGGAACCAACGAAACGGGATGGTTTAATATTGGAAATATCAAGACAGTTATCAAATAGATTAGGTATTGATTTTTCATATACCTATGTTGATGCCCGTTTTGATAGCGTTGTTTTTGCAGGGAACAGAATTCCATTTGTAGCTGAGCATCAAGCAAGAATTGCATTAACTTATACACCATTAATATCGTTCAATCTGACCCCAGAAATGATTCTGATTGATGAAAGAGTGGCTTCTGGCGACTATGCAAATAATGTTGATCGATTGCCAGGTTACAGCGTATTCAATTTCGCCGCCAGCTTTGAGAGATATGGATTTATTTTTTCGGCAAGAGCAAATAACATGACAAACAAACGATACAGTGATTTTGCAGCAACGGCATTTAATCCGTTTCCCACGGTCGACACAGGTTATTATCCGTCACCGGAGAGGAACTTTTTTCTGACAATAGGTTATAATTTTTATTAGTGAAATACAGGGCGATATCATGAATAAACAAACTATTATACTGGCAATTTTACTTGTTTCTTTTGCGGTGTTATCACGTTTTTTACCGCACCCTGTGAATTTTGCTCCGCTTGGCGCTTTGGGTTTGTATGCTGGTACATTCTTTGTTGACAAAAGATACTGGTTACTACCTGTGGTGGCTTTGTTACTTAGTGATGCGTTACTCGGTTTTTATCATTGGATTTCAATGCTGTTCGTCTATGCGGGATTTGTTTTTGCAGTAATCATTGGGCGCATAGGGCCGGGCAAAAAACTCTCTGCATTTCGATTTGGTATGGCAGTGTTTTTAGGCGCAAATATTTTTTTTATTCTATCAAATTTTGGCACATGGCTAAGTGGAACATTGTATCCCTTAACGCTGGGGGGGCTGGTCAGTTGTTATATTGCTGCAATTCCATTCTATGGAAATACATTGCTTGGTGATTTGGTTTATGCAGGATTATTATTTGGTCTACATTTATCAGCTCAGCACTTTATTGCAAATAAACAGACACTTCATAATTCATTATAAAATCCATGAGTAACAGAATCAGTAATATTGTCACCAAAACCGGCGACGATGGTACTACAGCTCTTGCTGATGGCAAACGTATCGATAAGTCAGCATTGCGCTTACAGGTAATAGGTGACGTTGATGAATTAAACAGCTTATTAGGTGTGCTTGAGGCCAGTGGGGTCAGCACTGATATAGCTGGATATGTTCGTAACATACAACATCGCTTATTTGATATCGGTGGAGAGTTAGCAGTGCCTGGAAATGCTGTTATATCTCACGTATCAATCGAAAGATTAGAAGATTTAATAGAAATTTATAATGAAGATTTACCTTCCTTGAAAGAATTTATTTTGCCAGGTGGTTCATTGGCAGGATCTATTTGTCATTTGGCGCGTAGTGTATGCAGACGAGCAGAAAGAACGTTGGTTAGTTTAGGGCATAATGAATATGTTAACCCGGAAACCATTAGATATGTAAATAGATTGTCAGATTTTCTATTTATAGTCGCAAGATCATTGAATCATGAAAAAGGAGGCAAAGAAATATACTGGGATAGTGAAAGATTAAAACATTCTATTTAATTTTTTTGTTCCAGTTTAAGTAATCTGCCTTCGCGAGCCATGCTAAGTCGCTCCAGAAAAGACATGCCTAATAATGCTATCGTTGGGAAAGCATTATCACTTATCGCGCCTTCTATATTTCTAAACTCAATGTTGCCGATACGCACTTTCTCAAATTTGACAACATAAATATTGTCAATGCCAGAAGCTGTATAGGCCTTACTTTTAATGCCATTTAATTTGTAATCAATTCCTAATCGTTTTGCAGTTGGATTATTAATAAATACAACGCTGGCACCGGTGTCTACAACAAAATTTACCTTGGCACCGTTGATCGAACCAGAAGTTGTAAACATGCCACTAGCATCTGCAGATAATATTAATGTATTTTCAGCCACTGATTGCGAAAAAGCACTGCTAATATGGTCGCCAAGAGTATACGTGTTCTGCTCACCATTTATATCAATAATAGCTGCCTTACTATCTGATTCGATTAGGGTGACGCCCTCAGGTGTTGTTTCCCCCTGTTTCAGCAAACGCTGCTTTCCATCAATCGTTACAATAGTTTGATTTTGAAATAAACCGTTTACGACAAATTTATCGATAGCAAAAAGTTGTGTCATGGTTAGAACACTAATGCTCAATATCAATACTAACTTTTTCGTCATATTTCTATTTGTTATCTGCTTTGTTGAATGCTTTGAAGCTGACTAAAAAATTAAATTAAATAACTTGATCCGTAATAAGCGGAATTGTATCAATTTGCCAATGTTGAATTGCAAATTGCAATAGATCATCCAGATTGTCAAAGTCATTACTTTGTGGAACTGGTTGTCCCAGAAACTTAAGGACAGCGATTATCAATTGTTCCGGGTGTTGAAATATTAAATTATTCGGTTGGTCGCTTTTACTAATCTTTTTTCTATTAGCATCTACAGCAACAGGCAGATGCATATAATCCGGAACAGGTAGGGCCAATATCTGTTGAAGATATATTTGTATTGGTGTCACCTTATATAAATCCGCGCCACGTACTATTTCAGTAATTTGTTGCTCTGCATCATCAACAATAGTTGCCAGATGATAAGCAAATAATTGATCAGCACGTCTAATAATTATATCGCCAATATCATTTTCGATATTTATATTTATAGACTTTTGCAGTATGTCATTAATAGAAATTACTTTTTGTTCTGTTTTAAGTCTTAATGCAAGATTGAAATTTATATCAAGATTTGCATGTCGACATTTCCCAGAATAGGGTAGCCGACCAATTTCTCTTCTGCTGCATTGACAAGCATAGATTAAACCCTTGTTGATCAATTCTGACAGTGCGTTTTGATAAAGTTCGTAACGTCGGGATTGGTAAATAACTTCATCATCCCAACGTAATCCCAATGTCTCCAGTTGATTTAGAATGACGCTATCCGAATGTTGTCTGCTGCGTGTAGTATCAGCATCATCGATACGAACCAGCCATTTTCCCTGCTGCTTCCTAGCTTGAAGATAACTGCCAAGCGCAGCGACGATTGAACCGAAATGTAGCGGACCGCTTGGGGTGGGTGCGAAACGACCTATATATTGCTTTGATGCCACGAGTGACTTGTCTCGTGTATATGAATAAACGCCAGCGTTAACCTAGCTGGCGTTCTTTTATTTCATCTAATGTTTTGCAATCTATACACAGAGTAGCAGTTGGACGCGCTTCAAGTCGACGAATTCCGATTTCAATTCCACAAACCTCGCAGAAACCATAATCGCCATTATCAAGTGCAACCAGTGATTCATCAATTTTACGAATCAGTTTGCGTTCACGATCACGTGTTCTTAGTTCAAGCGCGAACTCTTCTTCCTGCGTAGCTCGATCATTTGGATCAGGGAAGTTAGAAGCTTCATCTTGCATATGACTCACAGTGCGATCAACTTCTTCCATTAAATCACGCTTCCATGTGTTCAGAATCTTTCTGAAATGTTCACTCTGCTCTTCATTCATATAGTCTTCACCCTTGCGATTTTGATAGGGTGCAACTTTTGTTTTCTTGGCAGTTTTGCCAGCAGCAGATTTTTCAGTAACTTTTGTTACAGAAGCTTTCGATTTGCTTGCTTTCTTTTTAGCTGTTTTTTTCTTAGCGACTTTCTTTTTGGTAGTCACTTTCTTTTTAGCTGTTTTTTTCTTAGCGACTTTCTTTTTGGTAGTCACTT
>JAURNY010000004.1 GCA_030829955.1 Gammaproteobacteria bacterium | reverse complement strand
TAGGTGACCTGATTATTTCATCAGGTTTAGGTCGACGTTTCCCTTCCGGCTATCCAGTAGGTGAAATTGAAAAGATTACGCTCGATCCAAGCGAGTCATTTGCAAAGGTGATTATCAAGCCAACTGCGCAACTTACCAAAAGTCGGGAAGTATTGATGGTGTGGCCTTATCAACATATCAATTCTATGACCGAAGAAGTTGCCGAGGTAGAGAAGCAATGATATCTATAAAACAAGATCAAGGTAATGGCATCATCATTGGTAGTTTTGTGTTGGCGATTATCTTGACTGCCTGGCCATTGCCTGATTGGGCAACTAACTGGCGACCTGCGTGGGTGCCGATCTTCTTGATCTATTGGTGTATGGCGATACCAGACAGAGTAGGGATCGGAGTTGCGTGGTTTTTGGGGTTATTGCTAGATGTTATACACAGTAATATTCTTGGTCAGAATGCATTAGGTATGGTGGTTATTGCATACATTACACTTAACTCATATCATCGCATGCGCGTTTTCCCATTGGCACAACAGGCAGTTTTAGTATTTGCCTATCTATTAATTTACGAATTAATTATGTATGTCATTAGCATTTATACCGTAAATCGTTATCTGGACTTGACATACTGGATGCCTGCGGTAACGAGTATGTTTTTATGGCCATGGTTATTCGTCTTATTAAGAGATTTACGCCGTAAATACAATATTACCTAAAGCATCGTCTGTATGGCTAAGGATTTCAAACTTAAGGATAATGAGTATGAAGCTCAACTAATTTCCAGTCGTATTTACGTTATCGGTGTGTTCGTTACATTACTGATGATGTTGATCATTATCAGAATTTTTTATTTAACAATATTTCAATATGATCACTATACAACCCTGTCCAAGTCCAACAGGGTTAAAGTTACACCGATACAGCCAACTCGGGGTTTAATTTATAGCCATGATGGAGTACTGCTTGCTGAAAATAAACCTTCATTTAGTCTGGAGGTAATACCCGAACAAACTAATGATCTGGAACAAATAATTATAGAACTTCAAAAGTTTTTAACCATAGAACAGGACGATATCAATAGTTTTAAAAAGGCATTAAAAAAACAAAGGCGTTTTGAAAGACTGCCGCTGCGTTTTAATCTTGATGAGGAAGAAGTAGCATCTTTTTCTGTCAATCGTCATCGATTTCCCGGTATTGATGTTGTGGCGGGTCTTAATCGATATTATCCATTTGCAGATGAGCTTGTGCATACTCTTGGTTATGTTGCACGTATTGACGAAGCTGATATGTCCGAAATTGATCAATCTAATTATGCCGGTACAACGCACATTGGAAAACTGGGTATAGAAAAATCATATGAATCGATATTGCATGGTGAAGTTGGATATCAACAGGTAGAAGTAAATGCGCAGGGTAGAATAATACGTATTCTGCAAAGTAAAGCACCTATTCCTGGAGATAATCTGCATCTTACGATTGATGTATCATTGCAAAAAGTAGCTGAAGAAGAATTGGGTGATCGACGTGGTTCTATTGTTGCAATGGATACCCGTAATGGTGATGTACTTGCTTTTGTAAGTTCTCCCGGGTATGACCCCAATAAATTTGTTAATGGTATCGATTCCAAATCATATAAAGCCTTATTAACTTCGAAAGATAAACCGCTTATCAATCGTGCAATACAAGGTAAATATCCACCTGGTTCAACAATAAAACCATTAATGGGTTTAATTGGTCTGAATTATGGCGTGACGAATTTTACTAAAGAGGAATGGTGTCCGGGTTGGTATTCTTTAAACGGACATGAGCATCGTTATCGATGCTGGAAAAGACATGGTCATGGATATCTGAATTTACATGACGCTATAGCGCAATCTTGTGATGTTTATTTTTATTCACTCGCATTTTCATTAGGCATAGATCATATTTATGAAGGTTTATCTGCATTTGGTTTTGGCAAGAAAACCGGTATTGATATTGGCGGTGAGGCGGGAGGATTATTGCCATCACGTGAATGGAAGCGCAGTGCAATCGGACAACCATGGTACCCTGGTGAAACATTGATTATTGCTATCGGACAGGGTTATACATTGTCAACGCCCCTGCAACTTGCCAAGGCGACAGCTATCGTTGCAAACCATGGCAAGGTAGTTGTACCGCGATTGGTCAGTAGTATTAGTAATGTCATTACTAATGAAGTGCATAAATTGCCTATAAAAACGGAAGAACCTGTTAGGGTAAAAAACCCTGAATATTGGGATGAGATAATTCAATCTATGCGCGATGTCGTTCATGGGCAGGGTGGTACGGCTTGGAGCAGTGGTTTGAATGCCCCTTATGAGTTCGCCGGTAAAACAGGGACAGCCCAGGTGATAAGTATTGCACAGGATGAAGAATATAAAGAAGATGAGATTGCGGAAGAACATCAGGATCATGCGTTGTTTATTGCCTTTGCACCGGTAGACAAACCGGAAATCGCAATTGCTATTGTTGTTGAAAATGGTGGTGGGGGATCTAAGACGGCTGCACCGATAGCAAGAACTATACTGGATAATTATATGCTGAAAAGACAGCTAATTGGAAACAATAATGAAAGAACGAACTCTCTCCCAACGTCTGCATATTGATATTCCGCTATTATTCGGAATTATTGTCTTATGCGGGTTTGGTTTGGTAGTGCTATATAGTGCAGGCAATCAAAATATTGAACTCGTATACCAACAGGCTATCAAACTTGCTATAGCCATTTTTATAATGATTTTAATCGCACAAATTCCGCCGGCAACTATGGCGCGTTGGTCAATTGGTTTACATATTTTAGGTATACTTTTGCTGGTAGCTGTTATTTACTATGGCGATATAGGTAAGGGTGCGAAACGTTGGCTAGATATTGGTATTTTAAGCTTTCAGCCGTCCGAACTCATGAAGTTATCTGTGCCGTTGGTTATTGCTTATTATTTATCCGATAAATCTTTGCCGCCAAATATTTTACGAATAGTAACTGTGTTTGTATTTATATTTGTGCCAGTATTTCTGATTGCAAAGCAGCCCGATCTGGGGACAGCCTTACTTGTCGCGGCAGCTGGACTTTCTGTATTGTTTGTATCAGGTATTTCCCAGCGTTTGCTGGCGTCATTAGGTGTGATGGCCAGTGCGGCAGCACCATTTTTATGGTATTTCATGCATGATTATCAAAAACGACGGGTGTTAACATTTTTAAATCCTGAGAGTGATCCACTGGGGGGCGGTTATCACATAATACAATCAAAGATCGCGATTGGTTCTGGTGGTCTATACGGTAAAGGCTGGTTGAATGGTACACAATCACATCTGGAATTTTTACCAGAACGTTCAACTGACTTTATTTTTGCTGTTTTATGTGAAGAGTTTGGTATGTTAGGTGTGCTGTTTCTGATATGTATATATATGTTTATTATTCTGCGTTGTTTATATATTGCTACTCAGTCACAGCATACTTTCGGAAAACTGCTTGCAAGTGGGATAACTTTAACGTTTTTCGTTTATATCTTTGTTAATATGGGCATGGTTTCTGGACAACTACCTGTGGTTGGTGTTCCCTTGCCATTAATTAGTCATGGCGGTACATCCATGGTGACGCTGATGGCTGGTTTTGGGTTTTTGATGGCGATCCATACCCATAGAAGTTTTTTATCTTTTTAATTGAATCCGTATCTAAATTATATGATTAAAATCCTAGTTTTTTTTCTAACAATTTTTTCCTTTTCTCTATATGCAGAAGAAAAAGTTTTGGTTAATCAGGAAAGCTTTATTGAAATGATGGCCGAAAAACATCAGTTTAATAAGGCTGATTTAACAAACCTGATAAATATTGCAAAAAAATCACAGGTAATTCTTGATACTATTTCAAGGCCAGCAGAAAAAAAACTGGTATGGCATGAATATAAAAATATATTCCTGAAGGAAAAACGAATTAATGAAGGTGTTGAGTTTTTAAATAAACATAGAGACACCTTAGATAAAGCAGAGGAAAAATTCGGTGTGCCAGCAGAAATTATCGTCGCAATTATTGGTGTGGAAACGTTTTATGGGCGTATTACTGGGAAATATCGAGTTATCGATGCATTGAATACATTGGCGTTTTATTATCCCACACGAGCTGATTTTTTTCGTAGTGAACTTGAGCAATATCTGTTGCTGGTTAGAGAGCAGGGTTTTGATCCGTTAACATTAATGGGTTCCTATGCCGGCGCCATGGGAATACCTCAATTTATTTCTAGTAGTTATCGTCATTATGCTTATGATTTCGATGGAGACAACGTTATTGACATATGGGATAACCCGGTTGATGTGATAGGTAGTGTCGCTAATTATTTTCATTTGCATGGCTGGAAGAATGGTGAACGAGTGATTGAAAAAGCAGAAATTTCAGGTGATATGTATCAGGATGCGCTCATCCCCGGTCTTAAGCCTGATTTGAATGCCAGTGAGATTGAAAAATATGGTATCCATTCCAGCGCCATGTTTGGTAGTGATGAAAAGTTGAAATTATTAAGTTTTGAACAAATAAACGGCCCGGAATATTGGTTAGCCAGACAAAACTTTTATGTCATCACGCGATATAATCATAGTGAATTATACGCGATGGCTGTTTTTCAACTTGCTAGTGCTATAAAAAAATTAAATTCATCTAATTAATATAATGCCTCAATCTTTTTATACACTCAAAATAATTTTTATATTTATACATATAGCATTGTTATCTTCATGCGGCATTACAATAGTAAAAAAAAATAGTCAGGATGCAGCGCCAACAGGAAATGTTAATGTTAATAATATACCTAATGCAGTTCCAAAATATGAGCCCAAGAGTAAATATGGTAATCCAAAGTCATATGTTGTTTTTGGCAAACGCTATTATGTTATGGAAAGTAGTAAGGGCTTTGTAGAGAAGGGCATAGCATCATGGTATGGCACGAAATTTCATGGGCGTCGCACATCCAGTGGTGAAAACTATGACATGTATGCGATGACAGCGGCGCATAAGAATCTGCCTTTACCTACTTTTGCCAAGGTAACGAATTTGAAAAATGGTAAATACGTTATCGTTAAAATTAATGATCGTGGACCTTTTCATGAAAATCGAATTATTGACTTGTCATATACTGCAGCGATTAAACTTGACATTGTTAAGAATGGAACAGGTTTGGTAGAAATAGTTGCGTTAGAACCGGGTCAACCGGTAGACGCAAGTTCATCTCCGGTAGCGCCGGTTGTATCAGGCAGCCAAGAAAATACGAACCTTTCTTTTTTCATTCAGGTTGGTTCATTCGGGCAACTTGCTAATGCGGAAAACCTGAAGACCAGAGTGAGCCAGATAGGAGAACAACTGGTTGGTATTACACAGTCGATAGTCTCTGGTTCTACATTCTACAGAGTCAGGATTGGGCCACTGACTAATATTGATCATGCTGATGAAGTGGTGAGTGCCCTAACCTCATTAGGTATTAATGATCATCATATTGTATTTAATGAATAAGTTGTTTGAGTTTATATTTATGAGAAATCTGGTTTGCATTATTGGTTTATTAATTACTCTTGATCTTGTCGCTGCGCCTTCAATCATTCCTGCGCCACCCACGATTGATGCTTCTTCCTATTTGGTTATGGACTATACAAGTGGAGCAATTATTGTCGAAAATAATACTGATGAACGTTTGCCTCCGGCAAGCTTGACAAAGATTATGACGATTTATGTTGTGGCAAGTGAATTAAAGGAAGGTGGTCTGCGCCTGGAAGATGAAGTACTTGTCAGCGAAAAGGCATGGCGGACTCAAGGTTCGCGAATGTTCATTGAAGTTGGAAAACGTGTGACAGTCGATAATTTATTAAATGGTGTAATTATTCAATCCGGTAACGATGCTAGTGTCGCACTGGCCGAGCATGTTTCTGGCACAGAAGATGTGTTTGCCGACTTAATGAATAAGCATGCCGAAAAGCTCGGAATGACGAATACACACTTTACTAATAGTACAGGTTTACCTGACGATAACCATTATACCACTGCAAAAGATCTGGCTATTTTATCAAGAGCATACATCTCAAATTTCCCTGAAATTTATAGCAGAAATAGTATTAAGGAATTTAAATTCAACAATATTAAACAAAAAAATCGAAATAAATTGTTATGGCGTGACAGCAGTGTTGATGGTATTAAAACAGGTCATACCGATGCAGCAGGATATTGTTTGGTAGCATCTGCAGTGCGGGATGATATGCGTTTAATATCAGTAGTAATGGGGGCTTCTGGGACAAACGCCAGAACGAAAGCCAGTCAGGCCTTGTTAAATTACACTTATCGTTTTTATGAATCACATCAGTTGTATGGAACTAATGAAGTGGTTATAACAGTGCCAATATGGAAAGCAGAGCAAAAAGAAATAAAATTAGGAACGAATGAACAAATCATACTTACTATTCCACGTGGGCAATATGAGAAGCTCGAGCCGGCTGTAGATATTCCTATAGATATTATTGCCCCGGTTAAACAAGGTGATAAGTTTGGTACTTTGAATATACAATTAAATGATAAAGTATTGGCAACAGTGCCCTTGATTGCTCTTGAAAATATCGATGAAGGTGGTTTTTTTACACGCATGAAAGATAAAGTCAGGCTATTAATTAAATAGGAAAAAATATGCAGTTGGTTTATTTAAATGGTGAGTTTAAGCCAATTGCTGAAGCAAATATTAATGTATTGGATCGTGGTTTTACTTTTGGTGATGGTGTATATGAAGTAATCCCGGTCTTTAATCGAGTAGTTTTTCGTATTGATGAGCACTTGAAGCGTCTAAAAAATAGTCTTAACGCAATCTTTATGGAAATGCCATTTAACAAGGATGAATGGCAGGAAATATTTCAACAATTAGTTGCATCAGTAGATGCAAATGAACAATCTATTTATTTGCAAATCACTCGTGGTATCAGCGAGCGGGAACATGATATCAGCTTGGCAAATTCGCCTACTATATTTGCTATGAGCAGACCAATTAAAAATGCAGATTTTTCTAAAGGTATAAAAGCTATTACTCACAATGATATTCGGTGGGATTATTGTCATATAAAGGCAATTACATTACTACCGAGCGTGTTGTTAAGACACCTAGCTAAACAACATGGCGCAAAAGAAGCAATCTTGATAAAAGATGGTAATGTCACGGAAGGTGCAGCCAGCAATGTATTTATTATCAAGGATAATGTGGTTTACACCACCCCTGAAACGAATGATGTTTTGCCCGGTGTTACGCGTTCGGTGATTCTTGGTTTGCTAAAAGATAACAAGTTTAATGTGGTCGAGAAAACTATTAGTGAGCAGGAATTATTTGACGCTGATGAAGTCTGGGTTAGTAGTTCCACTTGGGAAATTGTGCCAGTGACTCAACTCAATGATAATAAGATTGCAGATGGTCAGGTTGGTCGTTTATGGCAACAGGTTTATGATATCTATCAACAGTTTAAACAGTGTTACTGTTATTCATAATGGAAATCTACAAAATATTTACTATTGAAGCAGCACATCGTTTGCCTAACTTGCCAGATGATCATAAATGCAGTCGTCTGCATGGTCATTCCTTTCAGGTAGAAGTTCATGTTAAAGGCATACCAAATGGAACAACGGGTTGGGTTATAGACTATGCCGACATAAGCGACTATTTCAGACCGTTATTTAATCAACTTGATCATAATTATCTAAATGAAGTTCCTGGTCTAGAAAACCCTACTAGTGAAAATCTTGCCATATGGGTCTGGAATAAATTGAAACCCGAATTATCTATATTATCTCAAGTACATGTAAGGGAAACCTGTACAGCAGGTTGCATATATAAAGGTGAATAGTTTTTAATATCACTTTATTAACAACAGTATTCCTGGTTAAACCAGTTATGAATTTTGTGACTATAATCAGAATATTTTTTTTCAACGCAACCCTAGGATAGATACATGTTTCGGAATATGTCATTAGTAACCAATATAGGGTTAGGTAAAATGGTTAGCTTCATGTTTGGCATAATCAGTTTTATCTTTTTGCCAGAGTCTGGCAGGTTGCTGTGTTTGGGAATATTGCTTTGGTATAATTACTTATTACCCAATGCTTAAGTTTCCTTTACCATGGTAGATTCGAGCACCAATAATTGGTGCATGGATGAACTTTGTACTTAACTTTTTTGCCTACCATGATACGAAAAAAATGTTGCTGGAATTGTTTGAGGAAAATGGCATTTTAACCTAAACATATTTTTGCGCTGGGAGGCGGAATCATTTGTTTTGTTATTGACTATGTAACAATTCGACTCGGAAGGGGTAAGGAGATGATAGGTAATTAGCTTTTAATTCCCACGCCTTTATTTAATAACTGTAGACAAATAATAAACAGGATTACTGAAAAGATAGATAACATAATGAATGCAGTTAATATATTAATATCACTTACGCCTAACATGCCATAACGAAAGGCATTTACCATATATAGTATCGGGTTGACGCTTGATATGTCCTGCCAAAACTCGGGTAACAAATCGATAGAATAAAATACACCACCAAGGTAGATGAGAGGTGTTAGTACAAAGGTAGGAATGATAGAGATATCATCAAACTTTTTTGCAAATACAGCATTTAACATGCCACCAAGAGAAAATAATATTGATGTTAATAAAACGACAGAAAAAGTAATAAAATAATCATGTATACGTAGATCAGTAAAAAACATCGCAACTATTGTGACGACAATTCCAACTAAAAACCCTCTTGCAACACCACCGGTAATGTAACCAAGCAAAATAACAAGATTAGGGATAGGGGCGACAAGCATTTCTTCTATATGGTTTTGAAACTTGGCACCAAAGAAAGAGGAAACAACATTTGCATAGGAGTTATTAATGACGGACATCATGATGATACCGGGGGCAATGTAATCAATATAGTTAAAGCCGTCCATCATACCTATACGTGAGCCAATCAAGCTGCCAAAAATAACAAAATACAAGGCCATACTGATTGCTGGTGGGATTAGGGTTTGCACCCAGATACGTGTGAAGCGCGTTATTTCCTTGATTACGATAGTGCAGAAAGCAATCCATATACGTTCATTAAGCATTATCTTTATGCTCCAGCAGTCGCAGGAATAACTCTTCCAGACGATTTGATTTATTACGCATACTGACTACTTCGATCTGCTGTGCAGATAATTTTTCAAAATAATCATTCAGCCTTTGATTTTTTTGTATCTCTACTTCAAGCGTCGAGTCATCAATCAATGTTGTTTTAAATTCAGATATGTCTGGGCACTCGGTTAATGGCTTTACAATATCAAGCACAAAAGTTTCTTGATTTAATGTGGAGAGCAGTTTTTTCATCGAGGTATTTTCGACGATCTTGCCATGATCAATGATAGCAATATTTTTACATAGATTTTCTGCCTCTTCCAGATAATGCGTCGTTAATAGAATCGTAATACCGGAATTATTTATTTCGGTTAAAAATGTCCACATGGAACGTCTAAGCTCAACATCAACACCGGCGGTTGGTTCATCAAGAATTAACATTTTAGGCTCATGAATCAATGCACGTGCTATCATTAGACGACGCTTCATACCGCCGGATAAATTTCTTGAGCGTTCGTGACGTTTTTCCCATAGTCCAAGTTTACTTAAATATTTTTCTGCACGTTTTAATGCAATATTGCGTCGAATGCCATAATAACCGCCTTGATTCAAAACGATTTCCATACAGGTTTCAAATTGAGAGAAATTAATTTCCTGGGGCACGATACCTATAGATGCCTTGGCGGCTACCATATCGATATCCAGATCATGTCCATATATATTAACATTGCCTGAGGTTTTATTGACCATTCCGCACAGCACACCTATCAGCGTTGATTTGCCCGCGCCATTAGGGCCAAGCAAGGCAAAGAAGTCACCTTGTTGCACTTCAAGGTTCACGTCATGTAGCGCGACAACTTGATTACGATAAGTTTTGTTAAGCTGATTTATTGTTAGAGCAGACATAATATATAGATTAATTTAATTATGCATAATCACACATGAGCATGGCGAATGTCTATGTGTGATCAGTAAATAGTTGGCCTCTATTAGGGATAAAAGTTTATTTTAATCTTTCCTTATTTTTAGCCTGTCCTTTTTACAGTGATTTCAGAGAAAAAATACTATCTCTTTTCAGGGTAACCTTGAAGTAGGCCTTAAGTACCTTAAGTAGTTATGTTTCATTATAAGTTCTGGCATATGCATTTCTTTTACAACTGGAATTAGGTATCAGACCTGTTTGCCAAAATATTCTCTGGGCGCTAGTTTAGTCAAAATCTGGATCTTGCCATCATCATCCAGTATAAAGATATCGGTATTAAATCAGGTTTGCCGAGCAGACATCGATAATTTTTGTTGTCATATTGGAGCGCTCTATATTTTACCAAGACATAAAAATGCATAACCTTGTTATTTCAGCGGGCATTAAAAACAAGTTTTGTTTAATATCTTATTTTTAATATTAATGCGCTTATCAGGCTATAATATGATCTAAGATAGCATAGTTAAGCTATATTTTTATGCTTTTACAGCCGTTATTAAAGTAAATATTTTAATCAAAATGACAGAACAAGACAGTATCATGGAGTTTCCTTGTGACTTCCCAATCAAGGTGATGGGGATGGCAGCAGTTGACTTCGAACTGATTGTTGCAGAAATAGTCAGGCGTCATGCACCAGAACTGTGTGAGGCTGCTGTGAAGAGCCGTCATAGTAAAGAAGGCAAATATATTTCAGTCACAGTGACAGTGAATGCTCAAAGCAAGGAGCAACTGGATAATATTTATATGGATCTCACGTCACATGAACGGGTTATCATGGCGTTATGACAATAGAATTAAAAGATATGGGTGTTGTCGATTATGAAAGTGTTTATCGCAACATGGTCGAGTTTACACTTTCCCGTAATCATTTAACTACGGATGAAATATGGTTTGTTGAACATCCCCCGGTTTATACGTTGGGATTGGGGGGGGATGTGAAGCATATTTTGAATGCAGATGACATTCCGGTAGTTAAAACTGATCGTGGTGGACAGGTAACCTATCATGGCCCAGGGCAATTAGTTGCCTATCTAATGCTGGATTTAAGTCAGCGCCCTTATGCGGCTAAAAAGTTTGTTAATCTTATTGAAGAAGCGATCATTCAAACTCTGGCTAAATACAAGATATCATCAAGCAGAAGGGATAAAGCACCAGGTGTCTATGTAGATGATAAAAAAATAGCTGCCTTGGGAATTCGTCTTAAAAAAGGTTGTAGTTATCATGGGTTATCGATTAATGTTGATATGAATCTGACACCTTTTAGAGGAATTAACCCTTGTGGGTACACTAATCTCGAATGTACTCAAATGATAGATTATAAAACTGATGTAAATATTCAGCATGTAAAAAAATATGTTTATGCCAATCTGGTTAAATATCTTGATGTCTATTCAGATAGAATTAATAACGTAGCGTAATAAAAAATTCATGTATAAAGAAAATGAATTTCAGCCTGCCAATCGTGAATTACGTGGCGAACTAAAAACCAATAAAAATCCGGCTAAACCAATCTTTGGTCCTCAAGTTGTTAAACGTAAGCCAGAATGGATTCGAGCAAAGGCGCCGACAGATAAAAAAGTACTCAACCTGAAACGTCTGATCAGAGAGAAGAAATTACATACCGTTTGTGAAGAAGCAGCTTGTCCAAACCTTGGTGAATGCTTTGCACATGGTACAGCGACATTCATGATTATGGGTGATATATGTACGCGTCGTTGTCCTTTTTGTGATGTTGCACATGGTAAACCTAAACCACTTGATCAATACGAACCGGAAAATTTAGCCGAGGCAGTTTATTTAATGAAGCTAAGTTATGTTGTCGTGACTTCAGTTGATCGAGATGATTTGCCTGATCGTGGAGCTGAGCATTTTGTTTCATGCATTAATGCAATTAGAAATAAATCACCAGAGACACGTATTGAAATTTTGGTGCCTGATTTTCGTCATCGAATTGATGTGGCGTTGAAAATTCTTCAACAATCACCACCTGATGTGTTTAATCATAATCTTGAAACGATTCCGCGATTGTATCAAAAGGTTAGACCCGCAGCAGACTATCAGGCGTCATTATCTTTAATTAAACTTTTTAAAGAGCTTTTTCCTGATACTCCTGCAAAATCCGGTTTGATGTTAGGGTTGGGTGAAACAATCGACGAAGTGAAAGAAGTATTACGTGATTTAAAAGCACATCAATGTGACATGATTACATTAGGTCAATATCTTCAACCTAGTCGTTATCATCTATCAGTAGAACGGTTTGTTGCGCCTGATGAGTTTAAAGCCCTGGGTGAATTTGCTGAAGAATTGGGTTTTGCCAATGTTGCCAGCGCACCGATGGTACGATCTTCCTATCATGCCGATATGCAGGCTCAAGGTAAGTCAATTAAATAAAAAGTTTGGGCATAGAATTAATTGGTTTAATTAAAGTAATTATCCTTCCGCCCGCATTTAATCTTCTATTATTACTATTAGGCGAATTTCTTAAATACAAGCATCCGCATACTGGTCGTAACCTCAATTTTTTCTTCATGTTGTTATTTTTTTTATGTCTTAAACCAGTTTCTTCATTACTACCAAATTCTCTGTAAATATATTCTGCACTTTCTCCTCCCATGCATGTGAATTCTTAACAAGCAATCGTGTTACTGTCAGGAGGTTTACTAAACCAGAACCTAGAGTAAAAAGGAGTATTCAAAGAGAATGGGCATTACAACGGACATTGTATTCAGCATTTTTAAATCGATAGACAAACTTGCCGATACTTATTAGTGGTGGTCACGGAAATGAAGAAATTAGATCAGAAGCCGAGGTTATGGCAGATACATTACACAAAGCTTTTAATATCCGATTAGTTTAGCTAGAGAAAGATTCTTTGAATATCGCACAAAATGCAATTTGCTATGCAAGAGAATTAAAATAGAGAGACAGCAATAATATTTATTTAGTAACACATGTTTGGCATAAGCAATGGGCAGTATGGATGTTTGTAAAACAGAGCCTAGCTTTAACACCGGCACCAACAAATTTTTCTCAAGTACTAGAATATCAAAAACTTACAACCTACCTGCCTTCACTAAGCGCATTAAATCAAAGTTATATCCCATTGCACGAATATTTTGGACTTCTCTGGTACAAAATCAGATAGTAATTATTCGTCGTTTAAAAATAATATGGGATCAACTGTGGTGTTATTTAAAATAACACTCCAGTGAAGGTGTGCACCAGTTACTCTTCCGGTTAATCCAACTTCACCTATCTTGTCACCCGTTTTTACTTCTTTGCCTTCTTCAATGGATATCGAATCCATGTGGCAATACATAGTAATTAATCCTTGACCATGATCCAGAAAGACAGTATTACCATTAAAAAAATAATTGCCTATATTCACAACAATACCATCTGCCGGTGCAACAATAGGTGCGCCTTTAGGGGCTGCAATATCTAGTCCGCTATGCGGATTTCTAGGTTGATCATTAAAAAAACGTTTTAAACCAAACGGACTACTGTAGGGGCCTTCGGTTGGTTTTATAAAAGATAATGCTACTTGATCAGTCGCGCGCCAATATGCTTTTGCTTGACCAATAATTTTCTTTTCCCTGATGATGCGATCCATGTCTTCCTTGTACGGGTTTACTTTGCGCTTGTCTTTGATAGTGAGGTATTGCGCTTCATATTCCTTGTTATTAATATCGAACTGCATTGACGTTTTAACATCACCACTGACAATACTTACTGAATGTGTGCCTACCTTTGCTGATAATGGTATACCAATAATGGCTTGCCAATTATCAGGTTCACCAAGCACCATGACCTTACGTTCATAAAAAGTAACATCAGGCTTTTCTAATGTATTTATCGGTAAGATGACGATACCTCCCGGTACAGCAGATTCCTTTGGCAACGCTAATAAACTTTTACTAAATAATAAGACAAGGAAGAATACGGTAATTAGTTTAGTGTTCATAAATATCATCAGTAGTCGCATCAATATTGGCCGTGGCAAGACGAATAGTTAATTTTTCACCAACGGAGAGTTGCTTGGCTTGTCGGAGAATTTCGCCAGAATCTTTTTTGCTTACGATAGCATAACCTCTGTTCAAGGTCGCTTTCGGGCTAAAAGCTTCATTTTTGCTAAACATGATCTCAACGCGTTGTGACATTCGTTTAAGGTTATATTGCATGGTTTTGATTAAATTTCCTTGCATATTCGAGATAGATAATTGTTTTTGTTTGATTTGATAAAGAGGATTTCGTTCTTTAATTTTCTGATTTAAATTGTCGAGTTGTATATGTTTTACATTGAGTTTTTTTTGTATTATCAGATTCATTTTTAAAATCGACTGTTTGGTTTGTTGTTTATAACTTGCCAGTCTTTGTTGAGGATGTGTCAACTGTCTTGCCAGAGAATCGACATGTCTTTGCAACTGCATTAACTGACCTTCCTGATAACGCTTAAACTGATTGAACTGTCTATCAAGATGTTGTAACAATTTTTCACTATCAGGACTAACTGTCTCGGCAGCGACTGAAGGAGTAGGTGCGCGATAATCAGCAACAAAATCGGCAATGGTAAAATCAATCTCATGCCCAATACCGGATACAATCGGGATAGAACATGACGATATTGCTCTTGAGACAGATTCTTCATTAAAAGACCAGAGGTCCTCGATTGAACCACCTCCGCGAGAGAGAATTAAAACGTCACAATCTTTTCTATGATCCGCTTGTTGAATGGCATTACTGATTTTGAATGTCGCGCCATCACCTTGTACCGGGACCGGATAAATAATCACATTGCCATAAGGGTAACGGCGTTTTAATACACTCAAGATGTCTCTAATCGCTGCGCCTGTTGGTGAAGTGATAATGCCTATTGATTTTGGATATAACGGAATCGACTGTTTTTTGTCTTCATCGAATAATCCTTCTTTTGCTAACTTCTGTTTTAATTGTTCAAAAGCAAGCTGCAGGGTACCATCACCAGCGGGCTGCAAGGAATCAATAATCAGTTGATACTCGCCTCGACCTTCGTAAAGGCTGATATTTGCACGGGCGAGCACTTCCATACCTGATTTTAGCTGGAAGCGTAAACCGCTTTGCCTATTTTTAAACATGGCGCAGCGAACCTGAGCCTGACTATCTTTTAGTGAAAAATACAGATGACCTGAAGCGGGTTTTGCCAGATTGGATATTTCTCCCTTGACCCAGATAGAGGGGAAAACGTCTTCTAAAACGTTCTTAACAGCCCGGTTCAGGTGGCTGATGCTGTAGATATCATTAATGTCTGGGGTATTGATGGACATGTCTGAATCTTAAGGCAAATCAATAGCTAAACAAAGCATCGTTCGGCTTGCTGTCAGTCCAGTTGCGACTATAATGTGCGGCAACTACGAATAAGCGGATATATTGATGAAAATTGTAGAAGAAGCCTTAACCTTTGATGATGTATTGCTGGTGCCAGACTACTCAGAGGTGCTACCGCGCGAGGTGATGCTTCAAACTCAATTAACCACGGAAATTAGTCTGAATATCCCTTTGGTATCTGCGGCGATGGATACCGTCACAGAATCCTCACTTGCTATTGCTCTTGCTCAGGAGGGCGGTATTGGCATTATTCATAAAAACATGAGTGCCGAAAAACAGGCTAAACATGTTCGCCATGTAAAAAAATATGAAAGTGGTGTGATCAAGGAGCCAGTTACCGTTAGTCCTTACACCAGTATTAAAGAAGTAATGGAACTGACAAACGAGAAAAAGATTTCCGGCGTGCCAGTTGTGGATGGTGATGAACTTGTCGGGATCGTAACCAGTCGTGATATGCGTTTTGAAAAGAAACCGGATGATCCTGTTAAAAATATTATGACGCGAAAGGAAAACCTCGTCACAGTGAAAGAAAACGCGAGTAAGGACGAAATCAGGGATTTATTACACAAGCATCGTATTGAAAAAGTGCTGGTGGTTAATGACAAATTTCAGTTAGTAGGACTGGTTACTGTAAAAGATATTCAAAAGGCATCTGAATTCCCAAATGCCTGTATCGATAGTTCTGAACGATTAAGAGTTGGTGCTGCTGTTGGTGTTGGTGAAGCCAGTATGGAACGTGTAGAGATGCTAGTAGATGCAGGTGTTGATGTTATTGTAGTAGATACTGCACATGGCCACTCCAAAGGTGTGATCGATATGGTTAGACGGGTTAAAACTACCTTTAAAGATACACAGGTTATTGGTGGCAATATCGCAACTGGCGATGCAGCACTTGCATTGGTCGATGCTGGCGCTGATGCCGTTAAAGTGGGTATTGGGCCAGGTTCAATATGTACTACACGAGTTGTTAGTGGTGTCGGCATGCCGCAAATATCTGCTGTGAAAAATGTTGCCGAGGCATTAAAAAGTAGACACGTACCATTGATTTCTGATGGTGGTATTCGCTACTCGGGCGATATTGCCAAAGCGCTTGCTGCGGGTGCAAATTCTGTAATGATTGGTGGTTTATTTGCAGGCACTGAGGAAGCGCCGGGTGAGGTTGAGTTATATCAAGGACGTTCCTATAAATCTTATCGTGGTATGGGGTCACTTGGCGCTATGTCTCAACAACATGGTTCGTCTGATCGATATTTTCAAGAAAACGATGAGATTGAAAAACTCGTACCGGAAGGTATTGAAGGGCGCGTGCCATATAAAGGTTCATTGTCACAAGTATTACACCAACTAAATGGTGGTATCCGAGCAGCAATGGGTTACACCGGTTGTGCAACATTAAAAGAATTACGTGAGCGTGCAAAGTTTGTTCGACTAACCAGTGCTGGTTATCGTGAAAGTCATGTGCATGATGTCACTATTACCAAAGAGCCACCAAACTACCGTACTTAAAATAAGCTAAGCGCTGGCTATTAGGGAGCCAGTGATAAAGCTGTTATAAAGAAACCATGACACGCAATATACATTCCGAACGCATTCTTATTTTGGACTTTGGTTCTCAATACACTCAACTTATTGCTCGCCGGGTCAGGGAAGCAGGTGTTTATAGTGAAATCCATGCTTACGATATGGATGCTCAGGAGATAAAAGATTTTAATCCTAATGCCATCATTCTTTCCGGTGGACCAGAATCAGTAAACAGTAATCTTGATTTCCGTGCGCCAGCATTGGTGTTTGAATTAGGTGTGCCTGTGCTGGGTATTTGTTATGGCATGCAAACCATGGCCGAACAACTTGGTGGCAAGGTTGAATCATCCGATATAAGAGAATTCGGTTATGCGCAAATTCGTGCGCGTGGACATTCTGATCTGTTAAAAGATATTCAGGATGAAGTAAATGCTGAAGGACATGGTTTGCTAAATGTCTGGATGAGTCATGGTGACCGTGTCGAAAGTTTGCCTGAAGGTTTTAAAGTAATTGCTTCAACAGAGCATGCACCTATTGCTGGTATTGCAGATGAACAACGACGTTTTTATGGTTTGCAGTTTCATCCGGAAGTCACGCATAGCACGCAGGGTCAGGCGATATTAAAACGCTTCCTGCATGAGATTGCCGGCTGTCAATCATTATGGACAACCGCCAATATTGTTGAAGATGCGATTGAATGTGTAAAACAACAAGTCGGTAAGGATAAAGTATTACTCGCATTATCAGGTGGTGTGGATTCATCCGTTGTAGCTGCCTTATTAAATCAGGCTATAGGTGATCAATTAATCTGTGTCTTTGTTGATAATGGTTTGTTGAGATTAAATGAAGGCGATCAGGTGATGGAAACTTTTGCCGAACATATGGGTATTAACGTGATTCGCGTTGATGCTGAAGATCGTTTTCTCAATAAATTAATGAATGTCAAAGATCCGGAAGATAAACGTAAGATTATTGGTCGTGAGTTTATTGCTATCTTTGAAGAGCACGCCAAAGACTTTGAGGATATTAAATGGTTGGCGCAAGGCACAATCTATCCTGATGTAATTGAGTCAGCTGGTGCAAAGACCGGTAAAGCTCATGTAATCAAATCACATCACAATGTTGGTGGTTTACCTGAAACCATGAAAATGGAATTGGTAGAACCGTTAAGAGAATTATTCAAGGACGAGGTAAGAAGAATTGGTGTTGAATTAGGTCTGCCTAAAGAGATGGTCTATAGACATCCATTTCCAGGCCCGGGATTAGGCGTTCGTATTCTGGGTGAAGTGAAAAAAGAATATGCAGATTTACTACGCTTGGCAGATAACATTTTTATCGAGGAACTTCGCGCTCATAATTTATATGATGAAGTTAGCCAGGCTTTTGTTGTATTCTTGCCCGTACGTTCTGTTGGTGTCATGGGCGATGCACGTAAGTATGATTATGTTGTTTCGTTAAGAGCCGTTGTTACCGTCGACTTTATGACCGCGCACTGGGCAAACTTGCCATACGAGTTTTTAGGCAAAGTATCAAATCGTATTATCAATGAAATTGATGGTATTTCCCGAGTAACTTACGATATTTCCGGCAAACCTCCCGCCACTATAGAGTGGGAGTAGTTATTCTTATTTGAATAATTGATTTATATACATATTTAACTTATTAACAAATCTATAATATAAGATTGACACATAACCAACGGAGGTGTGAGATGAAATCTTATGACGAGTTGAAAGCTGAAATGGAAGCAATTCAGTAGCAGATGGTTGAAGCTAAGAAGAACGAACGTGCCAACGCACTGAAGGAAGTAAAGCGTCTTTGCAAAGAGTTTGGCTTCACTGCTGGAATGTTGAAAGGCTCGTTAGCAAAAGGGCGAGGTGAAAAATGAAATTTATTGACGTCCTAGAGGCAAAATCAATTTACCAAAAGGGTGAAAATGTTACTAACTACTTGCGAAAAAAGTATGGGAGCGAAGACAATACATCTGAAATAATTGAAATCGCATATGATTTGCAGGCAGGAAGTTATGTTGAAAACGTCAAATCAAATTTCGATAAGGCTAATTGCTACGCGAATGAGTTAAGCAATATCCTGAGTGATAACCTAGAATGTGGCGACTCCCTGTTAGATGTTGGCACAGGTGAAATTACCACACTAACTCTTGTTCTAAATAAATTAAAAACGGAATTATTTGATGTAGTTGCGCTTGACATAAGCTGGTCTAGGCTTTCAGTTGGCATGCAATTCCATCAAGAGCATAGGAGGAGCAAATTTCCCCTCAAGGTATTTGTTGCTGATATAAAAGCTATTCCTTTGCATGAAAAATGTGTCGATGTCGTCACATCGAGTCACGCTCTAGAGCCTAATGGAAGAAACTTAGAAACACTCTTGCTTGAGTTATTCCGAGTAACAAAGAAAAAACTTGTCTTATTTGAACCGTCTTATGAATTGAATTCTGAAGAGGGTAAGGATCGAATGGATAAGCTTGGTTACATAAAAGATATTGAAGGCACAGTATCTAGATTAGGTGGGAAGGTATGGGATGTAGTGCCGATTAGGCATACATCAAACCCCCTTAATCCTACGGCTTGTTACATAATTGAGCCTCCCAAACACATTACAAAGCATCTTGATGTTGTCACTTACTGCGTGCCAGGCACCAATTTTGAATTGAAATTAGATGGGCAACATTTGTTCTCTCCAGATACTGGACTTGTATTCCCAGTGCTAGATGACATTGCAGTCCTAAAAACTTCTTCTGCAATATTAGCCACGTTGAAGAGCTAGAATTATACCTTAAAACTTCTTCTGCAATATTAGCCACGTTGAAGAGCTAGAATTATACCTTGAGTGAATTGTACGAGAAGAAAAAGGAAACAATCAGTAACTTCCGTAAAGTGCTGCAAGAGCAAATTGAAAATTCGAATCCACGTCGCAAACTGACGGCTGAAGAAACCAAGCGCCTTGCTAAATTAGAAGGGATAGCTGACAAGCTTAAGCGTGGAGAAAACGTACAAAACCGTCAGCTTCAAACTTGGTTAAGCGAAGAAGAATACGAACAACTAGAGTGTGAGTGGAAAGAACAGCTTGAGCTACGTAGTGGGCTTAAAGACAAACCAAGCGACTTGAAGCGATATGAAGAAAAGTTGAAACAAGCTATCTTTAACTACAATCGCGCAGAAGGTTGCAGCAGCAAAGGCAAGCAATCGACTGCTAAGAATTTCTACGACAAGAGTGAAAGCCTTTGTGAGGATGCACTAGAAATACTGCAAGAAATTTTGCACTATGATAGTAGCCTTCGCGTTTGGTTTGATAGATATATTAGCTTTGAAGTGGGTGGGGAGTTAAGTGCAGATATCGTTTTGCTTCCTCGCTTGGTTACATCGCGTAGTCATGAAAAGCTAAGTGATGACAGCAGACTTACGAGTAAGCAGAATGTTAAGTTAGCGATGGTTGAGCGTGCAGTGTACAACATTGGTAGAGACGCAGCGCCAGCATCACACAAATGGGTTACTGACGAACATGGTAACCAACGCAAAGTGGAAGTTGCTAAACGTGTTAAGCG